>CAIXFY010000037.1 GCA_903918885.1 uncultured Verrucomicrobia subdivision 3 bacterium
CGAGACGAAGCGGAAAATATAGCCCTCAAATTTGAAGCCTTCACAATAGGATGAAATCATGCCCTCGCCGGAAACTTTAGACGCGGCGTAAAGTGAAGTCTGAATCGGAAACGGCGCGTCCTCGGGCGTGGGAATCACCGCTGATTCACCATAAACGCTGCCAGTCGAAGAAAACGCGATGCGCTTGATGCCATTGGCGCGCATGGCTTCGAGCACGTTGAAAGTGGCGACGGTGTTTTGCTGCAAATCTTTCGAGGGATGTTCGAGGCCGAAACGCACATCGGCGTTAGCAGCAAGATGGAACACCGTGTCGCAACCCGCCATCGCCTTGGTCAGCGCGGGCAAATCCAAATTGTCACCTTCAATCAATTTGAAGTTGTTATTTTGCAGCGCACCGTCGAGAAACTTGCGCTGGCCGGTGGAAAAATTATCCCAACCGACCACGGTTTTGCCATTCGCCAGCAGACGGTCAACAAGATTACTGCCGATAAAGCCAGCGGCGCCGGTGATAAAAACAACATTCATCTGGAGCCCGAAGCTTAATTATTTTCACCGTCCACCGCCAGCAATTCTCACAGTAACTGCCGGTGGACAAGACCGGAAATGGCCACTAACATCCGCGGCGTCACCGGAAAATTTTTCCGGGCATCCCAATTTTACCGATGGAAAACAAAGTTACAGACCGCCCGGTTTCCGAGAACGCCCAGCCAGCGGCTTCGCGCACAAGAAAACTGTTGCAGAGCGGCATTGTTTTTTCGGCAGTAAGTTTCCTGACCGGTCTGGGAAACCTAGCGTTTCAAGCCATCATCGGCAACCGGCTTAAGGAAAGCGGCGAGTATAGCCTAGCGAACAATACGCTCAACGGTTTCATGGGATTACTAGGGTTGCCGCTGGCTATCGCCACGACCGCTATTACGCATTACATCGCCCGATTTCATTTCAGCGGTGACGACGCGCGGCTACAGGGGCTGCTGGCAGGCTGCCGGAAATTTCTTTTTCATCTGACGCTGGCTGGTTCGGCGTTGGCCGTGACCGCCATCTTTCTGGCGCACCCCTTGAGCCACTTGTTTAACTTTCCACGAATCAGTCTGACGTTCATGGCACTGGGCTGTGTGCTGGCCGGACTTTGGGGCGGTCTGGCGACCGCACTGTGTCAGGGTCTCTCATGGTTCAAACGGCTCGCGCTCATCGGTTTTACGGGCGTGTGTCTGCGGCTGGCGTTCGGGTGGTTCATCATGCTGAAATTTCCCACGGCGGAAATGGTCATCCTGGCTTCAGGCATCATGGCTCTGGCCAATCTGGTGCTCTTATACTGGCGAAAAGATTTGGTGCGCCCCACGCCTGCCATCTCGCCATGGAACCGTGAATTCGTCGGATTTTTGATTTTGAGCGCGGCCTGCATCGGTGGCAACTACTGCTTCATCCAGAGCGACCAGTTGGTGGCGCAAAAATATTTTCCTGCCGCCGCGCGGGATGCTTATTCCGCCGCTGGGTTATTTGCGCGCGCACTGCCCATCACGGTAGGGCCGCTATTGACGGTGTTATTCACCCACCGCTCAACGGCGCACACGGGCGATGCGTTGAGGGAGCAATTGAAATTGATTGGCCTTTACGCTGCCGGTTTAGTTTGCGGCCTCATCGGACTGCTCGTACTAAAAGTAATTTGCTTGAAAGCCATCGGCCGCTACACGCCAGAATCGGCGGCGATGATGGGACATCTGGCCACTACGATGGTCTTCGTCGGCTTGTTGCAAGCCTTGAGTCTGTGGGCGCTAGCGAGCCGCTGGGTTAAGATTGCGCTACTCTACGGCTGCTTGGGCTTGGCTTACTGGCTAACGCTGTTCGCGCTTGGAAAAACGCCGACGGCGCTGTTGACCCTGATGCCGTTGGCGGCAGGAATCGCGTTTGCCCTCCTGTTGACCGTCTGGTTGCTGGCCATGCGCCGACACTCATCAAAAGAGCAAGCCTGATTTGAATCCGCCGTCGAAGCAGTATCAGTAAGACGCCGGGTTTATGGATGTCTCTTCGTGATTAGCCGCCGCCAGATTTTCCGTCCGGCCTTTTAGCCACTGGCGATTGATTGGATGATATTGCGTGCAGCCACGGCAGGTTTCGGGGCGTTTGCCGGAGTAGAAACCCTTGATGATTTCCCAGGCTTCCGGACTTCTTGAGATTTCCTGCAGCGATTTGTCGCGGAGGTTGCCCACGACCAGATCATCCATGTCATTGCGGATGAGTCGGCAACCACAAAGCCGGACGTTGCCATCGTGTCGAACCACCAGGCCGAAAAGCGCCATACAGGGCAAGTTCAGCGCGGGCGGCAATTTCCGCAGTTTCATGAAGCCGCTCATATCCTCCGGCGTGATGGTTCCGCCCCAGTTGTCAAAATCCACGGTGTAATTGACGCGGACGCGCGCCGATAAAAACGGCTGGATATATATTTTGAAATCCGGCGAGCGAATGATCGCGCTCGGCTTTTCGTGGTTACGAAAGCGGACAACGATGCGCGCCGGCTCACCCTTCGAGCGGTTGTATTCCATCAGATTGCGAATGCCAGACATCGCTTCGTCGTAATGTTTCACGCCATAAATTTTTTCGTAAGCTTCCTTGCTCGCACCTTGGGTGCTGATAAAGACCGCCGCAATGCCGAGGTCGATCAGCTTTTTATAGGTGTCGTTTTTATTAATGAGAATGGCGTTGGTGGTCAGGAATACATTCTTTAGGCCGGCTTGGTTGACGGCATAATCCACCTTTTCCAAAATGCCGGGATCCACCAGCGGGTCGCCGACAACCGGCGTGAGATCGAGACTCTTGCCGCCCATCGCTACCCATTCATCCACGGCCCTTTTGAAAATTTCAAACGTCATGACGCCGGTCTGAAGGGTCTTATTGGCGACGACCTTCGGATAGGCGCAGAAGGTGCATTTGGCATTGCAGATGTTCGTCACGCCGGTCTGCAAATTGCCGCCGTTTTGCAATCCGTGATAGTGCCCCAGTTCTTCGGGCGTGATATTATCCCGTTTCGCCCGCCGGTAGGCTAAGCGCCGGGTAATCTGGAAATAGTAATAAGCCCCCGAATAAACCGCATCGGCCAAAAGTCCATTGGCATGAACCGCACGATAAACGCGCCAGCCAATCTGGTGTAAGAAATTATTCATTTAACAATAAGTGACTGGCTACTATGTAATTTTAAGACTTCTAAAAGTCAATCATCCTTCAGTGCGCCGCTAATTAAATTGCCACCGCCGGCCCGCTTTGTTATGTGTGGGCGGCAACAGCTTGATTGAACATGAGCAAGAATTTCCTCCTAAAACGACTGCATGATTTTGGTGCCCGGCAACGTGAGTTGGGCATTGAACGCTCCAATGACTGGGCGGGACAAACGGCGGCAGCACTGAAACCAGACTCCATTTTGGATGTGGGTTGTTTTGATGGTTCCATGTTGGCTCGCTATTTCAAAACGCCACCGCAGGAATATCATGGGATCGAATGCGCCCCGGATTTCAAGGCCAAAGCGGAGCAGCGCGGCATGAAGGTGTCTGATTTCGACCTGAATGGGCGCTGGCCTTATCCGGATGATAAATTTGATGTTGTTTTCAGCTCGCAAGTCATCGAACACCTACACAACACGCGCCTGTTCGTGGAGGAAATGTTTCGGGTGCTCAAGCCCGGCGGCACGGTCATCGTAACTTCTGAAAACTTGTGTAGCCTGCTGAACTGTTCCGCCCTGTTGCTCGGCTACACCCCTTTTTCACTGATGCAGGTTTGCGGCCGCTTCTATGGCAACCCGTTGGGACTTCATTCGGGCGAGGCCATCAAGGAATATTTGCCGGTCGACCATCCGGCCTTCGCGGGGGTCGCCGGCCACATCCGGGTATTGACGGTGCGCCAGGCGAAGGAGATTTTTGCGCAGGCGGGCTTTGTTGATGTGGATGCCCATTCGGTGAGCATCTTGCCGCTGCCCGACGGCTTGAGCCGTTTTCTGGAAACCTTCATCCGCCAGCGCGGCCACTATCTAAATGTTAAAGCGCGCAAGCCGGCTAAAATTTAAAAATCACGTTATTGCGCTGGCAGTCGCCGTCCTTTTAGCTTGAAAATAAACGGGGCATTTGTTTTTTGTGCCCGACACTTGCCCGACGACCATGATGCACTACATAAATAAATTTGCCTGGTGGCTGAATCTTTTTATTCGGCGAAATCCCTCCCGCTTCCTGTTCACGGATGCCCTGCTCGGAAAATTTCTCGACGGGCCGGAAGTCGAATTTTTCAGCCAGAATCGTGGCTCGGCCGTCATCTGGGATGTGGGGGCTTCCATTGGTAAATTGACCACCATCATGGCCAAAAACAGTCCCGGGGCCACGGTTTTTGCGTTCGAGCCAAACCTGAACTCGCTCTATTTTTTGGCGTATCGTGCCGCCCGATATTCCAACGTCGTCATCGTTCCCTGTGCCTTGACGACCGATGGAAAAACCTTGTCCGGAACTTATGATCCCGATTTTGGCGCCCCCCCCACCGGCCCGCGCGTGGCCAGCCTTTCCCTTGCCGAGGCCATCGCCAAATCCGGCGTGCCGCAGTTCGTCAAAATGGACATCGAGGGCGCGGAATTTGCTTTCTTTGAAAGCGCGGAATCCGAACGCCTCCACTCGTCTACCATCCTGGTTTCCTGGCATTCGGATTTCGTCCACAAACCCATCCCCACCGTCAAAGGCTGGAACAACCAGCTCGTCGCGCCCAACCTGACGTTGCTGACGCCGCTGTGAATTTTGCGCGCTATGCGCCCCCCTTCCGTCCATCCCGAAAGCAATTCTCCCGCGGCCGCAAGGCTCCGTCCGCTGGTGAGCGTCATCATGCCGACGCTGAACGTCGAGCCGTTGCTGGACAACGTCCTATCCTCCCTCGCGCGGCAGACGTATCCGCAGGCCAAAATTGAAATCATTCTGGCGGACGCGCACTCGACCGACGGCACGCGGGAAATCGCCAGGAAATTCGGCGCCATCGTCCTGGACGACAACGGTAAAAACATGGAGGAAGGCAAACGCCTCGCCCTGCAGCGCGCCGTCGGCGAATACATTTTGTTCGTGGATGCGGACAACGAAATTACGCACGCCGATTATCTCGAACTCGCCGTGACCGCGCTGGCGAACAATCCCCAGGCGCTCGGCGTGGAGGGTTATTACTTGCCTTCGCCGAAGATGAGTTCCTTTTGCGCCTACTTGTCGCATTTGCTGCACATCAGCGACCCGATTTGTTGGCTGATGAGTTCCAATCCCAAGCTGGTCGCGCGCGATGGCGAAACGGAACGCTGGCGGTTGCCGGACGGAACCTATTCGTATCCCCTCGGCGCCAACGGCTTTGTCTATCGCCGCGTGGATTTGCAGTCGGTGCAGGCGAACGAAAAATTCCAGGATACGCACGTCGCCCTGTTCCTGATGAAAAGCGGGAAACGCGAATGGCTGCGGATTCGCGGCCGGGGCGTGCATCATTATTACGTCCAGACACTCTGGCAATTCATCCAGAAACGCCGCCGCGCCACGGTGCATTTTCTCCGCGTGCAGGAAGAAATGCCGGTGAATTGGATGAAGGAAAAACCGCCCGTGCCGCTGTGGCTGGCGGCGATTTATTGCGTCACGTTTTTCGGCCCGTTGTGGCACACGCTGCGCGGCATCATTCGCGACGGTGATTTCCGCTGGCTCTGGCATCTGCCCGCCTGTCCGGCGAGCGTGCTGGGCAACGCGTGGGGCGTGCTGACCTACAAACGACGCGGCAAGGATAAAAAACTGATCGCCGACTTGCTGGTGAAACAGACCTTGAAATGACCGCCGCACCCCAAATCGAACGGTTTGGCCATGCGGAAACCCCGCCCCTAGTCAGCATCATCGTCCTAAATTACAACGGCGAAAAATGGCTAGCCAAATGTTTTGAATCCATAAAAGCCCAGACCATTGCCAGCCAGATTGAAACGGTTTTTGCCGACAATGACTCCAGCGATTCCTCGCTGATCACCGCCCGCGAATGGCTGGCCGATTTTCCGATGGCCGCGGTGGTTCAGACGGGCGGGAACCTGGGATTCTGCGCCGGCAACAACGTCGCCGCCGGCTTTGCGCGCGGCCAATGCTTATTTTTTTTGAACAGCGACGCCTGGCTGGAGCCGGATTGCCTTGAACAGCTGGTGGCGGAAATCCGCCGAACCGGCGCCGCGGCGGCTTCGCCGTGGGTTTTGAATTATGCCGATGACACGCATCAGGATTTGGGGTTTTTCGGCTTCGATATTTTTGGCCTGGCCAGCACCTCGAAGCCTTCCTCCGCAACCCGGGAGATTTTCATCGCTTCCGGCTGCGCCTATTTTATCGCTGCGGAAGTCTTCCGCCGGGTGGGAATGTTTGACCCCGAGTTTTTTATGTATGCCGACGAGGTGGATCTGTCGTGGCGGGTATGGATTGCCGGCCAGAAAATCGTGGGCGTGCCCGGTGCCCGCGTCCATCACCGGGGCGCGGCGGCGGCTAACCCCGCCGGCGGGATACGCACAGTGGAATTCCGCACCACCGACCAAAAGCGGTTTTTCACCAACCGGAACTGTCTGCTCACATTGTTAAAAAACGGGCAACATCTCATTGCGTTGGCCGTTGTTCCCCAGATGTTACTACTGGTGTTGGAAACCATGGTGACCTGTGGATTGCTCCGCCGGTGGTCATTTGCGAAGACGACGTTCTGGTCGGCCCTCAAAGATTGCTGGCGGTTGCGGGCGCATATTATCGCCGAGCGTAAACGCATTGCTACCTTTCGCCAGCACAGCGATTTCTGGATGTTGCGATTTCTGCAATGGCGGCTGAACCGCTGGTTTGAAATCAAACGGCTGCTTCGATTCGGATCCCCGCGGGTGGATGCAAAATGAACTCTGGATTTCTTTGCGGGCATATTCCAAATTGTAGTCACGATTATTGGTCCTCCCGGTCATCCGGAGGCTTAAATTTCTAATTAAATATTATGCAAGTAATGATTTTATGCGGCGGCTTAGGCACCCGGCTTCGGGAGGAGACGGAATACCGGCCCAAACCGATGGTGGAAGTCGGTGGGCGGCCAATTCTCTGGCACATCATGAAAGGCTACGCCACGCATGGTTTTAATGAGTTTGTCCTGTGCCTTGGCTACAAGGGCGCGACAATCAAGGATTACTTTCTGAACTACGAAACTTTCGCCAACGATTTCACGCTGACGTTGGGTGCCAAAAAGAAATTAAAATTTCACAATGCGCATACCGAGGATGGTTGGAAAATCACGTTTGTGGAAACGGGCGCGGCCGCGATGACCGGGGCACGGGTTTTGAGCGCATTGCCACACATCACCTCCGATAACTTTGCGCTCACTTACGGCGATGGTTTAGCAGATATCGACACCAAAGCGGAATTGGCTTTTCATAAAAAACACGGTCGCCAAGCGACGGTCGCCGCGGTCATCCCGCCCTCCCGTTTCGGCGAAATGGCCATCGACGGGCTTGAGCAGGTGAATAACTTCGAGGAAAAACCCGAGACGACCGCGGGACGTATCAACGGCGGCTTTTTTATTTTGAAACGCGCGGGTTTGGAAAAATACCTCCAGCCAGCCGACGATAATCTGATTTGGGAGCGACAGCCGCTAGAAAAGCTGGCCCAAGCAAAACAACTCAAAGCCTTTCAGCATTCCGGCTATTGGCAGCCGATGGACACTTACCGCGAGTTCGAATTGCTGAATAAACTGTGGGCTGGCGGCAAGGCTCCATGGAAAACTTGGTGACTATGTTCGCCGGAGACTATCGTAAAAAAAAAGTGTGGCTGTCCGGGCACACGGGATTCAAGGGTGCTTGGCTGGCGCAATGGTTGCTGGAGCTAGGCGCGGAAGTTCATGGCTTTGCCTTGGAGCCGCTCACCGATCCCGCAGTGTTCAACCAACTGAAACTAACTCACCATTTGCACCATGAAATTGGCGACGTGCGCGATGCTCATGCCGTCAAAAAATCCATTCACGCCACGCAGCCTGATTTTGTTTTCCACCTCGCGGCGCAGGCGCTGGTGCGCTATTCCTACGAGCAGCCGTTGGAAACTTATACGACGAATGTCATGGGCACGGCGCATGTTTTGGAGGCATTACGTTCATTGGAAAAATCTTGCGCCGCTGTTATGGTCACCACGGACAAGTGTTACGAAAACCGCGAAATGGATTACGCCTACGCCGAGGAGGATCCTCTCGGCGGACACGACCCGTACAGTTCCAGTAAAGGCGCGGCGGAAATCGTCATCAGCGCGTATCGCCGCTCATTCTTCAGCCAGTCGCCCGTGCGCATTGCCAGCGCGCGCGCTGGCAACGTCATCGGCGGCGGCGACTGGGCGCGCGACCGGATCGTGCCTGACTGCATCCGCGCGTTACAACGCGGCGACGCGATTCCCGTGCGCAATCCACACGCCACGCGCCCGTGGCAACATGTGCTGGAACCCTTAAGCGGTTATCTCTGGCTCGCCGCCACGCTGGCCAAGCCCGAACTCGTAAATGCGGAGGCGAAGGAAATTTGCAGCGCGTTCAACTTCGGCCCAGAGAAGGAGGCCAACCGCAGCGTCGGTAACTTGGTGCGCGAAGTGTTGAAAAACTGGTCCGGCCGGTGGGAAGACCAGAGCCATCTCAACGCACCGCACGAGGCGAAACTGCTTATGCTTTCCACGGTCAAGGCAAGAAAAAAATTGCGCTGGCAACCAGCCTGGAAATTTCAAACCGCCATTGCCAACACCGTGAACTGGTATCATGGCGTGAATATAAACGCCGCCGTCGCCGTAAATCTGACGCTCCGACAAATCGCCGAATACGAAGTCGCCGCCCGCGCCGCGAAAATTGCGTGGGCGGAAAAATAATCTTTCATGCCGAAGTCACCTGCCGAAATCAAAGCCGAAATCCTCAAGCTAACGCGCGAGTTTTCCGCCGCCACCCACGCCGCGAACCGCCCGGGTAACGATGCCAAGCACGCCGTCTTCGTGCCCGGCCAAAGCATAGTCCCGTATGCCGGACGCGTGTTCACGGAGGATGAAGTAGAAGCCGCTATTTCATCCACGTTGGATTTCTGGCTCACGCTTGGGCCGGAAGGCGATGCGTTTGAAAATGAACTCGCGGCTTTTCTTGGCGTCAAAAAATCGTTGCTCGTCAATTCCGGTTCGTCCGCAAACTTGCTTGCGCTCTCTGCGCTGACCAGCGACAAGCTCGGCGAACGGCATTTGCGGCAGGGCGACGAAGTTATCACTGTCGCTGCCGGTTTTCCCACGACGGTTGCACCGATCATTCAAAACGGTTGCGTGCCCGTGTTCATTGACAATGATCCGGTGACGCTCAACGGCCGCGTGGATCAACTGGAAGACGCGTTCGTTCCCAGAAAAACCAAGGCGGTGATGATGGCGCATACGTTGGGCAATCCGTTCGACCTCGCCGCCGTCACCGAATTTTGCCAGCGCCATAACCTCTGGCTCATCGAGGACAATTGCGATGCGCTGGGCTGTCGCTACGATGGAAAAATCACCGGAACCTTTGGCGATCTCTCAACGCAAAGTTTTTATCCGCCGCACCATTTGACGATGGGCGAGGGCGGCGCGGTGAGTGTCGTCCGCGACATGAAATTAAAAGTGCTGGTGGAAAGTTTTCGCGACTGGGGCCGGGATTGCTGGTGCGCGAGCGGCAAGGACGACACCTGCCACAAACGTTTCGGCTGGAAACTGGGCGAGCTGCCCGAAGGCTACGACCACAAATATATCTACTCGCACCTCGGCTACAACCTGAAGCCGCTTGATCCGCAGGCTGCCATTGGCCGGCAGCAGTTGAAAAAATTGCCGGCGTTCATCCAGGCGCGCATCGACAATTGGAATCATCTCCGCTCCGCGCTTCAGGAATTGGAGGAATTCATCCAGTTCCAGCTCCCGACCCACGCGACCGGCTGGACGCCTCAGGGTTTCACTTGGGACAACTCTGGTCATCGCAGCGAGTGCTCTTGGTTCGGCTTCATGATGCTGGTGAAGAAAAACGCGCCGTTCACGCGCCGTGAATTTGCCCAGCATCTCGACGCGGCGAAGATTGGCAACCGGATGCTGTTTGGCGGCAATCTCGTGCGCCAGCCCGCTTTCGTCAGCCTGAAGAAACAGCAGCCGAATGCGTTCCGCGTGGTGGGAGATTTGGCCGGGGCTGACCGCATCATGAACGAAGCGGTGTTCATCGGCACCTATCCCGGCCTGACGCCGGCCATGCTGGATTACATGGTGGCGACCATCCGCCATTTCGTGCGGTCCCGGTAAAATGGCTGGCATGAAAATTCTAATCACTGGCGTGACGGGATTTATTGGTAGTCACATTGCCCGTTCGGTGTTGGCGGCTGGCTGTGAAGTCGTAGCACTCCGTCGCGAAAAATCCAGTCTGGCCCGCTGCACTGATTTTCAAAACCAAGTCACCTGGCTGAACCATGATATTTCGGATTGGGCGCAACGAGCCATCACGGAAAAACCTGAGGTCATCATTCATGCGGCGTGGATTGGAGTCACCGCTGTCGAGCGGGTGGAACTGAAGTTACAAGCCGCCAATTTGGATCTTTTTGACGAGCTGTTGGAGATCGCCGGCAGCGTGAATCTCAAGCAGTTCATTGCGCTTGGGTCGCAGGCGGAATATGGCCCCATCAACGGCCGGGTGGATGAAGATTATCCCTGCCAGCCGGACACCGCCTACGGGGTGACGAAACTGGATTGTCTGGCCCGGTTAGAAAATGTCGCGCGGCAAAAAAAAATGGCTTACGTCTGGCTGCGCCTCTTTTCGGTGTATGGTCCGGGCGAGGGCGGGCAATGGTTCATTCCCAGTCTGATCCGGCAGATGAAACTGGGCCAGTCGCCGCCATTGTCCGGCTGCGAGCAGCGCTACGATTACCTGCACGTCCAGGATCTGGCCGCGGGTATTCTGGCCGTGTTGCGCCAGCCGGACACCAGCGGTGTGTTTAATTTGAGTTCCAACGCTTCGCTGCCCCTGAAACAGGTGGTGCAACTGATTCAGCAATATACCGGCGGGCGCGTGGAGCCGGCATTTGGCGCGCTGCCCTACCGCCCGGGTCAGTCCATGCATCTGGAAGGCGATAGCTCCCGCTTCAATCAGACCTTTGCTTTCCGGCCGCAAATCAACATCATGGACGGGTTGCGCCAACTGGTCGAAGCCACCGGGGCGACCACCTGAACCTTGGTGTTTAATGAATTGATATCCGGATGAAAGTTTCTGACTACATCGCTAATTTTTTGGAACGCAAAGGCGTCACCTGTGTCTTTGAATTGTCCGGCGGCATGATCGCGCATCTGCTGGATTCCTTCGGGTCGCTGAAGAAAATTCAAGTGGTCAGCATGCACCATGAGCAGGGGGCTGCCTTTGCCGCTGAAGCGTATGGCCGCATGACCGGCGTGCCCGGCGTGGCGCTCGCCACCAGCGGACCCGGTGCCACCAATCTGCTGACCGGCGTTGGTAGTTGCCACTTCGATTCCTCGCCGGCGGTCTTCATCACCGGTCAGGTGAACCGGCACGAACAAAAAGGTGACCGGCCCATCCGGCAGCTCGGTTTTCAGGAGACGGACATTGTCAACATGGTCGGGCCAATCACCAAGGCCGCGTGGAAGATCCAAACTCCGGAAGAAATTCCCGCGATGTTTGAAAAGGCTTTTAACGTGGCCTCGGGCGGACGTCCCGGACCGGTGCTGCTGGATGTGCCGATGGATGTTCAGCGGGCTGATATTCCAGAGGCTCCACCGTCCCCGCTCGCCTCGCCGTCGGTCCCCGCGCCCGCCGAATCTTTCTGGCAGCGGCTGGGGGAACAGATGCGTCGGGCGCAGCGCCCGTTGATTTTGGTCGGCGGTGGCATCCGTTCTGGTCGGGCTGCTGAACTGCTCCGGAATTTTGCCGACCGCTGCGGCGTGCCGGTGGTGCATTCCCTCATGGGCGTGGATGTGCTGCCCTACGCCCATCCCCTGCGGGTGGGTATGATTGGCAGCTATGGCAACCGCTGGGCCAATTGGGCCGTTGGCACCTCGGATTTTCTGCTGGTGCTGGGCAGCCGGCTGGATGTGCGGCAAACCGGGTCAGAGATTGAATCGTTCAAGGGCGGGCGCGTTATTTTTCACGTTGATTGCGACTCGGGTGAAGTCAACAACCGGATCAGTGGCTGCGAATCCGCCGTCTGCCAGATATCTGATTTTCTGAGGGTCGCCATAAAAAAGCTGCCATCCTTCCAGCTGGCAGAACCGATGGGCTGGGGGGCGCAAATCACGGCCAAACGCCAGGAATGGCCGGATGTGCGCGAAAGCACCGGCGTCACCGGCTTGAACCCGAATGAATTTATGCACGCGTTGTCCCAGGCCTCCGGCCAAGCGTGTGCGTATGTGGCGGATGTCGGCCAGCACCAGATGTGGGCGGCGCAGTCGTTGGAGTTGACCGGGTCGCAGCGCTTTCTCACCTCCGGCGGCATGGGGTCAATGGGTTTTGCTTTGCCGGCAGCAATTGGTGCCGCTTTTGCCTGCCCTCAAAAACCGGTCGTGGTCATCGCGGGCGATGGCGCATTCCAGTGCAACATTCAGGAATTGCAGACCGTGAAGCGGAACCATCTGCCCTTGAAGCTTGTCATCATCAATAACCACAGTCTCGGCATGGTGCGGCAGTTCCAGGAAAGCTATTTTGATTCTCGTTTTCAATCTACCGTGTGGGGCTATTCCGCCCCGGATTTTGTGAAGGTGGCGGAAGCTTACGGCATCCCGGCTCGGCGCATTTCCGTCGCCGGTGAAGTGGCCGAGGCGTTGCGCTGGTTGTGGTCGGATCCGCTTGCCCCGATGCTGCTGGAAGTGGACATCGCCACCACGGCCAATGTTTATCCCAAGATGGCGTTTGGGCGACCGGTCACGGAAATGGAGCCGTTTTGCAAGCCAAGGGAAATGGAAGGCACTTGATTCACAACCTTGCCCCGGCTTCCCTCCATCAAGCTATTAATCTTTTTGGGCTTCCGATTTGATGGCAGCGATGTGTCTTTGAAATTCATTCTGCCAATCAATACCCGGGGCTAAAAGTTTAGCGTCCATGTGCGTGGCCAGAGTCGGACGGGCAACCCAAAGGGTGTAGCGGCGGCCAAACAATACCTGCCGCCCGCAATAATACCACGCCATTACAATGCTCGCCGCCCAAAACCACCGGCGCGTCAGTCCCCAGCGCACTAGCTTAAAGGGGTTAAAAACTCTTTTCTTGGTCAACGCCATCCAAAACGGCAGGTCATGCGCGCCCACGTCTTTGAATTTCTTAAACATATCCCAATACATGCCCTGAATCTCGATCATCACGGAGCGGCGGGTGAGGTAGGTGTGGCAGGTGCTGAGGCAGGAGCACCAGTTTTGGCCCGCCATGGTTAGGGTTTGAATGGGGAGCTTGTGTAAATCCGTGTTGTAACCATCGGGATGATCGTGCAGTGTCACAAAATCAGCCTCGGGATTCTGTCTTAAGAAATCCACCGCGCGGTGAAATTGCCCTGGCCGATAGAAATAATCGTCGTCACTGAGGCAGACCAGTTCCGCGTCTGTTTGGGTAATCAGATTGCGTATCTGCTCCGTGGTCGTAACCATATTGCCAACTCCCGGAAAATGAGTAATCGTCAAATCTTCCGAACCCCAAATGCGCCGGATCATGGCTTCGTATTCTGGTGGGCAATCATTCAGAACGACCCATAATTTGACCCGCAATCCAGTCAGTGAATGTTTAAGGGAATAAAAACACAGTTCGGCCAGTTTGAATTTATTGTCAGGGAAAATCGGCGGCGGATTTTTGGACATCTTAGAGTAAATCCGATAGGCCACCGCTACGTCATAACTAAACTGCTTCATGTTATTTCAAATGGAATGAAAGTTGCGTTGAAAGGCTCAAATTGGGAGTGCTGGCGGGCAAAGTCAAGCGCCGGATATCTTCTTAACGCACAAAATGGGCGCGGTGTCTCTGGGTTTCGTTTACTCCACAAAACCTGACCGGCGAAGGAAATCGTGCCCTGTAAAATGTCCGGCGATGCTTCAGTCGATGGTATTCTCCCCGTAGCTTTTTGGGGCCAAGCAAGCGGTGTCTCGGTAGTCGATAGCCGTTCACAATGACATTGGCGTAATGGGTTTGAATGGTGGGACGTTCGCCTCGGGCAGGGGCATAGGCAAGGAGTTGAGGATTGGATATGTCAGAGAGAAGTTCAGCTTGACGGCAAAGCTGGACGGGCGCAGGCTGCCGGCATGAAAGCTTTTCTGGGTTCGGTCTTTGGGTGTTCCATTCTTGTTTTTCTTTCCGCCATTTTCTCCATCGCCAGCGCTGCCGACACGAATCCGCCGCCGCGCTTGACAGTGGAACTGCGCGACGGTTCCCGCGTGGTCGGCGAGAGTGTTGAAAAATACTTCAAGTTCCACTCCTCGTTACCGAGTGAAATTAAACTCGCCCTGAAAGACATCCGTTCGCTTGAATGCGTCTCCAGCAACTCGGCAAAATTGTCCACCGTCAATGGTGATACGTTGACCGTTGCCTTCCTAGATTCCAAAATCACCGTCAAGACGAGTTTTGGTCAGGTGGATTTGCCGGTGAATTCAGTGCGCAAATTTTCCGTGTCGGCGGGCGGCAAGGGTTCGCATCCGCCGGGTTTGGTGGCTTTGTGGTCGGGCGATAGCGATGGCAATGATGCCGTCGGCGGTCACACGGCGACGTTGATGGACATTACGTTTGCCGAGGGCAAAGTGGGTCAGGCTTTTTCTTTCAATGGAACGAGTTCGAGCATCCGGATTCCAGCCAGTCCGGCGCTGAATGTGGGCGTGGGCGACGGCTTTACCATCACGGCATGGATTAAGCCGTCGAATGTTGATGGTCTTCATCCAATCCTTTACTGGTCGAATCCAGATCAAGTTCAATTATGGATTAGCGCCCGGCCTGACGAAACGGGTGTCTTGCGGGGCAATATTATGCCCGGAAAGAACGGCGGATGGTTGGTTTCGCAGCAAGGGGTGCTCGCCAGCGGTGTTTTCCAGCATATTGCCATGACCTATGATAAAGCCAGCAGCATGAGCATGCTGTATGTGAATGGTGCGATGGTGGCCCAACACCAATTGAGTCCTCAGATGGCTGCCGATACGAAAGGCGACTTTTGGTTCAGCAAGATTGATCGGCTTCCGGGCAGTTGGTCAACCAACCGCGCTTTTGTCGGTTTGATGGATGAAGTTGCCATCTACAATCGGGCGCTCTCCGCTGAAGAAATTCAGACCCTCTGCACCGAGCAAAATAACGGTCAACCGCTGCCACAGCCAACGCCCTCGACCGGCTGGCGCGAATTGATGTTTGTCAATTGATGTTTTGACAAATTGCGCTTCCAATGACTGATTCAAATCGAATGAAAACACTGTTTCAACTTTTCAGCGTCCTGTGTGTCTCGCATTTTTGCGTCATTCAAGGTTGGGCTGGTTCCGCCGACACGGATCGGCTTCGACGCCTGACGGTGGAACTGCGCGACGGTTCGCGCGTGGTCGGCCAAAGCGTGGAGAACACCGTGAGCGTTCACTCCGCCGCCATGGGCGACTTAAAATTGGCTTGGGCGGGCATCCGCTCCATCGAATATGCCGCTAGCACCGACGCCGCCCGGTTGACGGCGACCAACGGCGACGGGTTCGCCGTGCAACTTAACGTGGATACGCTCCGCCTTGAAACCGACTTCGGCAAAACTGAGTTGCCGGTAAAACTGATTCGTAGCATCAAAGTCACGCCGGAGCCAAAACGTAAAATCGCCTCGGCCACGCCGGCGGTGAACGCCACCGGCTTTCGCCTGACCATTGAGCTGCGTGATGGTTCGCATCTTGTCGGGAAAGGCTTGGACGACGCGCTGAATTTTCATTCTTCGACGATGGGCGATTTGAAACTGGGTTGGGCGGGCATTCGCTCGGTCATTTATGCGTCCGAGCAGTCACCGGCGGCGCGTTTGACGACGACTAATGGGGATGCGTATGAAGTCGAGTTTGTGACTCCCGCTGTGCGGGTGGAAACCAGTTTCGGCAAAAATGAACTGCCGGTGAAAGCCATCCGCAGCCTCAAAGTCTCGGCGCTGGGCGGGCGGAGACAATTGCCATCTGGCTTGGTGGCACTTTGGTCGGGCGAAGGGAATGCCGACGACAGCGTGACCGGAAACATTGGCACATTAAATGGCGGTGCGACCTTTTCCGAGGGCGAGGTGGGGCAGGCATTTAAGTTTCACAACATCGGCGACTCGGTGACCGCCCCGGCTACCGGACTTCTGGTGGGAGCCGAAGATAGGACCATCGCCTGTTGGATTTATGTCGAATCTTTTATTCCCGGAGCGGAAGCCACCATCGCCGTCTATGGGGATTTTAGTGCGGCCAATCAAGCCTATTTAATTTATTTCGATAACCAGCCCGACCACCGGCTGCGTTTTTCCTCATGGGGGAACGCACTGGTTGGGCCATCGCTGGACGCTGACCGCTGGCATCACGTTGCCGTGACCAGCACCGGAACAGGTTCTACCACGCTCTATGCGGATGGCATTCGAGTGGCCAGCGGTTCATTTAACTTAAACACGCCGCCAGACAGTATATTTCGCATCGGCCAAATTGCTGAACCGGATTGCATCCGGCAATTCATCGGACGGATTGACGAAGTAGCCGTCTTTAACCGCGCCTTGTCCGCCGAGGAAATCCGAAAGGAATACGAGGCCGGTAACAAAAACTGACCGGCAATCGTTTGATACTTTTTGGGGAATTTTTGAACTAATTTTTGAAATTTGTGAGGAGACGTGAAAAAGTGATTTCCGATTTTCGAGACAGATTCAAGAGTTGTTTTAGCCGGAAATTTCTTTAACGCACAAAATGGCTGCAGCGCTTTTGGGGTGTCGTTTACTCCACAAAACCTGACCGGCGAAGGAAATCATCCCCCAGAAAATATCCGGACGATGCTTCAGCCGATGGTATTCTCCCCTTAGTTTTTTTGGGCCGAGCAAGCCGATCACCTGATAACCGAGCTGTTTCATTTCTTCCGGTTCCCAGCCGGAATGATGAGCCTGCAAATCACCGGCTTCTGTATTTCCCTGCGGTAAAAATCCGCTGGGCGTTAGAAAAATCACGCGGCGGCGGGCGATCCGCTCCATGTCGGCGATGAGTTTTAATCCGCTCTTTTTGTCGAGATGTTCGATCAAGTCCAAGGCGATGCACGCATCAAATTGGCCGGCTTGAAAATTTTCGTCCAACTTACGCACATCACATGGAACGTATTCATCATGCGTATTTTGGCTGCGGGCGGTTTCCAAGGCGGGCAGATAACCTTCGGCACCCACGGCATGCTCCACGCCCAGTTCCCGCATCGTGTGCGCCACGCCGGAGCCGACATCCAGCACGCTTTTACACCCCATCAACGCCTGTCGTAATGCCAGTTTTACAGCGATGGCATTAGGATCAGAGCCGAGCCGCGCCAGATGAAAAATCAGGTCAAGTTTGCCACGCATCGGGATAATCTAATCAAAGCTGGAAACCGCGACGACATTTTTTTCCTAACGTTCATCGGCTGCGGCTGTCTTGACACGGTTGGCATGCCCAACCAGAATGATACTTTATTGACCGCACTTTTCTTGAAAAGACATGAATAATCCCAAAAACGCTCCGGCGGCCAAACTATTATGGCTTGCTCCCGCCGCACTGGCCATCGTTCTGACCATGCTGTTTTGGCGCAGCTTTCTGCCTGATTTCGTCCATTTTTCCAATGATGGGCCGTTAGGGCAACAGAATTCTGCTTGGCGCGCGGTTCCAGCTGCTTTCACGGGAAGCTTTTACGATTTAAACGATGTGGGTGCTGGTATGGGTGTGCAACCAATCAGCCCAGTTGTGTTCCTACTTATGATGCTAGGACCGCTAGGGTATGCAAAATTTCTGGCTCCCATCGCGTTATTTATTTTGGGCTTCGGAGCTTGGACTTTTTTCCGATCCTTAAAACTCGCGCCACTGGCCGCCATGCTTGGGGCTTTGGCTGCCATGCTCAATTCCTGTGCTTTTGGTGACGCTTGCTGGGGCACTGCCTCGCATCAAATTGCCGAAGGCTTTGATTTTTTGGCGTTGGCACTTATCGTCAGCAACACTGGGGAAACTTCTGGTCATATCCGGTGGACACGACTGGCGTTGGCTGGCCTCTGCGTGGGCATGAACGTAATTGAGGCGGCGGATATTGGTGCGCTTTACAGTCTAGTCATCGCGGCGTTTGTATTTTACAAGTCCGTGACGGAAACGGACGACACTGTTCTGACAAAAACCGTCCGGGGCGTCAGCCGGGTGGGAGTCATCGCGGTTTTTGCTGGGTTCATTGCATTTCAAACCATTACCTCACTCATCAGCACATCAATACAAGGTGTGTCTGGCACGGCGCAGAATACGGAAACCAAGGCACAGCGTTGGGACTTTGCCACTCAATGGAGTCTACCAAAAAAAGAAACACTGGGGCTTATCATCCCTGGTCTGTTTGGCTACAAGATGGACACCCCCAACAACATGATGCCGCAATTTCAGGACGCCTATCGAGGTGGGGTTTATTGGGGTGGCGTTGGACGCGATCCTGGTCTGGACCGGTTTCTTGATGCGGGCGGCCAAGGCACACCGCCGCCGGGCTCCATGCGTTTTTCCGGCTATGGCTATTACTGCGGCATTCTGGTGGCACTCATCGCCGCATGGTCCATGGCTCAATCTTTCCGACGGCAAAATTCCCCGTTCAACGACGCGCAAAAAAAACCACTTTGGTTCTGGTCGGCGGTGATGTTGATTTCCTTGCCGCTGGCGTGGGGAAGATTTGCGCCATTCTCGCATACCGCTGATTCACCGCTGTTTTACGCGTTGCTATATAAACTACCGTATTTTTCAACCATCCGTAATCCCAACAAATTCCTCTATTTCTTCTCCATGGCGATCGTCATTTTGTTTACCTACGGCGTTCACATGCTGAATCGCCGCTTTCTGGATCCAGCCGCGCCAAAGACAGCCGGCTTTGCCACACATCTGCAATTGTGGTGGGCTAAAGCAGGTATCTTTGACCGCAAATGGACCTTAACCAGCATCGGACTTTTGGGTTTTGGAATTTTGGGTAATCTGATTTATTTCGGCCAAAAGAATATTCTCGTGCATTACCTCCAGACGATGGGCTATTCCAATGAAGAATTAGCTCGCCAGATTGCCGCCTTCAGCCTTGGACAATTGGCCTGGGGACTGGCCTCGTTCGCCGTTGCCATTGGATTGGTCATTGCCATCATCACGGGTTATTTCACCGGACCACGCGCAAAAATCGGCGGGCTGTTGCTCGGCGGGTTTTTGATTTTTGACCTCGTCCGCGCCGATTTGCCTTACATCATCCACTGGGATTACAAACAAAAATACGAAGTCGGCACGCTGAACCCTGTCGTGGATTTTCTTCGGAACAAACCCTACGAACACCGCGTGGTCGGTCTGCCCTTCCGCGCGCCACAGGGACTGGAATTATTGGATGAAGTTTACCGCATAGAATGGATGCAGCACCACTTTCCGTATTACAACATACAATGCTTGGACTGGATTCAGCTGTCGCGCCTCCCGGAGGATTTGAAAATGTATGTGGAAGCATTTACTCCGCGCGGCACGCCGGAATCCGCCCGGCTGTTTGCCCGCCGCTGGGAGTTGTCCAACACGTCATATTTGCTCGGCGCGGCTGGATTTCTAGATGCGCTGAACCAGCAGCTCGACCCAGTGCAAAAGCGCTTCCGCATCGTGCAGCGTTTTGAAATCGTCCCCAAGCCCGGCATCCTCAATCCGCAACGGCTCGAAGAACTCACCGCCGCGCCGGACGCCAACGGACGCTACGCGCTGTTCGACTTCACCGGCGCACTGCCGCGGGCCAAACTTTATTCCAACTGGCAGGTCAACACCAACGATCCAGTCAATCTGAAAACGTTGGCTGATCTGAACTTTGATCCGGCCAAAACCGTTTTGATTTCCACGCCGCAAAAAAACCTGCCAGCGATAGCGACCAACGAAAATTCGGGCTCGGTTGAATTTAAAGATTACGCGCCCAAACACATTGTCTTCGCCGCCAACGCCACCGCGCCCTCCGTGCTGCTGCTTAATGACAAATACGATTCCAACTGGCACGTCACCGTGGACGGCAAACCCGCTGAACTGCTACGCTGCAATTTTCTTATGCGCGGCGTGCAGGTTCCTCCCGGCGTGCACGAGGTGGTATTTGATTTTAGTCTGCCGCATAAGCCGCTCTTCGTCACACTCGCTGCCATCGGCGTCGGACTGCTGCTGTGCGGCATCCTGTTTCTTGCGCGCGGCAAACCGGAAGAAAAAACCACAGCCTGACCGTCCGCTTCCGCCAGAAAATCACAAGCCCGTCGGGTGATTCAAAAAAACCCACGGGAGCTTGAATTTTTTGGCCAGCTCCGCCGCCAGCGCCTGCACGCCAAAAGTCTCCGTCGCGTAGTGGCCGCCGTAGAAAACATTCACGCCCAACTCCTCGGCCAACGCATAAGTCCAGTGCGGCCCTTCGCCGGTGATGAAAGTATCCACGCCCGCGGCGGCGACCCGCGCCAGCTCGCCGCCCGCGCCGCCGGTGACGATGCCGATGCGCTCGCAAGTTTCCTTTCCGCCGAGAATCAACTTCGGCTTCGCGCCGGTCGCTCGCTCCAGTTTTTTTGCCAGTTCCGCGCGGGAAATTTTCCGCCGCGTTTGCAGGCCGATTTTCTGGCCGTGGCTTTCAAAAAATGGCTTCAGCTTTTTCAAGCCCAGCGCGGCGGCGAGCCGCGCGTTGTTGCCGAGCTTCGGGTGCAAGTCGAGCGGCAGGTGCGAACTGTAAACGGCCAGATTGTTTTCCACCAGCAGCCGGAGCAGCTCGTATTTTTTGCCGGTCCACGGATGCGTTTTTGACCAGAACAATCCGTGATGGACAACCAGCAAATCCGCTTTCGCGGCCACGGCCATTTTTACGGTGGCGAGACTGGCGTCCACCGTCGCGGCGATGCGCGAGATTGTTCCGGAATTTTCCGCCTGCAAGCCGTTCGCCGCGCCGTCGTAGTCCCCAATTTCGGCGGTGCGCAGAATCTTGTCGCAATGTTTGACGATGGCGGCGAGTGGAACTTTCTGCATGGCGCGATGAAAGCAAATTGCCGCCAAACTTCAAGCGGCTAATCAACCGTGGTAGCCAGCGGCCTTCATGAACATCGTCGTCTCGCTGGTCACCGGCGCGTCCGCCGAACGAAACATTGCTTGGCACAGCGTCTTTTCGACGTTGAACGGCTGGCCGTGCAATTGGTAACCGGCGCGGAGTTTGCGGTTCACCTTTTCCGCGAACAGATGATAACCGGAGTGGTAGTCGTCATCTGAACTGGCCACGATGATGAAGTCGGCCGAGCCGTGCGCGGGCGCGTGGGTTCCGTGTGTGGAATGGTGCATAACGGTGACAACGCAATCTAGCACCGCCGCCGAAAACTCCAAATAAAAATCTAGCAGTTGCCCACTCCACAAGCGTGCGGCAAAATAATTCGTCATGGTTCGCCCGCGCGCCGAGCATGGTTCCCTGCGTTTAAGTCGTGTTGAAAAAAAACGGCTGCTCGCCGCGCTTTTGCTTTCCCTGCTCGCGCACCTCGGCGCCTGGGGCGGTTACGAAGCCGGCAAAAAATCCGGTCTGTGGGAAAAGCTGCATTGGCCGGATCACAAAAAACTTTCCGTCACGCCGCCAAAACCGGTCGCGCAAAATGCTGAACCGACCATTTTCATTGATGTTTCGCAAGCCGCGACCGAAGCGCCGAAAAACGCCAAATATTATTCCGATAAAAATTCCCGCGCCGCGAATCCCGACGACGAAAAAGATTCCAGCCAGCCCAAGTTAAACGGCCATCAACGCGACATTCCGAAAACCGAGGACACGCCCAAACCAGCCAAGACCAAACCCGCCGCGACGCAAAAACCGATTGAAGCCAAACCGGAACAAACCAAAGCCGCCCAAGCGCTCAACCCCGGCGCGTTGCAGCCCGGCAAGCCCGCTGAAATCGAAACGCCGGAGCAAAATCCCGCGCCGGAACCGCGCCCACGCACCGTGCGCGAAGCGCTGGCGCAGCAGTCCAAACAGCTTCCTGGCTTGCAATTGCAGCAAGACGGCGGCGTGCGCCGCCGCGCGCTCAGCTCTTCGCTGGATGCGATGGCCACGCCGTTCGGCGCCTACGACCGCGCCATCATCGAAGCCATCAGCCAGCGTTGGTATGATTTGCTCGACCGGCAGCAGTTCGCACAGAACCGCACCGGCAAGGTCACGGTTTATTTTCACTTGAATCCCGACGGCTCCGTCACCGAAATGAAAATCAACGAGACGACCGTCGGCGATTTGTTCGCCTACCTTTGCCGCGACGCCATCGAGCAGGCTGCGCCGTTTGGCCCGTGGCCATCGGACATGCGACGGCTCGTGGGCGCGAATTTCCGGGAAATCGCCTTCACGTTTTACTATATTGCGGATTAGACTATCACCACTGATTTTATGGAAAAAACCGTTTATCTTTTGCTGGGAATCACTTCGGTGGTCTGCGTCGCCGTCATCATCTGGCGCGCGTGGATGCTGCGCTGGAACAGCGTCGTCCCGGCGAAAATCGCCAACGCGCTGGAAAGCTACCGCACGCGCGATGACGCCAAAAATCTCCAGCGCGCCTGCACGGAAAATCCCTCGCCGCTCGGTCGGCTCATCAGCCTCGCGGCGGAACGCGCGGACTGGCCGAAGGCGGACAACATGGATTCGCTCGAAACCGCCGCGCGCCACGAAGTCGTCCAACTCGAGCGCGGACTCGTCGTGCTGGAAGTCATCGTCGGCATCGCGCCGCTGCTGGGATTGGTCGGGACGATTGCCGGCATGATGACGGTGTTCGGCGATCTCGGCCAGACCGGCTTGAACGATGCCACCAAGCTGGCGCAGGGCATCGCGCTGATTTTGCGCGCGACGCTGGCGGGTTTGCTTATTGCCATCCCGTCGCTAATTTTCTGGAGTTATTTCAGCAAAAAAGTCGAGGTGCTCGCGGTGGAAATGGAAACGCTCTGCGACGAATTTATCCGCAAGCAATACCGCGACCAATAATGCCATGCGCTTTTCCGTCCGCAAACGCCGCACCGCGCCCGCCGTCATCATCGTCGCGCTGATTGACGTGCTGGTGGTGCTGCTGATTTTCCTGATGGTGACGACGACTTTTCGCCAGCAGCCCGCACTCAAATTGACGCTGCCGGATTCCGCGCAGGGCAAAAAATCCGGCGCAGAGGAACATCCGCCGCTGGTCGTGAGCATCGACAAGGACGGGAATTTCCGTTTCGACAAAAATGATTTGCCGGTGACGCTCGACCAATTGCGCAGCCGCCTGGTTGAACGCGTCAATCAGGAACCCGACTTGAAGCTCGCCATCCGCGCGGACAAGAACGCGCCGTGGTTCCGCATCGTGAATGTGATGGATCTCGCCAAGGAGGCGAAGGTCAAAACGCTGACCGCGTTCACCAGGGACGCGGCCAAGCCATAAAAAGGTAGGGCGGCGCTGCTGCGCCGCCCTAGATAATTTGGCTGCGGAGCACCGCAGCCCTACCGGTTCAATTTTACTTCAGCAATTCTTCCGCGATCTGCACCGCGTTCAGCGCCGCGCCTTTGAGCAACTGATCGCCGGCCACCCAAAACGCGAGACCGTTGTCCAGCGCGCAGTCAATGCGGATGCGGCCGACTTCGCAATTGTATTTCTCGGAAGTGAAGAGCGGCATCGGATACTTTTTATTTTCCGGCTCGTCCACGAGGTCAAGGCCGGGCGCGGTTTTCAGCACTTCGCGCGCGGCGGCCACGGTGACGGGCTTGACGAATTCCGCGCTCACGGCCACGGAATGCGAGCGGTAGACCGGCACGCGCACGCACGTCACGCTGGCGCGGAACGCCGGATGGTGCATGATTTTGCGGCCTTCGTTTTCCATCTTCATTTCTTCCTTCGTGTAACCGCTCGGCAAAAATGAATCCACGTGCGGAATCACGTTGAACGCAATTTGGTGCGGGTAAACTTCCTTCGTCACCGGTTGCTTGTGGACAATTTGGTCAACTTGCTTTTCAAGTTCTTCCAACGCCTTTGCGCCCGTGCCGGAAACGGCCTGATAGCTGGAGGCAAAAATGCGCTTCACGCCGAACGCCTTGTGCAGCGGATACAGCGCCATCAGCGTGATGGCCGTGGTGCAATTCGGATTGGCGATGATGCCCTTGTGGTTCTTGACGTCGGACGCGTTGATTTCCGGCACGACGAGCGGCACGTTGTCGTCCTGACGGAACGCGCTGGAATTGTCCACCACCACGCAGCCGGCCTTGGCCGCGATGGGCGCAAACTCCTTCGAGATGCCGCCGCCCGCGCTGAACAGCGCGATGTCAATGCCCGCGAACGAATCCTTCGTCAATTCCGTCACGGTGATGTCCTGTCCGCGAAATTTCAATTTCTTGCCCACCGAACGGGCGGACGCGAGCAAGGTCAGCTTGCCCACGGGAAAATTTCTTTTTTCCAGAGTCTTGATCATCTCGATGCCGACTGCGCCAGTGGCACCGACAACTGCGACGTGCGGATTACGATTCATAATTGGCCGAGCAATTTATCAGAAAACCGGCAACCGTCAATCGCAGTGCCGGGCAAAACATTGACACGAATTACACGAATTATCGCGAATTCAAATACGCTGAAGGCGTAATGGAAATTAGCCCAGGGTTGGAGCAACGCGACTACCCTGGGGAATCGTCCCACAAAATAATTCTCCCTCTCCGCGTTCGCTTCGGCAGCGAATGGGGAGAGGGCCGGGGTGAGGTGCCTCAAGTTCTAAACCAATCACCCGTGCAGTTTCCAAATCCGCCGTAACCCGCTTGCCCATTCTTCAAGGGCTTTTCGCGCCAACGTCGAATCTGTCAGTTCCTTGTCTTGATGCGCGACGTAATCGTTTCGGAATGTGTTGATGTTGCTAACCAGTTTATAGATTTCCGAAGGCACGCCGACAAAGCGTTGTTTCACGACACCGAAGACCGCTTCCGTCGGCCCCTTTGATTCGACCGCATATTGCAGACACCAACGCAGCAATCCAATTGGACTCATGCCGTTGCGATCCACCAGCGTCCGCCTCAAATCTTTTCCGCGCCGCAGGCACATCTCCGCCTCTTTCTTCGGCAAATGACTGACATCCGGCTGGAAAAACTTTTGCTGTGCTTCGCGTTCCGTAGGAATGTCCGCGCCCAAGAATTTTAACATGACCGCGCGTGATGCTTCATCTAGCGGGCCGAGCAGCGGCGTGAACACCGGCGCGAAGGATTGGCCGGATTTCTTAGCCAGAAATTGAAACAGGCTGATGGCCTGCTGCACCATCTTCTGATGCGCGGGCGGCAATGCTGCAAGGTCTGCCTTGCTGATAAATAATTCGGTTTCATCTTCGCGCACTTCATCGAACACCAAAGTGAGTTGTGGCACTTGCGCTTCTTCAATCAAATCTTGCAACGCCGGTTCGCACGAGCGCATGAGCACATCCAGACGGTTATCGCTGAACACCTCGAACGTCTGTTGCGGCACATAAAGAAAATCCCATTTCGTTTTGCCTTTTGATGCGGCCTTGCACCATGCCGCCGCCGCGCGTGATTTCAACGGCACGTCTTTGTCCACACGCCCCTTGGTTTCCGCGAGGACGTAGTTGCCGTCGCCCAGCCGCACCAAAAAATCCGGCGTGTAAAACGCAAGCTGTCCGTTGCCGGTCAGATAATCCACCCGCAACGACTGCGGTCCGGCGTTCTTGCAAAATGCGGCCACATCCGGCGCACGGTCGAGAAACTGGCTCATCGCCACTTCCAAATCGCGGTTGCATGGCGCGAGATTGAATAACGTCCGTTTGGCGGGAATGGCGGGACGATGCGCCGAGTGCGTCACCTGAAACGGTTTCCACAAAGAAACCGACTGGCTTGCGCTGCTGGCTTTGCGCTCTTCCTTGATGGTCGTGTGCTTGAGAATCAGCGGCACAAACGTGGCGCGAATATTTTCGCGCACATCCACATCGCTGATCCGGCTCAACAGCCGCTGGTCGTAGAGCGTCAGCTTTTCTTCAAACAAGATTTCCGTGATGAAAGTTTCTAGCAACGGCGCCAGCACCTGATGCGTGCCGCGCAATCCGCAGACGCGTTCCATCTCCTCACGATAAAACGAAATCGCACCATGTCCGCTTTCCAACAATGGCAGACGAATCTTCATCTGCTCGACGAGTTCATTCGTGATGAGATGTCGTCCCTCGTAATGAATTTCTTCCGAGCGCACTTCGCCGACGGGCAAAGGCCGGTAGCGCGCAAATTGTTTGCGGACATCTTCCAGCGTCAGCCCGGCCAGCGACGCCGTCCGGCTAAATCCGCCGCTCACTTCCGGCAGCACGATGTCCAGCGCGGCGAAATCCTTGTGCTCTTTATCGGGGAAAATCGTGACGGTCGTCTTCGGAATATTTTCAACGTCCATCGTCTCGATGAACAAACCCTCTTGCTCCAACTCTTCCGCGTAAAGACTGACAAATGCCGGATGTTCGATGACCGTCACCAATTCTGCCGCTTCGCCCGGTGGCGTCATGCGCCGCAGACCGCGCCCTAGGGTTTGCTCCGGCAGAATGTTTGCCTTGGACGTGTAAGGCCGCAGCGGGACGATGGTCGTCACGTTCCGCACATCCCAGCCTTCGCGCAGCATCAGCACCGACACGATGCACGAATAAGGATTCTGGTCGGAATCAATCTGCCGGGACAATTCGCGTAACGCCTTCAAGTCATCGTCGCTGATGTCGCTCTCACTTTCCTCAAAAACTGGGTAGCCGTTTTTCTTGCCGCCAATCCATTTGACCTTGCCCTTGAGATTCGTGTGCAGGTTCGTCGTCTTGCCATTTAACTCTTTGAACACTGGATCGGTGTTCAGCCGATGAGCAATCTGGTTGGCATCCGTCGTGTCCTCGGTCATCACGAAGAGCAGCGGTTTCTTCCCACTCTTTAGCCATTCCTCTTTTGACTTTTTCCAGCGTTCGTAACCGACTCGCAACTGCTCTTCAAATCTTTCCGACGCATCGGTGCTGGTGCGTTCCATCCATTTCTTGCCGCGACCGATGATTGGCGTCTTCACGATGCCGCCGTCCACCGCTTCACCCAGCGGCGTGTCGCAAACGACGTGCTGAAAAACCTGCCCCTTGTTGTCTTTGGGTGTGGCCGAGAAATCCAGTTGCGCCACCAGTCCCGCGCCCGTCCGGCTGGCAATCGTTTCGTGCAAGAATGCTATCGCCTCGTTTGCCGCCGAACCCGGATCCCACAAATGATGCGCCTCGTCATTCAGCACCATCACGCGCGCATGGCCCGTGATGCGCTTGCGCAGTTCTGCGCCCGTGTCCAACGCCTTGGCCTTTGACACCGTCGGCCCCATCCAATCGTAAGTCTCCGTCTCTTTCTTCCGCCGCTCGTTGTCATAAAGCCGGTGGATGTTTGTCAGGTAAAGTGTCCCGCCTGTTGCCGCGCCGCTCGCCTCGTCCTGCAACACGACAGACATATTCCAATCGCCGCGCCACGCGACGGGTATCAGCGGGTCGGTATCAAATATGTCCTTGCCGCCTTCCGCCGGTTTGAAATCTGTTTTCAACCGCTCAAACACCGTGAGGTTCGGCGCGGTGACGACAAAATGTTTTGCCATCGGCGAATCGCTTTCGCGCAGCGCGTGAAAATAACTCCACACCATCGCGAGGCTCATTACCTTGGTCTTGCCCGCGCCCGTCGCCAGCTTGAACGCATATTTCGCCCAGCGGTCATCATCGGGATTCACGCCCAGCGCCGCCGTCTCCGCGCTTGGCCCGGCAAACTCGGCCATGAGCGGCGTCAGCGAACGGATGCTGCGCACTTCATGGAGATAAATCATCGTCTCCATCGCCTCGCGCTGGCAGAAATAATAACGGAACGGAACCCGCTGGCCGCCGCCCGCTTCAATCAGGTGATCTCGCCCGAACCAATGATGCAATAATTCCCGCGTCGTGTCTGACGCGCCCGGATAATCCGTCTCGCGCCACTGCTTCACATGCGAACGCAGCGATTGCGCGATGGCTATTTTGGAAGGACGACGCCCTTTCTTGGTCTGTGCCGGTTGGTCGCCTTGCGCTCGCGCACGATGCAAATTCGGCTCTTCATGCGGAGCGAACAGCGGTTCAACGGCGGCGAGATTGATGATGGGATCGGCCATTGGATATTATTCTCTTAGTGCCGTCCAAATTAGCAGCGCAGTAATGATTAAGATCAACAGCATATCAATTACACCTTCACCTCCACCGTGATGCTGGTGTCGCAGCCGAATACGTCCACAACTTTCACGCATGCAGTATATTTGCCGGGCTTTGGATATTTATCGAAACCCGCGTCGCTCACGGTTTTCAAAGAACGGTCTTTGCGCGTGCGATAATCCTGCCAGTGATGCTCAAACGGTTTGCCGTCGTGCCAGTTGAAATCCACCGCCCAAAAATCTATGAAATCGAATCCGCTTTTCACCGCGCGCTCTTTCAAGGCTTCCAATTCCTTGCTCGGCACTTCGGCGAGCGACGGAAGAAATTTTGTCAGCTTGATGTCAACGTGCGTTCCGCCTTTAACTTTCCGATAAATCGGCTCGGCTTCCAGCACCGCCACTTCCAAAAACGGCGGCGGGCTGGTGCGGTTCTTCTCCATGATCTCACGCGGGATGGGAATGAGTTTGATCAGCACGCCTTCGCTTGCCTCCAACTCGTGACAGACCAGCCGCAAATCCATTTCAAATTCCCAAGCCATGCAATGAACCTCTTTCGCGCCCGCTTCGCGTGCGGCCTTCGCGACGGCGCGCACCTCGTCTCGCGTGAGGATGCTGTCAATACCGTCCACATAAATGAACGCCCGGCCTTTGCGGCCGTGGAGATACACGCCCGCGTTGGGCAACACTTCCGCCTTGTAAAAACCGAGCACCACTTTGCGATGCTCCTCATCCGCGCCTTTGAGCCGTTCCTTCTGCCACCACTGGCGCTCGTAACGGCCTAGATTGTGAACGTCAAACGCGCGATATGGCTTGCCCTCGTCATGCAACGTGCGCTGCACATCAATCAACCGCTTGCGGCTGGTGTGAATAGAAAAGCGGCCAAGGTCAGACATAATCCAGCGACGACCCAACCGCTCTGCTACCGCGCCCGTTGTGCCGCTGCCGCAAAAAAGGTCGGCTACGAGATCGCCTTCTTTGCTGCTGGCTGTGATAACTCGCTCAAGTAACTCTTCAGGCTTTTGAGTAGCATAAGCTGTGTCTTGATCTGCCTGTGAATTAACGGGGGCTATGTCCGTCCAGATATTGTCAATCAATATGCCCTTGCCCTCGTGAAGATAATTTTTCATCCGAGGCTTTGCGTTTGGGTTTTTGGGGAACCTGATTCTATTTTCCTTGATGAGATCCTGTAAGCGTTCTTCAGAATATGTGCCGATGTTGTCCCAGTAATAAATACCCCGCTCGTCCTTTTCCGTGAAACGCTTTTTATACTCTTCCGAATACGGCAGGTATTGCGGCTCATATTTTTTGCCACTCATTCGGTAGAAGAGAAGCACATCGTCCACCGACAGCCATTTGTTTGCTTTGGCTTTGCGACCGCTCTGCATCCGCTTCCAAATGATTTGACACATGAATCGCTCGCGCCCAAAGACGTCATCGGCGACGGCTTTCAAATAGTGAAGCATTCTTGCGTCGCAGTGGATATAGATACTTCCCTCTGGGTTCGCTAATTCTCGCATCAGAGAAAAGCGTTCATACATCATGTAAAGATAGGAGTCATTACCTTTGCCCCACATATCTCGGTAGGCCACCATTTCGAGGGTGGACTGGTCTTTCTCAATGGTTTCCTCCTCGTCGCCAATCGGCACGTCCATCGTGAAATCCGCGCCTACGTCAAACGGCGGGTCAATGTAGATGAGGTCAATCTTGCCTTTGAATTCGGCCAGCAAGCTGGCCATCACCAGCTTGTTGTCGCCCCAGATGAGCCGGTTGCGGAAATCGTCGCGGCGTTTTTTCTATTTATCGAACAATTCCAGATTGCCGACGGCGGCGGCTCGACTGCGCGGCTCGTCAATCGTCTCAATTTTTTGCAGCGGCATCGCGCACCCGGCAATGTCCACTTCGCGCCGATTGCCATACTCGTCGTATTTCCCATCCCATACCAACTCAGTTTTGAGTTGTGAAAGCGGGTGCGGATTGTCGAGTCCGTAGCGGACAGTCGGAGATTTTTGTTTGTGGTTTTCAGCCATTGCGCTGGGCGCAACCGCAACCACGGGAAATTCAAAAAACGAAAAAGGCGCGAACTCGTCGCACCCTGGTCCGAGGCACCGCGAAGCGCCTTGCACAGAAGCACGCCAAGCCGCGCCCATTTGGGCGCGCTCGGTCGGTTCTGTGCGGCTTGGAAAATTCGCGGTTTTCGGACCAGCCCGTAGCCGTAGCTACGCAAAATTGTTTTGGTTAAATAATAATCGTCGTTTGGTTTTTTCTAACGCGGGCAGTGTGCGCCGGAAAATTAGCAGAGGCAAGAAACAGTTGAGTTGCACCTCACCCCAGCCCTCTCCCCATTCGCTTCCGAAGCGAACGCGGAGAGGGAGAAAAATATTTTGTGGGACGATTTCCTAGGGTAGGTGCTTGCGCACGGCGCACCATCGCTCCAACCCTAGGCTAATTTCCGTAGCGCCTTCAGCGCAAAAAAACAGCCTCCATTTCTGGAGGCTGTCGCGTTTTCGGATTTAATGCCCGCCGTGGCTCACGGCTTACGGATGCGGTGGCGCGGGCGGCGTGGGCGGCGTGGGCGGGGTGCCGCCGTTGCTGTGGCCGCCGCCGGTGTCCACGATGATGCGGGCACGTTTCCACGCTTCAATAAACCGTTTGCCGGCATCGGTGCCATCGAATTGCAACACCAGATCATCCAAGTCAGCGACTTGCTGCATCAGGCCAGCGGTGTCGGTGTCCACTTCCTTGAGGAGCGTGCTGCGGTTCACAATCTGCCCGCGCGGATTATTCATCACGCCGGTAAAAGCAGTGATGGCGTTGGTCAACGTGGTGATGCGCACGGCGGTCACACCACGGTCGGCAGCGTTGGGTTCGGCCACGGTGGCGGCGGCGAGGTCGCGGATGGCGGTGGTTTTGTCGAGCAGGTTTTGCTGGCGGAGTTTCACAATCTCGGATTTGGTCAAATCCACTTGGGCGAGTTTGTCGAGGTTGTTGGTTTTCTTGAAGTGGTTCGCCAGCGCGCGGGCGAGAATGTAGGCGGCATCTTCCAGCGCGGCTTCGGCCTGCGCCTTGGCATCGCCCGCGCCGCCGGTCGCGCCATCGGCCAGCGCGGCCTTGGCGGTGACGGCGGTGTAGCCGGTCGCGAGCGCGGCAATGTCCGTGGTGAAATCCAGCGGGGGATTGCCATTCCAGACGGCCTTGTTTTCGGTGGTGTTGGCGACGTTGATACACGCGCCAACCATGTTGATTTGGTTTGTTAGTCGAATGTTCATGGTAGTTATTGGTTAGTTGAGTGGGAACGGGCGATTTTTGATTGAAGCGACCAGTTGGACCAACTCGTTTGTGGCTAAAAACCATACTTTTATTGGTTTTTTAGAAGGTTTTGCGCGTCTGAACCGGCGGCGAATGCGTTTAACGAGTTGGCGCGGGGGGTTATTGAAGTCGCGAGGTCGTCTGGCGAACTGGCGGGCGCATTTATGGGCTGTTTGCAGGGATTTAACGCTTGTCGGTGGTCATTTATCGCCAGTTGATGCCGCTTTATCGGATGTTGAAGCATGTTTATTGATTGCGAAAACGCCTTCAACGGATGTCGGCACGGGTCTGGCGAAAGTGGAAACGGCTCGAAGGAATGTCGGTCTGACTCCGGCAGTTGCGCGAATGGCTCCGGCGGATGCGTCTCCCGCCACCATTACCCGACCAAAAAACTTTTCATTTCCGATTGACCGGCCAAGCGGCTTATGTCGAAATGGTAGAACCTAGTTATTTTGTCCAGATGCCGAGAACTCCTGCCAACAACGGAAATGGCGCGACCCGCACGGGCGCGAGCAAATACGACGCCCACCACAAGGTTTTGTCGCAAACTTACGGCGCTTTCGCCGACTTGCGCCGCGAACTTTCGGATTCCAAAACCACCGTCAACGGGCGTGAAGATCTTCTAAAAAGTTTTGCCACCTGCCCCGATTCACAGCGCGCGTGGCTGCTGCTCGAAGATTATTTCGAGAAGCTTTCCCTCTCGCGCCGCGATTTTCCCGCGACCGACTGGTGGCCGAAAATGCTCGCCGCCAACGGCAAGGCGCGGCTCGAAGAACTCGCGTTTCTGTTTCTCCGCGCCAAGCGTTCCGTGCCGCCGGAATTGCAGCCGCACGCGAGTCCCGACCGTTTCGCCCGCGCCGAGGAAGCCGAGCAGGAACTGCGCCTCGTCAAGGAATTGGAAAACTGGCTTTCGCCGCCCGCGCCGCTGCACCTCGACACGCCGCGCGCGACCTTGCGCGTCGTCTGCAAACCGCAGCCGGACGAACAGGAGCCGTCGCGCTTCCGCCTCGCCGTGCAATTTCCCCTGCTCCGTCCGCGCACCGGCGAGAAGCCGCGCTCGCTGCACGACCTCGTGGACCTC
>CAIXFY010000038.1 GCA_903918885.1 uncultured Verrucomicrobia subdivision 3 bacterium
ATTCATCGTCGCAAAAGCCGGCGCTTTATGCGGAATGTGGCAGACCTGACACGGATTGTTGTAATACGCCGAGGCATTGGCCGTTCCGTCGGCATTGGTAACGGTAGCACCACCCCAAGCGAACCGCGCATTACCGTTGGCGGTAAAATCGTGGGTTCCCCCGATGATGGTTGCCTTGCTGACCGAAGGCATCAAAGCCATCGTCGCTCCCAAGGCGAGGAGCATCGTTATTTTTTTCATAGGTTTAATATATTGCACGTGCTGTTGTTGTTTTTGTTTGTTCAACTCGACGTCACTAGACGCCGGTTGTTCCAGCGAAAAACCAAGCACAGAGCTCTGGGCCGGATAGTTCGTTGAAAGTTTATTGCTCATGGCAAATTTGGTTTAGACCGCCGCTCCGCTCATCGCCCAACCGGGCGCGAGTTCGCCCGCCGCGCGGGTCGGTTTGGCAAACGGCGAATTAAAGCGCTCCATCAATTCCGCCGCATGGGCGTCAATGATTGCGTGGCAGACCGCCAGTTCCTGCTCGCGGTTTTTGGTGTTCTCACGGACGACCGCTTCCAGATCGTCAATGTCGTAAAGAAAAACGTTGGGCAATTCCGCCACCGCCGGATCAATGTCCCGGGGCACGGCGATATCCACCAACACCAACGGGCGATTGCCGCGCGCCGGTAAAATCTTCGCCACGTCGTCGCGTTTCAAAACGATGTCCGCGCTGCCCGTGGAGCTGACCAAAATGTCCGCCGCTGTCATCGCCGACGCCGAATCCTCAATGCGCACCGCGCGTCCACCGAATTCCGCCGCCAGCTTCTCTGCGCGTTCCACTGAGCGGTTGGCCACCAGCACGGTTTGCGCGCCGCGTTTGGCGAGATGCTTCACGCAGGCTTCGCCCATCTTGCCCGCGCCCAAAATCATCACGGTCTTGTCACCGAGATTTGACCCGAAAACTTTTTCCGCGAGTTCCACCGCCACGCTGCCGACCGAAGTCGCGCCTCGGCCAATGCCAGTGTTCGTGCGGACGGCTTTCACCACCGACAATGCGGTTTGGAAGAGACGGTTCATTTTCTTACCGACAAGGCCGGCGTCTTTCGCGGCTTGATACGCATTCTTAACCTGGCCGGTGATTTCCGTTTCGCCAATCACGAGCGAATCCAATCCGCTGGCAACTGCAAAAAGATGTTTGGCGGCCTCGGCGCCTTCCTTGACGTAGAGATGCGGGGTGAAATCGAAATCGCTGCCGGTAAGCTCCTGAAACAACGCCTGCACCCGGCCATGAATCCAGGGCGAGACGCCGTAGATTTCCACGCGGTTGCAGGTGGAGAGGAGCACCACTTCTTGCAGTCCGCCCCGCAATTTGAGACGGCAGCCGCTGCACTGCAGCCGCGCGCGCTGGACGGCCAGCTTCTCACGCACCTCCACGGGCGTGGTCTTGTAGCTCAATCCGGCGACAAAAATTTTCATAACTCAAACTTGATTCAAATTGCAACTGTCTGAAGTAAAACTTAATCGGGCGGCAAAAACGTGCTTGCCATTTCTTGCGATTTACCACGCAACATTTGGCGCAGTAAAAGTATTAATTTTTACTTTAAAGATTAATCAGATTTCCTTACCAGTCTCTTTGGCTGCTGGCAAGTCGGCGCGGAGTGTATCGGCCTTCGATTCCAACGGGTGTTCGTGCGCCTGAAATTCCTCGGAAATCCGTCCGTCGAGGCAGGCGGTGTTGATGGGATAAACTTCAGGGTCAAACATGACATGATAAAAATGCCAGACGACAATCGCGAGGCACGCCAGCACCGCTTCGTAGTAGTGAATCGTCGTCGCCACCGCCACCACCCAGCGCGGCAGGAATTGCGTGACATCAATCTTCAGCCAGATGGCCAACCCGGTCACGCCCATGATGATCGTGCCCCAGACGACCGCCCAATATTCCATTTTTTCCGCGTATCCGAAGCGACAAATTTGCGGTTTTTGTCCAGTGAAACCGGCTAGATAACGCACCGCTTGCCAGACGTCCGCCGCATCTTTTTTGACTGGGAATAAATCCACTAACAGCTTGCGCCCGTCACGCGTCGCCAAAATATAAATCACATGATACGCGCCAATCACGAGCATCACGACGCCCGCAATCCGATGCGTCCAGCGGCGGAACGGTTCGTTCGAGCACAATACTTTTGCCAGCCATGAATCGGGAAATTTCAGCGCAAAACCAGTCACCGCCAGCACGATGAAACTCGTCGCCAACACAAAATGTTGCCACCGCTGCGACGCCGTCATTCGCACCACGGGCCGCTCGGTCATGCGCAACCGCGCCGCCGTCTTCTTCACGAACAGGATGGCGTTGTGAGCGAACATTGCACCGATGGTGGCAAAAATGAGGAAGAGATAAATTCGCCGCACCCAATGGTTGAGCTGGCTACCAAAATCCACGCCACCCGCCTGACCGTCCGGCGCAATATGAATTTTACCTTGCGAAAATTCCTTGTTGGCGCCCGGATGACACTTTCCGCAGGTCGCCACCAGATTGACCTTGCTGACGGTGGAATTGGTGTCCGCCGACGGCAAAACTTTATGATAGCCGTGGCAGCTCGCGCAATTTGCAGCCACGGTCGAGCCGTATTGTGCGGCGAGACCATGGTAACTTTCAAAAAACGTTTTCACGCGGTCAGCCGGAAGGTTGTATTTTGTGTTCAACCGCTCGGAAGCATGGCAGCGGCTACAGACATCTTCCGAAATGCTCATCGTCGAACTGCTCTTAAGTGAACGGATTTTGTGGTCGTCGTGGCAACCCGTGCAGGTCGGTGCGTCGTGCGAGCCGGCAGTCACCGCCCGACCGTGAACGCTCGCCCGCCAATCACGCGCTTCGCGGTCGTGGCACGCGCCGCAAGTCTCGGCCTGCCGCAAAAAATAAATCGGCGAGGTCGGAGAGTTGTCAGAAATAATCTCGTGCGAGTCGTGACAGTCGCGGCAATTCGCCACATCGTCATGGCCAGCCTTAAGCGCAAGCCCATGAACGCTGGCGGCATAACTTTCCGCCGACCGCTGATGACACGCGCTGCAGTTCGCCGGCGCGCCGGGCCGGTTGTCGTCGGGATGTTTCGCCGTCACATCCGCGTGGCAACTGATGCAGGCGTTTGTGCCGTGAACGGACTGCTTCAATTTCACCGCGTTTACAAACAGCGAAATGGCCTTGCCGGTGGAATTCGTTTTGAACAGCGTATTGTCGCCGTGACAATCGAGGCAGTCAGAATTCTTTACCCCGGCGGATGCAGAAAATGCGAGCAGAACCGCCAAGACGGAAATCAAAAACAGATTAACTTTCATGGCTGTTTTCAATGCACCAGCCGTGAAACCATCGCGTAGATGATCAGTGCCAGCAGCACGAGACCGAGGCTGAAGAAGAAATAACCGAACGTCTTGGCGATGTTTTTCCACTGAAACCATTCGTCTTTGATGCGGTGGGCATCCAGCTTGCCGGTGGCCACGAGGCGGTCATACCAGCGACGGCGTTCGTGCAACATCTCGGCCTTGGACACGCGACCGGAGAAGATGACGGTATCCATCGGAAATTTCTCGATGCGAAAATGCGTGTTGAAAAAGTGGATCGAGAAAATAAACCCCGCCGCGAGCAGCGCCTCGTCCGAGTGCAGAATGAGCGCGATATTGATGACCCAACCGGGCAGGAAGCGCGTGAAGAATTCCGGGAACCACATAATCAGCCCCGATGCGCCGATGATGGCCACGCCCCAAAACACGGCGAAGTAATCGAACTTCTCCCAATACGTCCAGCGATCGAACTGCGGCTTCGGGCCTTTGCCAAAAAACCATTTATTATGGTCAATCAGGTCGCGCAAATCCTGCATCGTCGGCACCATTGAGTCGGGGCCGAATACGGCGGAGAAGAAGCGCTTGAGTTCAATCTTGTCAGTTTCGGGATTGCGCAATTTACCCCGACCCTTCCACGACCGGCCAACGAGCGAACTCAAGTGCAGTGTGAAATAAAGGAATGTGATGATCGCGCCGAACCGGTGCAGCATCCGCGCCGTTTCCGGTCCGCCGATGAGGCTGAAAATGAATTTCGCCCAGTCGGTGTAATAAAATTTCAGCGGCATGCCCGTCACGACGAGCGTGAGAAAACTTGTCACCACGAGGAAATGCAAGAACCGCTCGAACGGCTGGAACCGCGTGAACCATTCGTCGCCCTCTTGCGTCTTGATTTTCGCCTCACGAAAAGTTTTTGAGTCGTGCAGATACAACCACACCGCGCGCACCAACCACGCAAGCGTGTGAATGCCGAAGAATCCAAACGTGCCGATGAGCAGACCAGTCATCGCAAGAAACACGACGTGCAGCAGCGGATAATTTTTTTGGTCGAGCGGATTGGCGTGCGGCCGGTATTCGGTGAACTTGGCCGTCGCGCCGGGATGGCATTTTTGACACGTCACAAGAATGTTGTTCGTGGAAAGATGGGAAGCGGGATTGGACACCGGCAGCACGTCGTGGAAACCGTGGCAGTCGTAACACGCGGCTACTTCCGGCGCGGAATTCGGCATTCCGAGCATCATCGCTTTGCCATGATACGTCTCGCGATAATGTTCGAGCCGGCCCTCGTGGCATTTGCCGCAGCGCTGATCGCTCAAGGATTTGAAATTCTTGCCGGTCGGATTGACAATCTGATGCGCGCTGTGGCAGTCGATACACACCGGGCCACGCGGATCGCCTTTCGCGAGCAACTGGCCGTGAACGCTCTGGTCGTAAGTCTCCTCAATGCCGACGTGACACTTTCCGCAAGTCTTGGCGACGTTGGCGTGGTTAATCGGCGAATCGCGGTCAATGTTGCGCTTGATCTTGTGCGCGCCGTGGCAATCGTTGCAAGAAGGCGCGACGATCAATCCCATTTTCAACAGCGCCTTGCCGTGAATGCTGTCCATGTATTGGTTCGCGGCCTCGGGAAATTCGATTTGGTATTCCTTGGTAAGATTCGTGTTGCTGTGACACTTTGCGCAGGTCGCTGGTAAATTCATTTTGTAGACGGGTGAATCCACATTTTTCACCGGCAGGATCTCGTGGTTGCCGTGGCAATCCCAGCACTGTGCCGCGCCGGACGCGCCCATCTTGTGGCTCATGCCGTGGATGCTCGTGGCGTAATCCTTGCCTTCCTTCTCGTGGCAGCCGATACAGTTCGGCGGCGGCACATTCTTGTCGTGCTGCATTTCCTTGATTCCGTCGTGGCAATCAATGCAATCAAGCGAACCGTGAACGGACTTCGCGAAACCGTTGGTCGGGAATAGCGCCATCGCTTCGGCGTGGCCATTGACTACGCGCTTGTTGGCGGGGTCGGTGTGGCAGTCGAGGCAGTCGACGTTTTTCAGTCTATCGGCCGAAAATCCGACTTGGGTCGCAGCCAGCCAAGAAAATGTAAATACGATAAACTTAATTTGATGCCATCGTTTCATGAATAATACTTTTCCATCAAACAACCCTCGCCACTTCCCAATCGTTGCGGATTACTTGGCTTATTTTGGCTGGTGCTGATGGAATATGGTGCTGGCTAGGGATCCGTAGAGATATATAACTACCGCAACTGGCGATTGGCGGAAAATTTAAACCTGTAAAAGTTTTCCCCCGTTGGAAATAGTGTTCCAACCGAAAAATTTAAGCGTTGTTGTGAAAAAAGTCCGGAGTAGTGTCCGAGCTCTTTTTTTTGGGAGGAACGCGGAAAACTACGGCCCGCCATTGTGACAATCAATGCAGCTTGGATTGTCATCCAAATCGCCACCGGGATGCACGAATTTCTGACCCGCCGGGGCAAGCTTGTTGAGTTCATCGCCCGCACCTTGCGCGAGAATAGTGTGGCAGGTGTTGCAGTCATTGGCCTTGATGGTCAGCTTGCGATCTTCGGTTTTGTGCTGGCCATCGTGGCAGCGGTAACAACCGGGCCAAATCATGTGTCCGACGTTGTCTGGATAACTCGCCCAACTCGCCTTCATCTCTGGAAAAAAGTTGTCGCTGTAAATTTGTTGAATCGTCGCCGTGGCATTCTGAACGCGCCCGTCGTTCGGATACTTCGCCGCCAACGCACTGGCGATGCTGTTAGTGGCCTCGGATTCCGTCGCATATTTTCGCGTCAGCACAAACATCGCGTTAGTTTTGATCCACGGAATTGCCGGATTAATCCGATTCAAGGACATCGCCTGATTCACCGCTTTTTCCGGCGAAAGATAACGGTGCGACGGTCGGTTATGGCAATCCATGCAATCCATCGTGCGCAATTCCATCTTCGCGATGTCGTTGGTGAAATTCTTCGTCTTGAACACCGTGACTTTACCGCTGGCGTCGGTCACGCGCACCCAGGGAATTTTCTGGCGCGCATTGTCGGTGGCGACATATTCCACCTTGTTGCCGGGAATGTTGTGCCAATGAATGCCGCCGACGGGACCGCGCGTCGGATCGCTGCCACCGATCTTCAGCAGCAGCCGAATGGAGTAAGGCGAGTTGGACGCGTCGCTCTGAAAATAATTGAACGTGCGGTCCAGATTGCCGACGAACGATTGCGGCCAGTGGCATTCCTCACACGTGTCGCGCGCGGGACGCAGGTTGTGAATCGGCGTGCCGATAGGCTTCGGATATTTGTTGAAGGCGACGGAGTAAAGCTGATACGAGCCGGAGATTTTCGACTTCACAAACCACGAAACGCCTTTGCCGACGTGGCATTCTACGCAAGCGACGCGCGCGTGCGGGCCGTGGTCGTGCGTGACAAGTTCAGGCTTCATCACCTTGTGGCAAGTTTCGCCGCAGAACGTCACGGACTCCGTAAAATTAAAAGCATTGTAAGAACCGATGGCCGAGAGCAGCAGAAACGCCACGCTGCCCGCGATGAAGGTTACGAGCACACGCCGGTCGCGTGGACGATTCAAATCAATCTGCAACGACGTTGACCCAGTGCCGCGCGCGCGGCGACGGCGTTCCAACCACGCGCCGCCAAAGGTAAGGGAAATTCCGCCGATTAAAAATGCCGGCACGAGCATGTAAGTCAGCAGGCTGACATACGGATTGGAAAACTTGGCGATCGCGTCGAGAACAAAAAGTAGCAGGAAGGAAAACAATGCACCGATAGCGACCACGATTCCGATGAAGCTGATCCAGTTGCGGAACAGGGAAAGACGGGTCGGCGAGGGCGGATGGTTTTCAGAATTCATGGAGTCGAAAATTTGGTTTCCGGATTTTTTAAAACTAAAAACTGGCTGCCGGACAAAATCCAAAAACGTCCGGCAGCCAGAACCCAACCAAAATTATTTCTTCAAACCGCGAACATAGGCCACGAGCGCCTTGATTTCGTCGTCGGAGAGCGTGTCAAACGGCTTCATCAAGGTCTTGTCTTCGGAGGACTTCAAACCTTCCTTGATGGCTTTGGCGGCGGCGTCATCTTTGATGTCGGCCTGAACTTTGGCATCGGTAAAATCCTTGCAGCCGAGTTTCGCGCCCATCTTGGTGTCGCCCTTGCCTTCTGCACCGTGGCACTTGGCGCAGAGGTTGTCGTAGTTTTCCTTGGCATCCGCCGCCTTCGCGGACAGCGCCGCAGCGAGACCCAATACAGCAGCAATCAGAATAATTTTTTTCATTTTCGTAATCTCCGGTTGGTTGATGGTTATCGGTGCAACGCGCACCGGTTACGCTATGAATCTGCGCCAACCACCAAACCGCGACCAACCAACCATTGCTCAATCCTTGGCATATTTTGGTTAGTGGTTTTGACACAATCATCGGAATTACATATCGCGCTGTGACTGAAACCGATTTTCATCCCGCCAAACTTGGCAACGGCAAAGATGGTTGATTCGCCGGCCGAAACTTGAAACCCTAAAGCCAATGAAAACACTCACATACCTGCCACTAATTCTCAGTGTCGCTTTACTGACGCAGATTTCAGCTCCCGCCCAGACCGCCACCGTCCCCAACGCCGCCGTGGCCAGCGAAACCGACCCGGTTAAAACTGAATTAAATTCGCTGGTGGATAAGGTGAAGTCCAAATTGAAAGCTGGCACGACCACCGAAGCCGGCCTGGCCGATGAAATCAAAGGGTTCGATAATTTGATCATTAAGAATCCGACCGCCAATCCCGAGACGCTCGCCCAAGTCGCGTTGCTCAAAGCCATGCTCTACCTGCAGGTTTTTGAGGACACCCAAAAAGGCTCCGCCTTGCTGCAAAAAATCAAAACCGATTATCCCACCAGCAAACTCGCCGGCAAAGTAGATGGCATGCTGACACAAATCACCAAGCGCGCCGAAGCCAAAAAGATGCAGACCGCACTGGCACCCGGAGCTGCGTTTCCTGATTTCAACGTCACCAGCTTGACCGGCCAACCCTTGTCCGTGGCCGCGCTCAAAGGCAAAGTGGTGCTGTTGGATTTCTGGGCGACTTGGTGCGGTCCCTGCCGCGCGGAACTCCCGAATGTCATCGCCACCTACGGCAAATTTCACAGCAAAGGTTTTGAAGTCATCGGCGTCAGTCTGGATTCCGACCACGCCAAACTTGAGGCGTTCTTAAAAAAACAGGACGGCATGGTCTGGCCGCAATTTTTTGACGGTCAGGGCTGGAGCAACCAACTCGCCGTCAAATACGGCGTTGAATCCATCCCCTTCACCGTTCTCATCGGGCCGGATGGTAAGGTGATCGGCACGGAGTTGCGCGGCGACGCCCTCGGGGCAGCGGTGGAAAAGGCGTTGGCCAAGAAGTAATTTAGCCTATCCACCAAATTCCCGCTGGAAAATTCTAGCGGGAATTTTTTATGAACTCGCGCTGGTGTAGCGGCGCACGGAAAATCGCCAGAACCATTCGGAGACGGCCAACCACACGAACGCCACGCCCACGAGCAGCAGCCACGCGGACGGCGAATAGATTTTATCCGCCAGCACGCGCGTTGGCACATTGCTCACCAACAGCACCGGCAGCGCGAAGGTGAACACCGCCTTGAACGCGCCGCGAAACGCCTCGTCCGGCATTCGCGCGATGTTGAATAAATTGTAATAGCCCCAGACAATTCCCTGCGCGCGAACAGTCCAAAAACAAATCGTGGCCAGGATAAACATCAGCGAGTAATGAATCAAGACTCCCACCACGCACAGCGCGGCGAAGCCAGCGAACTGGCCGAGGGTGGGATGCAGATTTAATTTCACTGCGGCAAAGGCCATCACGCAAACGGCAAACAGCGCGTTAACGAACGCGCCCAAATCCACGACGCGCAGCGAGACGAGGAAGCGCGTGTTCACGGGTAACAGCAGAAGGAAATCCAGCTTGCCGGTGCGAACGAGTTCGGAAAGATTCGTGCAGTTGGTGAGGAAAAATGCCTGATAGAGTTGCTGGATGAAATTGCTCGCGCCGACGAGCAGCACCATCTGCCATTTGGTCCACGAGCCGATGTGCTCCGTCTGCGAGTAAAGCACGGAGATGAAACAGAGTTGCAGGCCAAACCATAAAAGTTCCACAACGATCCAGAGCAGGAAATTACCCTTGAAGGACATTTCGCGCGTCACGGAATTTTTCCAGAGCGCGGCGTAGAGGTCAAGATAGCGGCGGAGGCGTTTCATTTTTCCGCAGGAGAAGATGGATGGAAGCCGGCGTTGAAGCCAGCCACAAAAACTTCAGGCGGCCTTGCCCGCCAGCGGTTTCAGTTGGATGTCAATCCGCAGAATGTGATCTTGAATCCAGGCATTAATGGTCTGGTTCAAATCAATCAATAACTCCATCCGGAAACCTTCTTTGCGGGATTTGGCCTTGAAGCGTTGAAACATCTGCCGAAAATTTTCATGCGCCTCAAGATTTTTTTCATGAACGGAACAGCGGTGGCACGCCATGCATTTTTCCTCAAAGCCAAAGTGCGAATTGATATAGTCCTGCAGAAAATCGAGAAATTTGGCGATGAACTGGACATCCTCAACGGTAGGGTTGGTTTTCACCAGCATCGCCTCCAGTTGGTTGACATGCCGGATTAACTGACGATGCTGCTCGTCAATCTCCGGAAAACCGGTGGCAAATCTTTCAGTCCAAATCAACATAACGTCTCCGCGCAGGAGTTATCACCGACCTTGCAACAGCCCAAAAAAATACGCCAGTTGTTTCTTGCCAATTATTCGGCAATTTTTGCAAAGAAGTCACCCGCCAAACGCCGAATATTTGCGGACGCCGCGCCGCCACATGAACCGCGCGAAGCCGTAAGCCACCACCACCCAAAGAAATTGCGTGACCAATCCCAGCGCCAAACCGACGCCGGCGACCTTGCCCATGTAGATTTGAATCGGGAAATAAAGCTGATACGGAAACGGCGTGGCAAACAGGATTCCCTTGAGCGCCGACGGTAGCACGTCGAGCGGAAACAGGTGTCCGCTGGCGAGGTATTCGAACGCATACAAAATGAAGATGAATGTGGAAATCTCCAGCAGCCAGAACGCCAGCATCGCCATCGCGTAGGAAATGAAAAATTGTAGCAGAGCCGTCAGCACGAGCGACGCCAGAAAAATTCCGAAGGTAAAAACGTCCGGCGGCGGCAGAAAGTATTGCCGGAAGCAAAAGATGAAAACCGCCAAAGGCAGCGCCGCCATCAGCACGAACGCCAGTCGTCCGGAAACAAACAGGCACAGCCGATACCACAGGTAATCCACCGGCTTGAGCAGGAACTGGTTGATGTTGCCCTCGCGGATGTCGGCGGCGATCTGCCAATCGTCCTCGTTCACCGCCGTGAACACGTCCACCACCGCCACCAGCAGGTAGTAAAAAATCATCTGCGACTGACTGAACCCGCCGTGATCCCCCGCCCCGCCCGCGCCGCCGTAAATCGTCCGCCAGAGCGACAGCATCGCGAAGAGTGGAATGAAGCTGAACAACGTCCGCGTGAGGTAATTAAACCGGTATTGCAGGTTGTTCTGAAAACCGACGTTAATGACGTGCAGGTATTTTTTCACGCTCGGCGAAAAATTTAGCGCGACGCCGTTATTTTGCGATGCAAATCCACCGTCAACGCACAAAGATGCGGCGATCCCCCCGATGTTTTTGTTTGCCGCAAACAGTGCGGTAAATTAGTCTCTCACCGCGTCGCCGCACTCCGGGCGACAAAGTAAGGAACCCTTTTACCTATGAAGAAACCCCTGACGGGCGCAGAAATCAACGAACTGGTCGCCGGCATCAACAAATTGTCCCGCAACCTCTGGTGGACTTGGAACCAGGAAGCGCAGGATTTGTTTTTCCAACTTTCGCCGCGCGGCTGGCAGAATCTCTTTCACAACGCCGTCGCCGTGTTGCGCGAAGTTTCGGAATACGAGCTGCGCGTCCATTTGCAGGATCACGAATTCGCAGACCGCGTCCGCGCCGTGCTGAAAGATTTCAATAATTATCTGAACGATAAAAACACCTGGGGTCGCAAGCACGCCGCGAAGTTGCACAAGAATCCCGTCGCGTATTTCTCAGCGGAATTCGGCCTGCACGAATCGCTGCCCATTGCGGCGGGCGGCCTCGGCATTCTCGCCGGCGACCATTCCAAATCCGCCAGCGACCTCGACCTCGGCTTTGTCGGCGTCGGACTTTTTTACCGCGAAGGCTATTTTCAGCAGGCGATTGATTCCAACAACTGGCAGACGGAATACTACAATCCCGTTGACCCGCACAACGTCCCGCTCGAACCCGTGCTGGACGCGGACGGCGAACGCCTTGTTTGCACGGTCGAAATCGGCATGACCGCCGTGGACTTCCAAGTCTGGCGCGTCAACGTCGGCCGCGTGCCGCTGTATCTGCTCGACACGAATCTCCCCGCGAACGAACAGCATTTCCGCGATTTGACCAACCGCGTCTACGGCGGCGACAGCACCACGCGCATCATGCAGGAAGTGCTGCTCGGCATCGGCGGCGTGCGCCTGCTGCGCGCGCTCGGCATCGAGCCGTCCACCTTCCACATGAACGAAGGCCATGCGGCGTTCCTCACGCTGGAACTCATCCGCGAAAAAATGGCCGCTGGCAAAACCTTCGAGGAAGCCCAAAAGCTCACGAAGCCGGAATGTATTTTCACCACGCACACGCCGGTGGAAGCCGGTCACGACCGTTTCACGCCGGAACTCATGAACTACGCGTTGCAGCGTTATCTCGCGGCGCAGCTGATTCCGTTCAACGACATTCTCGCGCTCGGCCGCGTGAAGCCGGAGGACGAGCACGAGCCGTTCTGCATGACCGTTCTCGCGCTCAAACTCTGTCGCGCCGCCAACGCCGTCAGCGAACTCCACGGTCAGGTGAGCCGCCACATGTGGCAATCGCTTTATCCCGACAAAAAAGAAAACGAAGTGCCCATCGGCCACATCACCAACGGCATTCACCTGCTCGGCTGGATGAAGGGTTCTGTCCGCACCTTCTGGAAAAATAAACTGACCGAAAACGGCAACGGCGAAACCCAATTCTTCCGCGAAAAATTTGGTGAAGACTGGTCCGCCGCCGTCAACTCCGCTGATTTCTGGCAGAAGATGACCGACCCGGCGTTCGTTTCTGACGAAGAACTTTGGGCGCTGCGTTACAAGGTTCGCCGCGAACTCATCGAGTTTGCCCGCCGCCGTTTGCTCCTGCAAAATTCCCGCGCCACGCCCGGCGATTTCATCCGCTTCGACCATTTGCTGAATCCCGACGCGCTGACCATCGGCTTCGCTCGCCGCTTTGCGACTTACAAGCGCGCGCCGCTGATCTTCCAGCAGTTCGACAACATCGTGAAGCTCGTGCGCGACAAGCAGCGCCCCGTGCAATTCATTTTCGCCGGCAAAGCGCATCCGCGCGACGACGACGGCAAGCGCTTCATTCAACAGATTATTCACCTGTCCAAGCACAGCGAACTCGCGGGCAGCCTCGTCTTCCTGGAAAACTACGACATCCATGTCGCGCGCCAGATGGTTTCCGGCTGCGACATCTGGTTGAACAATCCACGCCGTCCGCTCGAAGCCTCCGGCACCAGCGGCATGAAAGCCAGTTGCCACGGCTGCATGGGTTTCAGCATCATGGACGGCTGGTGGCGCGAAGGCTACGACGGCACGAATGGTTTCTCCATCGGGCCGGACTCGCACCCGAACAACATCGAGGAACAGGATCGCATTGACAGCGCCAACCTTTACAAGGCGCTCACCGAACAGGTTGTGCCGCTCTTCTTTAACCGCGATGCCCAAGGTATCCCGCGTGAATGGATCAAGCGCATGCGCCACTCCATGGCCACGCTCGTCTCCCAATTCACCACCGACCGCATGGTCAAGGAATACACCACCAAGTATTACGCGCCGGAGAAATAACCGGTTCGGGTTTCAAACGCAAACGGCGCGGAGAAGATTCTTCGCGCCGTTGGTTTTTGACGGATGCGGGCTGATTATTTTGCCGGGGTGGATTTTTTACTTTTCGGTTTGGCCCGTTCACTCGTGCGCGTGCCGCCGAGCTGTTCCACCTCGCTGCTATCGCGACCGAACTTGGCCTGCCCGCCCAGCAACACCCGTGCGGAGGCGTCGTTCAAGTCGGTTTCCTCCTGCCCGATGGTATTGCCCAGTTCATCCGCCTGCGCCAGCAGACCGTTATATTTCTCGATGTCCGCCTCGATCTGGGTGCATTGCGCCCCGATGGTGGCCGACGTGCACGGGTCTTTGTCCGTCCCGTAATTCACCACCGCGCCCTGCGCCTTATCGATTTCCTTCATGGCGGCCAGACGCGTTTGCGCCGCGTCCACCGCCTTGCTCTTTTCCCGCTTCTTGAATGCCATATAATAACTTTCTATTTATGGTTCCATTGGTCTCCGACCGGCGACTCCGCCACCCGGCGGCCCGCTGCCGGCAACCGATTTATTGACCACGCCACGTCCCGCGCGTTCAAACCCGCGTTTCCCCGCCGCCAACCTTCCTGCCGCCGCCGCCAACCGATGTCCGTTGGTCGCAAACCTACGTTGGTTCGTCGCAAAACCATGTCCGTTGGCCGCCAACCAACCTAGGTTTGCCGCCACAGGACATAGGTTCGTCACCAACTGATGTTGGTTCGCCGCAAATCTATGTTGGTTCGTCGCCAACCGACATAGGTTCGCCGCAATGGAAGAAGGATTGGTTATGCATCTATGTCCGTTCGACGCGAAAGAAGAAGGATTGGTTTGGTATCTGCGTCCGTTGGCGACGGAAACGGGTGGTTTTGTCATCAAAATGGACAAATACTAGGCGAAACCGGGTTTTTGACCCAAAACCGCCATGGCGCCAAGGCCGCCAAGGTCTGCAAAGGGCATTCCCCAAAACTTGGCGACCTTGGCGGTTCCAACCCTTCACCCGTCCAACGGACTCCGCACGCCGATGCCCGGCTTGGGCAACCGTTTGGCCAGCGGTTGACCCGCCGCGTTTGCAGCCTTTGTTGCCGCCTTTGCTTGGAATGTTTCGTCTGCCATAATCCTCAAATAATTGTGCTTGATAACATTTTACGTCCCGCGCAACCTCGTTTCCATGAAACCTGATAGGCCACAGAAACTGGGGTCTAATATCTGTTAGGTGCAATTCCCCATGAGCGCGATCAGCGATAGACTTAATAGTATTCCAGAAGGTTTCACACCTCTGCGCGAGCACGCGGAAAGATATGTCCGTTTTGGCGTCACTACGGACGAAGCTGGTGCGGTGAGTATTGGACACAATCCGAAAGTGGCACCAGAATATTTCGTGTTTTCTATTTTTCCACCGGCTCACACTGATTGGCTCGCCCGACATCGCAGCTACCAAGTGCCCAGCGATTATATCCGCTTTTTGACTGTCACGAATGGTTGTTTTGCCTACGGCATGAGTCTTTACGGATTTACCCCCACCATGCAGGCTGTCCCAGCGCTGTTGAGTCGCAGCCGCTTGCAGTGCCATGACTTGACGACAGCAAACGAGAAGTGGATTACAGGATTTCGGCCTTCACAGCGTTTGTTTCACTTTGGTTCGCGCCACTATTCCCACACCGAAAATGTTGGCTATTTCATGGAAGAGTCCGGCAGCATCCGCTCTTTGCTGAAGTCAGGCAGCGAGGTGCAGCGGTGGAGCAACTTCAGGAGTTTTCTTCACGCTGAGCTTACTGCTGCTGAAGCATACAACCAGCAAAAGAATCCAATATGACCGATGCACCTAACCAGCCGCCGGAGCCGTGAGCAGTCTGGTTAAAAAGCATTCCAACAATGGCTAACAAAATGGCTAACAGACCCGATTAAACCCGAGGTTCCCAACAGTGACACAATCGGCTTGAATAGTCCGTAAAATTAGGCATTTTACCCGCGTCGTTCGCCACTTTTGACGCCGATTCCGACCCTCGCCTCCAGTCCAAACCGTGTGTGCGGCAAGGGCTTACAAAATGTCGGCAGGCTCACCTCCAGTAAAAGCTCCAGTAAATTGACTATTATGGCACTCTGCTGGAACTATTATTGGCGTGACGGGCTACTATTGTTTAAGCCCTCAACTTCTGCGTCCGGTATCCTCATCAACTATGAGGATCATTGTGGAACTTCGTTACCGTCTGTTTCAGCGCAGCAACGGAATTTACTTCATCTAGGATCGATTCAACCACAGGCAAACTAGTTTGCTGACCCGTGACAAGGCGGGGGTGACTTTCCTCATGACATTAGGCCAGAGATGAGTTGAGAGTTGGGCGTGAAATCCGTGAATTTGCATATGGACAATCTCGTGGCGTTCACGCATTAATATTTTGTGAGTTCCAAAAGAAGCCGTAAAATTGCTATGAAGTTGGGCTTGGTGATTTCCACGGCTTTCGGCTTGGCGCTGCTCGGCGTTGGCAATCAAGGTTCAAGTTTTGCGCAAGAGGTTAATCAGCAATTAGGGGTAACGCAATTGCTGGTTGATGGTCGGACGGTAAAGCTGTCACGCGATGGCATCAACCGGCTGCCCGCTGAATCGGTCACAATCGCGCTCACCTGTGGTTCGATGGGGGGTAAAGACTCAAGAAAAATCCCCCTGCGTTTCCGGTTCAAGCTGATGGGTCGTGATGCGGATTGGCGTGAGGTTCCGGCCCAAATGTGGATTAATTTTATCTTTTTGGATGTGGAAGGAAACGAGGTAGGCAAAAAAGAAGTTCCCGTAACTGGCCAAACCAAGGGTTGGACGGGCAATTTTCAAACGTCATCACTGGAACACCACGAGAATACAGCCGAAGTCCCTCCGAATGCGAACAAGTTGATGGTTAGTATCATCTCTGCCGGTTCGCCCCAGAACTTGGGAGCCATTGCAGTCTGCGATTTGGTCGTGCGCACCGAGGCGGCAACCAAAAGTTCAGAGTCACCCCTGTTAAACCTCAATGCGGATTCAACCGCCAAGCTCAACACAGAATGGATGAGGGACGGCCCTCAAATCGGGATGGCGCAGATCAAAGAAATCGGGAGCAACCCTCGGCGACATGCTTTGGTCATTGTTGACAACGATCCTAATAGCCACGCCTTGTGGCATACGGTCAAAGCGAAGGCTCCAGTGATTACGCCGGGACAAAAATTATTCGCGGAATGGAACGATATGTTCAGTATCGGCATGGGGGCACCTTCGACTATTGCCTACGATAATCTCCCCCCGGGGCATTACCGGTTTGCGCTGGAACGACTGACCATGTTGGGAGTGCCGACCGGTGAAATATCGTTTTTAGAATTTGAAATTCCAGTTCCGTTCTGGAAAGCCCAGTGGTTTTGGGGAGTCGCGCTTTTATCCGTTTTGGCGGGATTATTCTTGGGCCAACAGTATCGCGCCAGTCGTCGGCTGCAGGCAGAAAATCTCCGACTGGCGCAGCAACAAGTTTTGGAGCGCGAGCGCATTCGCATTGCCCAAGACATTCATGACGACCTCGGCGCTCAAGTCGCGCAGATCTCCTTGGTCAGTGCCATGGCGGAAATCTCCGTGACGGCTGACCCGGTTTCAAAGCAGACCTTTCAACAAATCACCGAACTGTCGCGCAAGCTGGTTGGCTCCTTGTATGCCACCGTCTGGGTAGTTAACCCGGAAAATGACAATCTCGAGGCCGTGGGAAACTATCTTTGCCAGATTTTTAACCAAATGATCTCGCATGCGGGTCTGGATTGCTGGATGGAAGTGCCCACGTTGCCCTCCGACTTACCCATCTCCAGCCATCAGCGTCACAACTTGGCCATGGCCGTCAAAGAAGGCACCCACAACATCATCAAACATGCCCGCGCCACGGAAACCCGGATGATCATCCGATTTGAGAATTCCATACTCGATATTTCCATCGAAGACAACGGCATTGGATTTGATGCAAAATCTGTAAAACCGGGTAACGGAATGGGCAATTTGATCTGTCGTCTGCAAGATATTGGCGGGAGTGCCGAAATAAAAAGACGCCCCGAAGGTGGCACTCAAGTGCATTTGCAAATGCCCATTGGCAATGAAAAACTTCAATCGGCAGCAAGAACGCGAAGCCGTGACAGTTCCCGTCCCGAGAGTCGGCAACCAAAAAGTCCTGCTAGAACCTGAAATTTTTTGAAATGAAACGAGTTGCCATTGTTGAAGATGACCACGTGTTGCGGGAGCAGTTGGCCCGGATATTAAAAACTGCCACTGATATCAAATGCGTGGGGACATACCGGTCAGCCGAAGAAGCCCTGCAAGCTCTGCCCAGCATTAAACCGGATGTCGTGCTGATGGACATCGGGCTGCCAAAAATGTCCGGCATCGAATGCGTCGCGAAGCTCAAAGAAATAATTCCCTCCGTCCAAATCATCATCGTGACGGTCTACGAGGACAGCGAGAAAATCTTTCGCGCCCTGCGCAGCGGAGCCAGCGGCTACCTGATGAAATCCGGGCCGCCAAAAAAATTGCTGGAAGCCATTCAGGACGTCACCGTGGGCGGCTCCCCGATATCACCGCAAATTGCACGCAAGGTATTTCAGCATTTTCAGATTTTTGGACCAACATCAATCGAAGAAGAACGGCTTGCGCCGCGGGAACGTGAAGTTTTGGATCTGCTCGCGGGCGGTTTAATTTACAAGCAGATTGCTCATCGACTAAATATCTCCACCGAAACTGTCCGCACCTACGTCAAGAACATCTGCGAGAAAATGCAGGTCAAAAACAAAATGGAAGCCGTGGTCAAGCACATGCAACAGAATTAACTTTGGGTGAATGGTAAACGGATGCCACACCTCACGGCATTTGTAGCCGGTAATAGGTTTGCGGAATGCCCGGCATAACCGACATCAGGTTACTGAAGTTACCATACACATCAAATAGATTAGTCGCCACGATGTTCCAGTTGGCCAGTGGCAAATTCAAGTTGGTGGAACTGCGCAGCCAGTAGTAATAACCGCCATTCGTTGGACCACCAACGCCTTGCAGCACCAGCGCGCTCGTCCCCATCGGCTGAATGCTAATAATCTGCGGTGGATTGGGCACGAGCACCGTCACCAAGCCAGCTTGGGTGTTGGTGTTGCTACCGCCCGAACCGCTCGCCTTCAAGCTCACCGTGTAAGTGCCGTTAGTTTGGTAGGTGTGCGCCACCACCGCGCCCGCCGCCGCGTTGGTAGGTTGGCCGTCGCCAAAATTCCATAGCAAGTTAGTGATGCTGCCGGTCGAGGTGTCGGTGAAGGTTACCGCCAAAGGCCGGAAGCCATTGGTGGGCGTCGCCGTGAAAGCGGCCACGGGCGGCAATGGAGTTGCCACGCCAAAATTGGTGTTGGCATAGACGGCCAAATAGGAAACAAGTGGATTGCAGTTGCTGGCCGTGAGCTGGATGTCCACGCCGTTCGGTGCGGCGAATCGCGCGTCACTGACGGTGGCCGACAAGCCACTCAAGGTTCTCGTTCCACTGGTGCTGTCATAGCTTACCGTCACACTTCCATTCGTCGGAATCCCGGAGCAAGATGCCGTAATCGTCACACTCGGCCGGACGCCGTTGGTGAAATACGGACTGGTGACGTGAAAAAAGAAATTACTCCCGCTGGCCAATTGCCAACCTGAAGCATCACCAACCGGCGACGCGGGAATGCTGCCCCAAGCCGTGCCATCGCTCCACGCCGGAATCAGATTATTCGTCGTGACGGTGATGGCGTCCGAAACATACGGCACGTCATTCAGGTCTGCCGCGATGAAGCTGTTGCCGACGGACAGACAATTGGTGCTGAAGTTGACCATCCCCGGCTGCGAAACATAAGGCATGGAATCCAAGACCGATTGGGAAACCGTCAACTGTCCCGGCACATCCAAACTGCATTTCAAAAGGTTGCCACCAATGATTGATACCTGTCCCGCCGCCCGCAAATTCACGAGGCCAGTTCCGCCCTGAACTTCAACGCCGTAGCCCAACCACTTGGCTTGGGCATTGTCCACGCGCACGGAATAATTCGCACTTTGCGGATTCACTTCGTAGCCCAAGTCGGTCACCGTCCCGGTATAGTTGGTCTGCAACCAAAAAACATACGACCCCGTTCCGTCGCCCGCCGAGTTGATGTTGCCATCGGAATGCAACAGGTTGAGCGCGCCGTTGCCGGATTCAAAAACATAGCCGCGCTGCATCTGCTCGCCGTTCAGCATCAATGCCTGCACCGAACCGCCATTGCGCATCGTGACCAAAGTGTGCGCGATGTGGGTGTAGATGGAGTAAAGCATCAGGTTCGTGCAATCTTCCACCATGAAAATATCCGCGCTTAGGTAGGCCGTGTAAGTGCCGTCGCTGCTATCAGGAATACCCGGCACACCGCCCATGCTGCCAACTCCCCACGATTGTGAGTAGGAATTTTGATACCGGCAGTCCGTCGCGCCACCGCGCACCCGCAGGATGTTGGTATGTCCGCCCAATTGGCAGTAATCCACTAACGCGCCGCGCGCGCCGTTCATATCCACGCCTTGATAAGTGCGTCCGCTGCCGCAGCCAATGATATAGTTAGTCACGCCATTGCATCTTATCAAGTAAGGAAACGGCTGATACACGCCGTTCGTGAAGCTCTGGTAGTAATACTCAAAACTCATGCCCCAAATTCCACAGCGGTCACCCAGCGTGAGGAACGGCGTTCCGTTGGGATCGCTGGAAGGCATCTTGATTACCAGCAGGCTCTGGAACAGCCCGGTCTGCATTTCCCGCCGTCCGTTCACGCCACGCAATTCCACGCCGTTGGTCACGCTCAGATTCGTGCTCACCACATACGCGCCCGACGGAAAAAACACGATGCCACCGCCGTTGGTTTGCGCAGAATAAATCGCTGCCTGAATCGCCGCCGTGTCGTCGTGAATCCCGTCGCCCCATGCGCCGCCCGCGAAACTCGCGCTCGTGACATCAAACAAATCCTGCTTCGCCGGCTTGCGCGTCCGGTTGGTCTCAAACGGAAAACCAGATGTGGGCATCGGCACAAATCCGTTCGTGCTGATCACAAAAGTGGAGAGCGATTTTCCGCTGTTATTTTTCACATTCGACACCGCGCAATTGGCGGCGGGCGCGCTCACGATCTCCACCTGGCTGATGCCGCTTTCCAAAATGATGTTGGTGGCGGTGTTCGCGGGGAAGCGCGATCCGTTCATGTGGAGCGGTTGGGCGGTATTCGCCGCGTCCATTGATCCATTGAAAGTGCAATTGTTCAGATACAAATCGCCAAACGGCGCGCCTTGGGTCAGGAACGCCGCCGTCCCGCCGGTGAAAGTGCAGCCGTAACAATTTGGATTTTGCCCGCCCACGCGATGATAGCCATATGTGTTGCCGGCGAAATTGCAGTTGGCGAGGAAGGTTTCGCTGCCGCCGGTTTGGCGCATGCCTTCCGTGCAGTTGGTGGTGACGATGCCGTAGGCGTTGTCAAAGTTTCCCAAGACGCCGTAACAATAGCCGGAGAACGAGCAGTTCACCGCGTGCCAAGTGCCGGAAAAGCCGAAGCAATTGGTGTTCGCCAGCATCGCGGCGGTCAACGTCGCCGCCACCGGCGCGCCCGGCAAACCCGAACCCGGCCAGTAAGCGGAATCAAAATGAATTTCTTCCAGCCGTGGAATGGACGACCCCAAAAGCGAATCAAGGCCTTCCAGCAGCGGCGTGCCGTAAATGCCGCGCGCAAATTGGTATCCGTTTTGCGCCGCACCAAAGCCCAAATATGAATTCACGAAGGTGACGTTTTCCACGTCCATCGAGCCGTGCAGCGTCCAGGGATAAGGCGTCCAAGTCGTCGCGTTCGTCTGATGCGGATACCAAAACGCCAAGTCCCGCACCGCGCAATCTTTGCCACCGGCATCGAAAAAACCCGGTGTGGTGTTGGTGTTGCCCTCGCCGGCATAGACATAGAAAATTGTTCCCTTGATGGGCTGGCCAACCACCGGTTGCACCCAGCGTCCGCGCACCGTCACGCCCGGAGGCAGCGTGAGACTGTTGGTGAACATGTAATAACCCGGCGGCACATACACCGTGCCGCCGCCATTGAAAGACAGCCAGTTCATCGCCGCTTGGAAATAAGCCGAACAATCATTGTTCGTCGTGTCTGCCGGCAGGGAAAGACCGTAATAATTCGTGTCGCCGATCACCACGCCCGCCATCAAGACATCGGTCGTCGGATAATTCGTGTCCTCGGTAATCACGCGCCAGTTCACCGCGCGGGCGGGCTTCGCGCCGGTCATGGCCACGGCTTCGACGCCGGCATATTTCAAGGCCGTGCTCGTGCCCGTCTTTTGAAACGTCCAGACCACCGTCAGCGCGTCGGTGGAATTGTTCGCCTGAAACGTCACGCTGTAATCAAAATCCGCCAACCCTGAAGGAGTATTGGTGACCAACACCGGACTAACGCCAGCCAGCGAGTTGGAAAATTGCAGGCTTAATCCGTTGACATAGCCGTAAAGATGCACCGTGTGTGACTGCGTGTCGCCCGGGGTAAAAGTGAATTTCTGGTAGTTCGTGTAGTAACCAACCGTGTTGGTGTTGGAGAAGAAAAGCCCTCCGGAGGGATTAAAATTATTTTCAAACAGGTTTGGCGCACCATCGCTCCAGGTGAAAATTTGCGCAGACCGATTGGGCGTTTCGCCAGTGCACGGCGACGCAAATACCGCCGGCGACATGCCGATGCTCGCGCCATTGATTTTTGCCGCGTAGGTGGCCGGCGCATAGGTGGCCGTCGGCGAATCATACAACTCCCAGTCCTGCGTGCCGTTCGTCGTCAGGTTGATAGTCGGCGGGGTCGAGTCTGAAACATAAGAAAAATTTGGCGTGCCGATGGAGGCGGCGTCAGCAACGGAATTGCCGAGCGAATTCAAGACCAGAGCGAAAATAATGTTATGAATCAGGAATTTCATTATTGATCCAAAGTGGCGCAAATAATAAACGACCCTCGCCAGTAGCCGAGGTGATATTGGTTTTGATATCTGGGTCGGAGTTTAAAGACGATATTATAAATACGATCACTACTGTCCGGTTAAGGTTTTGCTGACAGCGATTTTATTTCGGTAAAATCTGGCTATTCTCGCTGTCCGGTCATTTTTCGATTTCAATTCTGCGACGCTTCCTTGAGGGTGACATCCCGCATTCCAGCGGTTTTTC
>CAIXFY010000039.1 GCA_903918885.1 uncultured Verrucomicrobia subdivision 3 bacterium
ACCTCGCCAATCATTCCGTTGATGTAGCGATTGGCGGAGGTGGTGCTGCCGAGGGTAACGGCACTAGCCGTGGAAAAATTCGCCGCCGCAATGATGCCCGTCCGCTCGCTGCCACCCTTCGAATCCCAGAAAGTCCAAACGCCCGAACTCGCGTTATAGTTGAGCGCGTAGATGATTGTGTTCCCAGCCGCCGCCGCCCCGATGACACCCGGAAGATTGACGCCCAAATTAATTTTGTAAGTTCCGCTGTTGGTGGTGTTCCAATACCGCATGAAAAACCCTGTTCCCGTCGTTGACGAGTTGCCCAATAAATCCGTCCAGTCGCTGATCAAGCCATCGCATTTGAAGGCCAGCAGCACACAGAATCCGTTGGTGCTGCTTGAGCAGTTCAGCCAGTTAGTCGAAGCGGCGGCGCTGAACAATGTCAGGCTGTTGCGGTTGACTCCAAAATCCAGCCCGGCCAGTCCCGAGGCCGACCGGCTGGTGCTCGGATAATAAACGCTGCCGACCGCCGGTAGCGCGTTATTTCCCGCTCCCGACTGGTCCACCCAGTTCGTCACCACCCCGGAACTGTTGGTGATGACACTCCCCGTGGCCGTCGCGTCCAGCCACTGAATCAGCTTCGCCTGGGCGGGAAAATTCAACAGACATGCCATCAAGGCAAGGAAACAGGTTTTCTTCATTTGGATTCGGTATTGCCGCTGGTCGGCAATCGGTGAACGGCGTTCAAATAAAGCTCCTTATCCAACGGAATTTCGTGGCGCAACATTTTTCCCGCCATGCCGGTGAGCCAGAGATAATGGTCGCTGGGCAGGCCTTCGTAGGTCAGAAATTTTGCGGGCGGTTGATTCACCGGCGGCTCATTGGTGCATTTGAAAATCGCCGTGCCTTCGTTGATTTCGTCGAACATCGCCACGTAAATCATCTTCGCTCCGGACTCGATGGCGGTGGTCATCAAGTCCCAGTAAAATTCGCCCTTCTGGCGGGGAATAGCGTCGAAAAGCGCCTTGCCTTTTTTCAGGTTATACCAACTGAAGCCGGGATAGACACACGGCGCGTAGTCCAGATTACGTTGTTTGCACCACGCCAGATCCGCCGTGATTTGCGCAGCATAGCGATTGGTTTCACCATAGAGCGAATTGGAAAACCTCCCGACCATCCACGGCATGATCACATCGGCTTTGGTCAGGATTTTGTGAAGATAGGGATCAGAGGTGGTGTCGGCGCGCAAATCGCGAAAATAGGTTGGCACGCCCAACATCACGCTGCAGCCGCCGTATTCACGGTCGTGTTTCAGAAAGTTAATCAGTTTTTCAATCCCGATTTTGTGAAGGTCATACGGCCGATCCGGAAAACCCAGCCCCCAGATGACGACTAGTGGTTTGCCCCGATGATAGAGATACGTTTGATTCGTGCCCTGCGACGTTATCTTGAGCACGTCCACCAATTCCTTCCAATCTTGGATGATGGAGTCGCAGTTTTCGCCAGGATTCAGGCCAGACAAGTCATACATTGCCGCAATGGCGCGGCCCTCCTTTTGTGATGCCTTCAGTGCGTGTTCGAGAATCACCCGTCCATCCAGACGGCTTTCTGGAGTGCGGGTCACGCCAAAAAAACGCTGCATGAAAACACCGTCAATGCCGTATTCGCGCATCCAGCGGAAATGCACGTCCACTGTGCTTTGATCCCACGGACTGAACACCCGCGCCGGGCGACCGTCTTTCAATTTGAATTCGGTCGGATACGTCTTCGCGTAATCAGAAATATCCGGCCAATAATCAATCACGCAATGCTCCGGCGAGCATTCACCCTTGCTGCCAAAATGCTGCCATCCGCCATCCGAGCCGTCACCCTCCGCGCGAAACCAGCCTTGATAGCCGCACATCACACGTCCTTCATACGACATGAAGCGCGATGACGGCGAATGTTTTGTGTCAGCCTTCGCCACGGCAAGACTGCAACCCGTCAAAGCGAGCAGTAAAAAAGTTAATTTGCCAAACATGATAAATCTTTGAATGAAAGATTTTAGCGGCAATTCTTTCAAATAGCCATAGCCCGAAAGCGGGTATGACACCGCGCCGCTCAAAGACGCTCACCCAATGCACCCGCTGTCCAAGCGTCGAGCAGTTTGGCCATGTCGGTAAACGAAGCCGAGCGACCGGATCGGACGAAATGGCCACTGGCGCAGTTACCCGCCAGCACAATCCCGGCATCATCCAACCCGAGCAGCGCGGCGGCCAGACAGCCCGCGCCAAAATTATCGCCCGCACCGGTGGATATGAGCGGGTTGGCGCAGTGCGGGCCGGGCACGTAAACCGTGCCGCTATCACTGGCGCAGGCCGCGCCATTGTTCGGATGCACGATGACACGATCCACCGCGACCTGTGATTTCAAAAAAGTCGTCAGCTCAGCGACGGAATCGGCATCCTTGCGCCCGTGAAATTTCCCGCCGAAGACTTCGCCGAGTTGCCACGCTTCCTTGAGGTTCAAACTCAACAGCGTGTGGCATTGCCGCGTGATGGCCGGCAGACGGGTAAGCAAATCCGCGCGGTCAGCCTGCGGGCGCGTTTCAAACTCGGCGAGATCCATGAAATAAATCACCTGCTTGGCGGGCACGCCCAACTGCGCCAATCGCGCGGACATCTCGCTCCAAATTTCACCGGCGTGCGGCAGCTTGCCCCAATTGACGGCGGCCACATAACTGGCGGTTTTCAATTCTTCATCCAGCGCGCTCTGGCCAACACATTCCAACAATTGTTTCCACGTCACTTCCGCGCAGGCGGACATGTCGTTTAGCATCACCTTACCATCGGTGAATTCAAGACAGGTGGTTATCGCCGCGCGGGCGATGGTGTGCAGACGTTTGGTTTTTTTGGCGAGCGCGGTTTCAAAAATCGGCAAAACTTTTTTATCGCCCAATGCACCAATGTAGGTCACGTCAATCTGTCCGGCGAAAATATCGTGCAGCGCCGCCGCGAGCAGCGGACCGTTACCGCCGAATTTGTCGCCCAAATGTCGCACTGGATAGGAACTCGCGACACCGGCGGCGGCGGCCACTTTGACGCCAAACTCAGCCATCGAGGGCGGCTGTTCCAAGCGCACGAAAGTATCAATGAAACCGTCGAAGCCGCACAGCCCGGAAGGCCGGCTGGCAGGTTTGGTGGCGGTCTGCTTTTTGAATTCAGCGATGACGGCCGCGAGCGATTGAACGTCTTGATGGATCATGGGGGAAATATTTTGCGTTACCAGTTCAGGGAATTCTCCGACCTTGGGAGGCTTCCCAGAGCGTGAACCAGTCTTGGCGTTCCAGCACAATGTCATCGGCTTTGGCCGCCGACTGGATGCGTTCGAGTTTATTTGTGCCGATCACCGGCAAGGGCCGGCTGGGATGCGCCATGATCCAAGCGTAGGCAAGTTGCTCCAGCGTCGCGCCGCCGTAGCGGCTGGACAATTTTTTGGCCGCTGCCGCCAGCCGTTGTGCGGCGGGATTTTCCGGGTCGAACAATTTCCCGCCGGCCAGAGGACTCCACGCCATCGGCCGCACGCCAGATTTTTCGCACTGGTGAAATGTTCCGTCGTGCATCGGCTCATGGTGCAGCAAATGGAATTCAAGCTGGTTCGTCGCCAGCGGTTTTTCCATCAGGCTGTTCAACAAGTCGAACTGCGACACGGTGTAGTTGGATACGCCGGCGGATTTAATTTTGCCGGAACGCAACAACTCGTGAAGTCCCGCCGCCGTGTCGTCGGCGCGCGTGAGCCAGTCGGGCCGGTGCACGAGAAAAAGTTCGATGCGATCGGTGCGCAGCAGGCGCAGGGATTTTTCCAGGCTCTGGACGAGGTTCGCGCCAGTGGCGTTGTAATGCGCGATTTGCCATTCATGCCGTTGCGCGTGCGGAAAACAAATCCCGGCCTTGGTGACAATTTCCAATTTGTCGCGCAGGCCAGGCGTGAGCGCCAGCGCCTCGCCCAGCATGGCTTCGACTCCGTATGTGCCATAGACTTCCGCCGTGTCAATGGTCGTGATGCCAAGTTCAAGGCAGGCATGCAGCCGACGGTTGATTTCCTGCGCAGTGGGTTTGGTTTCCAACAGCCGCCAAGTGCCGTAAATCAGCCGTGAAAATTCCGGGCCTTGGGTTGAGATTTTGCATCTTTTCATATTCGTTATTTCCTAGAACGTTGATTTTAATGTTTTGTGCAATCAGGGTGTTCCAGCCGCCGTTCGCAATTGTTCCGGGGAATTTTTTAATAATTTCTGGTGAGCCGCTTCCATGATCAGAAAAAAAGCCTGCCCTTCGGTGGACGTGCCGGGTGAATTGAAACGCGGCGCGGCGCTGGCGTTCTGCAACAGGCCGTATTCATCCACTTTGGCATGGGCAGCAGCGCGCATCCGGTCGGCGGCGGGAAGGTAAGATTCATCGAGCCAGCCAGAATTCACGCCCCGGTAAATGGTGGAGGCCAACATGCAGGCCAGCGTGGTTTCTTCGAAATTGGATTCCGTAATTTTGTCGTAGAAAAGACCGCTGGGCAACTGGTGGGCGAGGCAACCGTCCAATACGTCGCGCGTGTAGGCAGCCAGCTTCATTTTGTCCGCCTTGCGACTGTCCGGCAAAAGATCAATCACAGTGGCCATGGCTGCCGCGCACCAGCCGACTCCACCGCCCCAATAGGAAACGTCTTTGAATTCGCCGGTTTCCTCAATGCGGATATGGTGGAAGAGCCGGTCTTTGCTGTCCCACAATACGCGACGAATGGCCTGGATTTGCCGCAAGGATTCATCGTAATCGCCCATCTGGGCGATAAACGGGGCGACCATAAACATATTGTCGCTAAAAATTACAGGCGATCTGTTGTTATGATAGATTGTGCCGTTGGTGTTTCGAGAACTCGGCCGCATCAGGAACTCATACTGCGCTCGCGCCGCCTGTTGGAATTTTTCGTCCTTCGTGATTTTGTAGGCGGCCAGCACGCCCGGACCATTCGCGCCCGTGTCGGCGATGTTCTGCTCCGATCCAACCGTTGCCAGTCGTCCGTCCGGTGCCCGGCGTTGCACGGCCTCGCGAGCCATGATTATCAAGTTGCGCTCGTCGCCGATCTCAATCAGTGCCTGCATGGCCACTCCAAACTCCCAAGAATGTTTTTGGGTGCAGAGCATGGCCACTTTCACCCGCTGAAGCAGGTTTGAGCTACCCTCGGACACAGCGCTTTGCGGCGGTAAATCTCCATTGGCAAGCATGGCCAGCGCGCAGACTAACGCAATCAGAATGGTTTTTTTCATCTGAGACCCTTCACGAAGGCCAGTTATCCATTCATCCGCACAAACCTCAACGTTTGACCTATGTCACAGCTACCGAGCAACCGGGAGAATTCCGGTGTGGTGGACGAGATTTTGGAACACTTCATTTTCAGTTGCGTCATTCAACCGCCGCTACTGCCGGACGCCCGATGCGATGACCGATTGCGCCGTAGAAGGCGACGTAGGCGTAGGCAATCAGCGGAACGATGAACGAGAGTTGAATGCTAGTATGGTCAGCAATCCAGCCCTGCAGCGGCGGTAAAATGGCGCCGCCCAGAATGGCCATCACCAGCAGCGACGACACCTGGCTCTTGTAAATGCCCGTGCCCTCCAACGCCAGCGAGAACGTATTCGACCAGCCGACGGAGGTGAACAGCCCGATGGCCACCACGCACCACATCGCCACCGGTCCGCCCACCGCAATCGCCACCGCCAGCAACGCCACCACGGTGAGCGAGAAAATCATCAGCGTCCGCGCCGCCAGCCCCTTGCCGAATTGGAACAGCACCCAGCACAGCGCCACGAACGGGAGATATTTTCCGAACGCCGGCGCGTTGGCCATGAATCCGTCGCGCCATTGGCTCAGCACGTCGCCGCCGTTGTGCAAAGCATCGAGCGGCGCGCTCTTGGCAATCCACAGGAGAAAATACGCCAGCAACGGAATCACGACCAACAGCACTTGCTTGGTGCGCTTCTTGATTTCGCTCAATTCCACCGCCGCCATGAAGCGTCCGATCATCAGGCCGCCCCAGTAGATGGAAACGTATTTGCTCGCCTCGTCCGCAGACAGACTGGCGACATTTTTTTGACCGAGGAAATTGATGATGGCGCTCCCGACCGAAACTTCGCCGCCGACATACATAAAGATACCGATGACACCCAGCACGACGTGCGGGTATTTCAGCGCACCCGCACCCGGTTCGACGTGACCTTCGCCGACGTGCGGCAAATGAATGAAAAAGAAAATTCCCGCGAGCACGAGGAAAATGACGCAGAACGCCATGTAAGGAATTTTCACCGACTCCGCGCCATGGTCTCCGGGATGAACGAGATATTTGAAGATCAAAAATCCGCCGATGATTGGCCCGATGGTCGTGCCGATGGAATTAAACCCCTGCGCGAGATTCAAGCGGGACGACGCGGTTTTTTCCGGACCAAGAATGGTGACGTAGGGGTTGGCCGCGATTTGCAACATGGCAAAGCCGAGGCCGACGATGAACAGCGCGCACAGGAACATCGGATACGAGACCGCGTGCGCCGCTGGCCAGAAGAGCCCAGCGCCCGTGGCCGAAATCAGTAGACCGATGACTACGCCGTTCTTGTAGCCGATCTTGGCGATGGGATCGCCGGTCGTGGCGGAAATGATAAAGTAGATAAGCGAGCCGGTGAAATACGCGCCGAAGAACGCGAATTGCACGAGCATCGCCTGAAAGTAACTCAAGGTGAATGCATCCTTGAACTTCGGTATGAGGATGTCGTTGAACACGGTCATGAAGCCCCACAGGAAGAAGAGCGAGGTCATGATGGCAAACGAGGCGCGTTGGCTTTTGCCGTTGTTGTCGCCGCTGGCGGCGGGCGTGATTGCGGATGGAATTGAGGCCATGGTGTTGTTATTCAGGTGTTCGAGTTTGATTCCCAAACCCTCACGGGTTCAGTCGCCGGCGGCGATGGATATAAATTTGCCGTTAATTTCCTAATGGTAAAGCGCCATTAAATCGACACGGCGCATATTTGGCAACTCCCCGAAAACGGGTATGGCTAAAATTTTCCAACCACAAGCCGCGCGGGTCAACGACTCATTTGTTAATCAACTTGGCCGCTGCATCGGCGATTTCCAAACAAACGACCGAGGCGATGGCGTCCGGCGCTTTATCCGGCAGCGCGAGGGAAACGCCGCTTTCGTTCTGCTGGTATTTCAGCTTTTTATGTCCGGCCAAGAGATACGCTTTTTCCACCTTGCTCTGCAAACCGGGCAGTTCAAATTTTCCATCCGTCGGCCATTTGAAAATTTCTAGATAAATTTTCCCCGGCTTGGTCGTCGCCCGCCAGTCCCAAGCGGTGATGAATTTTGGTTTGCCGTTCTTTTCCTTTTCGGTCTCGCTCAATTTTCCGGCCTCCGCGCCGAACGGCGTCGGACCGGTGCCGTAAATCGCCTCGCCGTTGACCTTCATCCATTTGCCGACTTCGGCCAAACGTTCCAAGCTCGGCTGTGGAATCAAGCCTTCGCTCGTCGGTCCCACATTCAACAAATAATTTCCACCCTTGCTCGCGATGTCGCAGAGATTGTGGATGAGCGTCTCGGTGGATTTCCAATTGTTGTCGTCTTTTTTGAAGCCCCAGGTGCCGTTCATCGTCATGCACGTTTCCCAATCTTTACCCGGATAGCCCTGTGCGGGGATGTGCTGCTCGGGAGTTTCCGTATCGCCGGCAAACTTGCCGCCCAGACGGTTATTCATAATGATGTTCGGGCGCAACTGCCCCACAACGTCATAAATTTTTTTGGCGCGCTCGTAAGTCATGTCCTTCGGCGTATCCCACCAGATGACGGCGGGAAATTCGCCGTAGTTGGAGCAAATCTCTTTCACCTGCGGCACGACGATTTTGTCAACGTAATCGTCCATGTCGTGTTCCTGTGCCTTGTCCCACTTCCCGCCCGACGCCGCGCCGCCGTTGTTCCAGTCCTGCGCCTGCGAATAATAAAAACCCAGCTTCATGCCGTATTTGCGGCACGCTTCGGCCAGCGGTTTCAACACATCTTTGCCGTAAGGCGAGGCGTCGCAGATGTTCCACGGACTGGCTTTCGTTTCAAACATCGCAAAGCCTTCGTGATGCTTGGCGGTGATGACGATGTATTTCATGCCGGCGTCCTTCGCGGCCTTCACCCAAGCGTCGGCGTTGTATTTGACCGGATTAAATTCCTTGGCGAACTGCTGGTATTCGGCCATGGGAATCTTGCCGCGATTCATGATCCACTCGCCGATGCCGCCGATTGGCTTGTCATGATAATAGCCGGCGGGCACGGAATAAACGCCCCAATGAATGAACATACCGAACTTGGCTTCGCGCCACCACCCCATGCGGGCATCGCGCTGCTCCTTGGTTTCGACTTTGTCGGTTTGATTGGTTTGCGACTGCCCGGCGAATGCCGCGATGAGGACTAATGCCACGAGCGCTGCGTTTTTTTTCATTTTGATAGGTGATTGATGAAACCGGTTTGACGTTGGGAGTTGGTAAAAGGTTTCGTCCGATATTGGCGTCGGGCGAAGCATTCCAACAGAAAATTCTCTATCCCCGTTTTCGGGGATAGTGAGATTTTGACAGTTCATGTAGGCTATCACTACTGTCCGGTTTAAAAACCGAGTAAACATTGATGATTTTCGGTGTCTGGCGGTTGTGTAGCAGGTGGCAGTTGAGCAAGCGCCTGTAAAATGGGCGTTTTCTCAAAGAGCGTGAGGC
>CAIXFY010000040.1 GCA_903918885.1 uncultured Verrucomicrobia subdivision 3 bacterium
CCGCCGGTGAAGGCCATCAGCGACCAGTTTGCTGCGAGCAAGAGCGTCATCGAAAAAGCGTTGATGGTGCAAGGCAAGGAAATCCAGCTCGTGCAGCGGCACAAGGCGGAAGAAGACATCGCCGTGGCCGCGGCTTCGATTCTGGCGCGCGATGAATTTGTGAAAGGCATCGCCAAGCTGGAGTCGCAGTTCGGGATGAAATTTCCGAAAGGCGCGGGCGAACTGGTGGACAAGGTAGCGAAGGAATTTGTGCAGACGCGCGGCGCGGGCGAGTTGCAAAAAGTGTCCAAGCTACATTTCCGCACGGCGCTGCGGGCGCAGGGTTTGCCGGAGCCGCCGAAGACGGAGTGGCGGAAGCGGTAAGACGCGAGAATATTTCACAACAATTTATATGAACGAATCTATCCAATGGCCGAGTGGCGAATTTACGATTGAAGAATTGGTGAGCTTGAATCCGGCTTTTCCGCAAGCGGTGGTTCGGAAAAAACTTTCTGAAGCGATGGCGGCGAAGACGGTTATCCAGACGCAGAAGGGCGACCGGAAAATCAAAGGCAAGTTTCAAGCGGTGACGACTCCGGCCGCAAACTAACGCCATGGCAAAACCGAACTTCATCGAGCTGCTGGCTGCAAATTTCGCCAAATTTATTTCCATTGCGTGACTGACACGCATTTCGCGTGAACAACGCGCGGTAGATTGAATTCTCCGTCGGCGAATCATTGGTTTTAAAGGGAAATCTCACTTGGCACGAGTCATGCAATTGACTTTTGGCAGAACCATTAACCCGGAGAAATTTATGATGCCGGTTAAAATTCAGTGCGGTTGCGGCCAGCGGTATGCTTTCGATATCGCGCCTGTCTGTGGCCGGATGCCCGGGCGTATTAGCTGTCCGGTCTGCGGGATGGACGGCACGCGCGTGGCCAACGAAATCATTGCCTACAATCTGGCTGTAGAAATGTCCCAGCACGACGCTGGCAAGCGAGCTGTGATGGCGTGCGCGGTCATCGGGTGCATGATTGCTGGCCTTGCCGGAATCATCAAAGCGGTCAACATGGCTGGCGGCTTTGATGTGCTGTTGTGTCTGTTGGGAGCGACGGTTGCGTTCGGCATGGCGCTGTGCGTTTATTTTTGGAAACGGTGATATTTGAAAAGTTTGAGCCGGTTCGCTCCGCCTGATACCATCGTGCGAAATGGCCAAACCAAAATTCATCGAGTTGCCCGGCTGCGATTTGATTCCCATCATTTACGAGGATCGCGCGGTGCTGGCGATTGACAAGCCGCGCGGCTGGATGCTGGTGCCGGATTCGTGGCGCAAGACGAATTGGAACTTGCAGACGGCGATTGATTCGTCCATTCGCGCGGATGATTTCTGGGCGAAGTCGCGCAACCTGACTTACCTGCGCCACGTTCACCGGCTGGATGCGGACACGAGCGGCGTGATGCTCTTCGCCAAAAGCGTGGGTGCGATGGAAGCGATGGGCGATCTCTTTGAATCGCGGCGGATGGAAAAAACCTACCTCGCGGTGGTCGTCGGTGTGCCGAAGGAAAACGAATGGACTTGCACGCTGCCCATCGGCCCGGACCCGAAAAATTTCGGGAAGATGCGCGTCGATTATTCCGAGGAAGGCAAGGAAAGCGAAACGCATTTTCGCGTGCTGCAAGCGAACGACCGGTTCACCCTCATCGAGGCGAGTCCGCTGACGGGGCGCACGCACCAGATTCGTTTGCATCTCGCGGAGTCCGGCTCGCCAATCATGTGCGATGAACTTTATGGACGGGTGGAAAAGGGTTTTCGCCTCGGCCTGCGCGCCGTGCGGCTGGCTTACAAGGATTCGTTCACACGCCGACCAGTGAACATCATCGCACCGGCGGAAGAGTTTCTGCGGGAATTTAATTTTAAGCTGACGCCGGAATTGCAGTCGGCCAAGTGGGTGCGTCGCGCGTTCGTGCCGAAGGAAAAAGCAAAATAAAATCATCCGCAGATGGCGCGGATTGCCGCAGATTAAAATTCATCTGCGTGAATCTGTGAAATCTGCGGATGTAAATCTGTTTAGTTCGCGTAGTGAACGCTGCAGCCGTAGGGCTTGGTCGCCGAAACGGTCACCGTTTTGCCCGCGAGCAGTTCGTCCACGGCGGCGCTGACGTAATTCTTCGCCGTGCGCGGATCGCCAAAAGGCTTCGGATTGTTGTCCATCGCGCCGTCGTAGGCGAGCGTCCCATCAGCGGCGATGACGAACATGTGCGGCGTGGTTTTCATGCCGTAAAGATGGCCGATGGTTCCGGCGTTGTCGTCAATCCACGCGGTTGCGGCGAATTTCTGTTCCGTCCACAATTTCTGCGCGGCTTCCGGCGCGAGGTAGCCAAAATTCTTTTTGTTCACCGAATCCACCACGAGCCAAACGATGCCCTTGGCAGCTAGGTCAGTTTGCAACGCTTGCATCGCACCGGTTCCGTAGTGATGCTGGCAGAACGGGCATTGCGCGTTGTAGGATTCAAGGATGACGATTTTCCCTTTGAAATCCGAGAGGTGAATGGTTTTGCCGGTGATGTCCGTGCCGGTGAAATCCGGCGCGGGTTTGCCGATTTCCACGGCGAAGGCGGCGGTGGTCAGAACCGTAGCGGCGAGCAGAGCGAATAATTTTTTCATGCAGAGAATAGACGCAACTCGCGCCATTAAAGTTCAAAAATTAATTCGCCGCGCGGTCGAGCGCCGAAAGGACGATGTTCGGCGTCAGCACTTCCGGCAGGACGATGGGCGTTTTATTTTGGGGCGGATAAATCAGCACCAGCGGCACACCGGCGCGATTGAAGCGGTTGAGTTCCGTCGTGATGCTGTCGGGAAAATGCGTGTAGTCGGCGAGCAATGTCACGACGTTGAGCGACTTGATTTTGTCGCGCACGGACGCGGTTTCAATGCTGGTGCGCTTGTTGACTTGGCAGGTCAAACACCAGTCGGCCGTGAAATCTACCAGCACCGGTCGACCCGTCGCGCGCGCTTGAATCAACGCCTCGGGACTCCACGGCAGCCACGCGATGCCGTCAATGTCATGCGCCAGATTATTCGTCTTGCGCGGCGCGAGTGGTTCCCGCCAGTGCAATTCGCTTTCCAGCGCAAACGCATAAGCGGCGATGAGCAGGGCGAGAACCGTGAGGCGGGCAAAAAATTGATGCTTTCTTCCGCGCTGGACAAATTCGCCGAAAATCCACATGGCAAACGCCAGCATCACAAGAAACACCCCCAACCACAGAACGCGGTCGCCGTAATTTTCCGCCGCAAGGTTGAAGAGCCATACCACCGTCAGCAGCATCGGAAACGCCATGGCCATTTTGAATTTCTCCATCCACGCGCCGGGCTTCGGCAGAAATTTTAGCCACGCCGGATTCCAGCTCAACAGCACATAAGGCGAGGCCAACCCGGCCGCGACGGCGGCGAAAACCAGCAGGATGACAGCGGCGTTCTGCGCAAACGCAAAGCCCAGCGCGATGCTCAGGAACGGCGCGGTGCAGGGCGTCGCGAGCGCGGTGGCCAGCACGCCGTTGAAGAAGGCGCCGGGAATTCCGTGTTTGGAAGAAAGTTCGCCCGCGCTGTCCAACGCGCGCCCGCCGAGGGTGACTTCAAAAATTCCAAACAGGTTCATCGCCACGAGCGTGACGAGTGTGACGAGGCAAACGAGAAAAACGGGATTGCCAAATTGCATGCCCCAGCCTGCTTTGTGGCCGGCGGCTTTGACGCCAATCACCACCGCCGCCAGTGCAAGAAAGGAAACCAGCACGCCGAGCGCATAAACCAAACCCAGAACCCGGACATGCCGCGGATTGCTGCGCGACTCGTTGACGAAGCCGAGGATTTTGAGCGCGATGACCGGCAGGACGCAGGGCATGATGTTGAGAATCAGGCCGCCAATGAAGGCGTAAATCAGCATCCGCCAGAGTGGCTGGGCTTTTTGCGGTGACACGCTGCCAGCAGTTGCCGTCGGCGGCAGGTTGCCGATGACAATTTTGGCCTCATGCGCGCCGTCAGCTGCAACAAACACGCCGGAAATTTCACGCGGCCAGTCGCCGGAGAATTTTTTTACCAGCTTGCGCAAACAAACTTCGCCGGTCGGGGTGGAGAAAATTTCCGTTCCGCCCTGGACTTCAAAATTGTCGTTGGCCGCCGGGAAAAAATCTGCGTCCTCCGAAATTCCGCTCCATTTGAAATCGAGGATGCGCGTATCGCCGTTGGTAGGTTTTTCCCAAAAGGCTTGCGCGGAAAAACCATCTTTACTGACCGGGATATTGGTCTGCCAGACGGCCAGTTGCTTGGCTGTGGCGGAAGCTTTGGTTTCCGTGCCGATGTTTAGTGTGCCTTGAATTTCCGCGCTGGCCGGGATGCAGGTGTCTTTGCATTCCAGCCACGAAACTTTGGCAGAAATATTTAGCGATCCAGGTGCAAGTGTTTTATCGAGCGTTAACGGCACGAGGAGCATGACTTCATCTTCATATCCGTAAGTCGTGACATCCACCGGCGGCAGTTTTTTGGGCAACGGCCATTGGATTTCCCCAGCGGTGATACCTTCCGGTAGCGTCCATTTGATTTCGGTGGCTTGACCGGCAGAGCCGGCGTTCTTCCAGTAGGTATGCCAGCCGGATTCCATTTTCAAATACACGCCCGCCAGCACGGTTGCACCCGGCGTGGCGGATTCGACACCTAGAACTAATGTCGCCGTGGTGTGCGAGGCACGCACTGATTGATCCGTCATCGCGCACAGAAAGATCAAAATGGAAATTATTGGGCGCATAGTTTGCAATTTAAATGTTTTGCGTTACGGCGCTTAATCTCTCAAATCATCCTTAAATTTCGCCATGTCGGTAGATGAAATTTTTTTTATCTCTGCCGCTGCCGTCGACTGGTCAAAAGCGAAACTGCTGTGATGGCCACACAAGTAAATCCAAAAACGTCGCCGTGGCGATGATAATAGGTTGATGCGGATTTTTCCGTTTCCGCCTGCAAGGGGATTTCCATCAGCTGGACGCCCGTCGCATATTCGCTTCCGGCAGCGTCGCGGAAAATTTCTTGCGCGCGTCCGTGCGCATCAATCCAGCCGGTGACGCCATTGTTCGCGCAGCGGACGAGCGGTAGACTGTTTTCCACCGCGCGAAAAACTGAGTTGGCCAAATGCTGCCATTGTTCCGCGCTTTCGCCGAACCAGCCGTCGTTCGTTAGATTAACCAGAAAATCTAGTCCATGAGCCGATGATTTGCGCGCTACACCGGGAAAAACATCTTCAAAACAAACCAGCGGCGCGGCGGAAAATTCTTCACCAGCAAACACCACCGACTGGTCACCAGGCGTCCATCCATCGGTGATGGGCGTGAACCATTTCAAGAAGGGCAGCCAGCGCACGAGCGGAATGTATTCACCAAAAATGACCAACTTTTGCTTGTGATAAACGCCTGCACATTTTCCATTCGGCAAGACGAGAAAAGCTGAATTAAAATAATTCGTCGCGGCCGGATGAAACTCCGCATCATCGCCGTTGAAGATGATGGCGACTCGGTTCGACTGCGCAAACTGGCTGATGAGGTTGTAGACGCCGTCGAACATCGGCACGGCGGATTCCGGCCAGAGCAGCAAGTCCGGCCGGTTCGTCATTGCCCGTTGCGAAACGGCTAGGAGTTCGGAAAATCTTTTTTCATCTTCGCTGGCCGACCAAATGAGCGTCTGCGGAATACTCGGTTGAACGGCGACGACGCGCAGAGTTTTTTCGGGCGCGATTGAAGTTCGGTTGATTTGGAAAAGTCCGCCGACGAACAGCAGCACGATGACAATCATCGGCAAAACAATTTCCGCCTGCCAGATATGGCGTTTGGTAGGGTTGCTAAAAATCATTTCTGCCGCCGAATAAATGGCGAGCGAAAACCAGACGACGAGAAACGACACACCATAAACGCCGGTCACCGCTGCGATTTGGATGAGTGGCACGAGCTGGTATTGCGACACTCCAAGAAAACTCCAGGGAAAACCGCTGAACAACCAGCCGCGCAACAATTCCAGCGCCACCCACGCCGCCGCGCCCGTGAGGGTCCAGCGCAAACGCGATAACCAACTGGAATTGGAAAATTGAAAACGGGAAACAAACCAAGTCCACCCTCCGGAAAACAAGGCGACATATGCCGATAACGCCAGCCAGCCCAAAATCGGTAGCCCTGCAACCGGCATGTAAAGCAGCCAGTAAAGCGAGGCCAGCCAAAATGCCAGTCCGCCAGCGTAACCTGCGCGAAAGGCGTCCGCACCGTTTTTGCCGCGCGCGGCGAAGAGAATCAGCGCCGGGCAAATCCACGCAAATCCGGCGAGGCTGAATTTCGGGAACGCGCTCGCTAACAGCAATCCGGCGAGAATGGCGACCAGATAACCGCTGCGCCAAAATAATTCTGTGTAAACGCTTTTGGCGATGGCTAGCGGCGAATAGCCCTCGCAAAAAGTCGGGCCAAGCGCGGTGCAATTGGCGGCTTCGCGTAAAACGGCGTGGCTGGCGTTCACGACGACGGCCTGCCGCGCACCGCGCCACACCGCGAAGTCGGCGGTGGAATTGCCCGCGTAGTCGAAATTGCGCTCGCCGAACTTTTCCGTGAGCGCGCGGAGTTTGTTCTCGCTGCGCAGATTTATTTTCCCGTCGCTGGCCAGAACTTCGTCGAACAGTCCGATGTGTTCGGCAATGGGTTGCGCCATCTGCAAATCCGACGCGGTGGCGAGAATGATTTTGCGACCGGAATTTTTTTCCGTGCGGAGCCACGCGCAAAATTTTTCGTGGTAGGGCAGGGTGCCGGGATCAATCTGGACGCGGGCGGCGAGCTTTTGTTTCAGTTTAGCGCGTCCGCGCGTCCACCAGAGCAAAATTTGGAAAATTGCGAAAGGATTCCGTCGCAAAAGACGCGCGAGCGACTCCCACATCATGTCGGTGCGGATGAGCGTGCCGTCGAGATCGACGACTAAAACTGGTTTGGTGTCCAGATGAGTCACGAAGAAAACCTTGGTTTCAAAACATTTGGCTGGTTTACCGGCGCATGGGCGGTCGTATTTTTAGACAAGATCGCGTCAAAGTCCATAGTGATTGGTATGCCTACGCCATCACTTGAGGGTTTGCGTCTGGCAAACGGGTCGTGGCAAAACTTTCTGCCGCCCGCTCACTGGGTAATCGCCCCGCGCATGGCGGCGAAAAGATTCTTGCTGGATTCCTGCGCGACGGGCGTCTTGGATTTTGAATCGGACGTTTCGATGAGTTCCTCCGGCAGTTCCTTCAGAAACGGGGAAGGGTGACACGGCAGCAACTGGCCGTATTTCTTGCGTCCGCCGCAATGGCTGATGGCCAGCGTCTGCATGGCGCGCGTTACGGCGACGTAAAATAATCTGCGTTCCTCATCCATTGTGCCTTCCACTTTCGAGCGCGTATGCGGCAGCAATCCGTCCTCCAAGCCGACGACGAAAACGTGCGGAAATTCCAAGCCTTTGCACGAGTGCATGGTGATAAGCGTGACAGCGTCCTGGGTGTTTTCTTTTTCCTCCTCGCGATCGCTGTCCAGTGTGATGTTCTCCAGAAAATTATCCAGTCGTTCCACTGGCGCATTGCCCGCCCCGTCCATCGTGGCCATGAGTTCCTTCAAATTGCGGACGCGCGCCTCGGACGCTTCGGGAGTTTTTTCCAGTCGGCGCAGTTCGGCGAAGTAGCCGGCCTCGGTCAGGAAATTATCTGCCCACGTTTGCAGGCGAAACTCATTCGCGGTCGTCTGCAACTCGCCTTGCCCACGCTCGATAAATTCCACAAACGCCTCGATGCTTTTGCGCGTGTTCGTCTGAAACGTCGTCGTCACCAGCGGATTTTTCATCGCGGTGAAGACGGAACATTTCCGGTCGTGGCTCGCGCCGAGCAGCCGTTCCATCGTCACGTCGCTCAAGCCACGCGCGGGGGTGTTGGCGATGCGCAACAGGCTGATGTCGTCGTGCGGATTGACGAAGGTTTTCAGGTAGGCGAGGAAATCCTTGATCTCGCGCCGGTCAAAAAAGCTTTGTCCACCGATGAGATGATAGCGGACATTGGCCGCGCGTAACGCGGTTTCCAGCGGGCGCGATTGCTGGTTGGTGCGGAACAGGATGGCGCAATCTTGCCACGGAATCCGATAGGCGAGCCGCTTAAACTCAATCGCCGCCACGACTTCGCGCGCCTCGTCCTCGTCATTGCCGAAAGTGTTCAGCAGAATTTTTGCGCCCGCGCCTTTGCTCGACCACAAATTTTTACCGCGCCGCTGGACGTTGTTTTTGATGATGGCGTTGGCGGCGTTGAGAATGGTCGTCGTGCTGCGGTAATTCTGTTCGAGCTTCACCACTTTGATCTCGGGAAAATGCTTTTCCATGTTCAGCAGGTTGGCGACTTCCGCGCCGCGCCAGCCGTAGATGCTCTGGTCGTCATCGCCGACGACACAGAAATTCCGATGCTCCTGCGTCAGCGAATGCACCAGCTCGAACTGCGCGGCGTTGGTGTCCTGATACTCGTCCACCATGACGTATTGGTATTTGGCGCGGCAGGCCGCGAGCGCATCGGGATGTTCACGGAAGAGACGCAGCGTGAGCAGAATCAAATCGTCGAAATCCACCGCGTTGCAGGCGTGCAGAGCGGATTCGTAGCGCTTGGCAACGTGCTCGGCCAGCGCACGGACACTCGGGTCGCCAAAAGCTCGGTTACTGCTTTCGCCACCGTTCTTAAACTTACTCAACATTCCCAGCACCGCGCCGGGATCGGTCTTTTCGCCCTTGGCGGAAATGGCGGAAAGAATTTTTTTCACCGCCGCGAGCTGCTCGGATTCGTCGTAGATGACGAAATTCTTTTTGTAACCCAGCTTGTCAATGTGCATCCGTAAAATGCGGACGCAGAGCGAGTGAAAGGTGCAGATGGTCGGGCGATTTTCTTTGTCGGCTTTGGCCTTTGGACTTTGGCCTTTGGACTTTGGCAACAGCTTGTTCACGCGTTCCTGCATTTCGCGCGCGGCCTTGTTCGTGAACGTCACTCCGAGAATATTTCCCGGCGCGATGCCTCGTTCCACCATGTGAGCGATGCGAAAGGTGATGACGCGCGTCTTGCCCGTGCCCGCGCCGGCGAGGATTAATACCGGGCCGCGGATGGTCTCGGCGGCCTGGCGTTGCTGCGGATTGAGGGTGGACAGATTCAACATCGGGCGCGGAGTTTAATTTGCCACCGGATGAACGCAAGCGCAGGAATCTTTTTTGCCGCAGATGCACGCCGATGAAACATGAATTTTTTTACAGCCCCCCAACCATGTGTTTCGAAAGGTTTCGATGCAAATGTAAAACCATTGTAAATTCAGGGCGTTGTTGTGTTTTTTATCTATGGGCATCTGTGCCCATCTGAGGCTCAAAAAATATTCCCTTCCAAAAAAAATATGTTGCGCAACGGGCGGCGCGCGGCTTAAAGATTGACGCAACGCATGGGCAAAGCACTCATCATCGCGGAGAAACCTTCCGTCGCCAGCGACATCAGCAAGGCGCTCGGAAAGTTTGAAAAGCACGACGACTACTTCGAAAACGAACATTATGTCGTTACGTCAGCCGTTGGTCATTTGCTGACCATCGTGCCGCCGGAAGGCGTCGAAGCCGCGCGCGGCAAGTGGACTTTCAAGTGTCTCCCCGTCATTCCGCCACACTTTGATCTCACGCCAATTGAGAAGACTGCGCCGCGTTTGCGCGCCGTTGCGAAACTCATCAAACGCAAAGATGTCACCTCGCTCATCAATGCGTGCGACGCCGGCCGAGAAGGCGAATTGATTTTCCGCAACATCGTTCGCTACACGAAAGCAGCGCAGCCGATCTCGCGCCTTTGGCTGCAATCAATGACACCTGCCGCGATTCGCGAAGGTTTCGCGTCGCTCAAGACCGATGAGTCCATGCAGCCGCTCTCGGACGCTGCGACCAGCCGCAGCGAGGCCGATTGGCTTGTGGGAATCAACGGCACGCGCGCCATGACGGCGTTCAACTCCAAGCTCGGCGGATTTTTCAAGACGACGGTTGGCCGCGTGCAGACGCCGACGCTGGCGATTCTTGTGGAGCGTGAGGCGAAAATCCGTGGATTCAAGCCGCGCGGTTATTGGGAAGTCATTGGCACCTTCGACGCGGCGGCAGGAAATTATACCGGACGTTGGTTCGATGAAAAATTTTCTAAGTCCGACGACGACGAACAACTCAAAGCGGAACGTCTGTGGGACGCAGCGAAGGCTGAGGAAATCAAAGCCAAATGCCTTGGCAAGCCCGGCATCGTCACTGAAGAAAGTAAGCCGACGACTTCGATGTCGCCGTTGCTCTATGATTTGACCAGCTTGCAGCGCGACGCGAACTCGCGTTTTGGCTTCAGCGCGAAGAACACGCTCGGTCTTGCTCAGGCGCTTTACGAGAAACACAAAGTCCTGACGTATCCGAGAACGGACTCGCGCGCTCTGCCGGAAGATTACATTCCCACGGTCAAGAACACGCTAGCGATGCTGGAAGGCGTCACGGGCTACTCAAGTTTCGCCGACCAGATTCTCAAAGCCGGTTGGGTGCATCCGAACAAGCGCATATTCAACAACGCGAAAGTCTCGGATCACTTCGCGATCATCCCGACGCAGCTCGCGCCAAAATCGTTGAGCGAGCCGGAGCAGAAACTTTACGACCTCGTCACGAAACGCTTTCTCGCGATTTTTTATCCGGCGGCAGAATTTTTGGAAACGAACCGCATCACGCGTGTCGAAGGCGAACCGTTCAAGAGTGCGGGAAAAGTTTTGGTGTCGCCCGGCTGGCTCACGGTTTACGGCAAGCAGTCGGACTCCGACGAAACGCCGAGCCTCGCGCCGGTGAAAGCAGGCGAGACGGTCAAGACCGCAAACATCGAGGTCAAAGAAAACGTCACCAAACCACCGGCAAGATATTCGGAAGCCACGCTGCTCTCGGCGATGGAAGGTGCGGGCAAATTGATTGACGACGACGAACTCCGCGAAGCGATGAGCGAGAAAGGTCTCGGCACGCCGGCGACGCGCGCGGCGACGATTGAAGGTTTGATTTACGAAGATTACGTCCACCGCACCGGCCGCGAATTGCAGGCGACGGCGAAAGCGTTTTCATTGATGGAACTGTTGAATGGTCTGGGCATTCCTGAATTGACCAAGCCGGAGTTGACGGGCGACTGGGAATTCCAGTTGAAGGAAATGCAGCGGAAAAAAGTCAGCCGCGAGCAATTCATGGCGGGCATCGCGGAGATGACGCGCCGCATCGTGGACAGCGCCAAGAAATTTGAATACGACACCATTCCCGGCGACTTCGGCGTGCTGCAGGTGCCGTGTCCGAAATGCGGCGGCGAGATTCACGAGCGCTACAAACAGTATCAGTGCGTGAAGTGCGACTTCGCGTTTTGGAAAACGCTGTGCAGCCGGATGTTTGAGCCGGAGGAAGTTGAGAAAATCATCACGGACAAAATCATCGGCCCGCTGCAAGGCTTCCGCAGCAAGCAGGGTTTTCCCTTCGCCGCCGTGCTCAAGATGACCGCCGAGCACAAGGTGGAATTCGATTTCGGTAATGGCCCGAAGGAAGGCGAGTCCGCCGAGCCGGTGGATTTCACGGGCAAGGAAGCGCTCGGCAAATGTCCGAAGTGCGGCGCCAATGTCTATGACAACGGGATGAATTACGTCTGCGAAAAACAGACCGGCCCGACGCCGCCGTGCGATTTCCGTTCCGGCAAAATCATTTTGCAGCAGGAGATCGCGCCGGAGCAGATCAAGAAATTGCTCGCCGAGAGCAAGACGGATTTGCTGAAAGGTTTTATCTCCAAGAAAACGAATCGCAAGTTCGAGGCGTTCCTCGTCGTGAAAGACGGCAAGACCGCGTTCGAGTTCAAACCGCGCGAAGGCAAGGGGCGGCGCAAGAGCAGCGAACCGCCGCCGAAGCTGGATTTCACCGGCCAGTCCGTGGTGGGCAAATGTCCGAAATGCGGCGGCCAGGTGTTCGATGTCGCGCCGGGCTACGTCTGCGAAAATTCGCAGCGCGCGGAAAAGCGCTGCACTTTCAAGCCCATCGGCAAGACGATTTTAGAACAGCCGATTGACGCGGTGCAGGCGGCGAAAATTCTCAAGGACAAGAAGAGCGACGTGCTGGAAAAATTCATCTCCAAATCCGGCAAGCCGTTCCCAGCATTCCTCGTCATGGACAAGAAGGGAAAAATCACTTTTGAGTTTCCGACGCGGGACGACGAGTAATGCCGCTCCACTTCAAACAACTCGGCCATGGCGAGCCGCTCGTTTTGCTACATGGTCTGTTCGGTTCCGGCGACAACTGGTTCGGCGTCGCGCCGAAGCTGGCGGAGAAATTTCACGTCTACGCGCCCGACCTCCGCAATCACGGCCATTCTCCGCATCACGCGGAGATGGATTATCCGCTCATGGCCGCCGATGTGGAGAAATTTTTCGCGACGCAGAAAATTGAAAGCGCGGGCGTCATCGGTCACTCGATGGGCGGCAAGGTGGCGATGCAGTTCGCGCTGGAATTTCCGGCGCGCGTAAAAAAACTCGTCGTGGTCGACATGGCGCCGCGGGCTTACGCGCGGGTGCATGATAAAATCTTTGGCGCGCTGCTGGCGCTGGACTTGGCGTCATTCCAGACGCGCCAGCCTCTCGAAGAGGCCCTCGCGTCGGAAATTCCGTCGCTGAACCTGCGCAGGTTCCTGCTGAAAAATCTCAGTCGCGACGACCACGGAAAGTTTGCCTGGAAGATGAACCTGCGCGGCGTAGCGGAGAATTATTCGCGTCTGGGCGAGGTGCTGGCGGCGCAGCCTCCGTTTCCAGGCCCGGCGCTATTCATCCGTGGCGGCAAGTCGGATTACATCAACGCGGCGGATGAGATCGAAATCCGGCGGCTGTTTCCGTCGGCGGAGATTCAAACCATCGCGAGGGCCAATCACTGGGTTCACGCCGACGTGCCGGAGGAATTTCTGCGGCTGGTGCTGGAGTTTCTTTGAATGGCGATTGAATTGGTGGGGCGAGCGTCCCCGCGAGCCGCCAAAATGAAGTGTAGTGTCGAGGCTGTGCCTCGAATCGTTGAGCCATAGGCTCAACCCTACAACCGGCGGCTCGCGAGGACGCTCGCCCACCAGCCAAAGTTGGTTGATAAATTCTTTCGTGTGTTTCGTGTGTTTCGTGGTTAAACATCTGCCTGTGGAAACGCCGCCAAGCACATCCCCTCCAGAAATCCGCGACAAGTGGATTGAGAAATTTCTGGCGCACCTCGCGACGGATCGCGGCGTGTCGGTCTATACGCAGCGGAATTACCGGCAGGCGCTGATTGAGTTTGCGCGCTGGTATTTGACCGAGCGTTCGCCGTCCGCCTTCGCGGATGAATCCGCTTCGGCGCGACACGCTGTCGCGTGGGAAAAACTTCAGCGCGATGATTTCCGCGCTTACCTGCGTTATCTGGGCCGGAATAACTTGAGCCGAGCAGCCACGGCGCTGCGGTTCTCGGCGCTGCGGACGTTCTATAAATTTCTCATGCGGCACGGCGCCGTCGAAAGTTTGCCGATTAAAAATCTTTCCCTGCCGAAAGCACCGAAGCGGTTGCCGAAGTTTCTGACGATTCAGCAGATGGCGGATTTACTGGCGGCGCCGGCAAAGTTGCTCGCATCTCAGAAAGATAAAAAGGGGGCAGGGCGTCCGCTCTCGGCGGAGGTCTACCTGCGTGACATTGCGGTGCTGGAGACGATCTATTCCGGCGGCCTGCGCGTGAGCGAACTGTGCGGCCTACGCGTGGACGACATTGATTTCAGCGAGCAAATCATTCGCGTGCGCGGCAAAGGCAAAAAGGAACGGCTCGTGCCGGCGGGCGAACCGGCGTTGCGCGCGATTCAAACTTACTGGGATTCGCTGATGCAACCGCCACTGGGCGTGCAGCCGGTTTTCCGTGCGGACACAAAAAAGGCCGCGCCATTGTCGCCGCTGCAATTAGCCAGACGGTTGAAAAATTATCTCATCGTCGCCGGCCTTGACCCGGCGCTGACGCCGCACAAGCTGCGGCACAGCTACGCGACGCATCTGCTCGACGCCGGCGCGGATTTGCGGAGTGTGCAGGAACTGCTCGGCCACGCGCACCTCATCACGACGCAAGTTTACACGCACGTCACGACGGAGCGGTTGAAGCGGGCTTACGACGCGGCGCATCCGCGCGCGTGAGGTTTGTGGACGGAAGTAAAACGACAATTTCTGCAAAGTAAATTCAGTTGAGTTTTGCCGCCGCTTTCGCAAAATAAAGCGTGAGGATTTTTTCCTGAATCAGAAGCGGATGGCTTTTTCTTTTTCATTTCGACCGAAGCTCGTTGACACGCTGAAAAATTATTCGGCGCAGATGTTTTCTGCCGACCTCACGGCCGGTTTGATTGTCGGCATCGTCGCGCTGCCGCTGGCGATGGCGCTTGCAATCGCGTCAGGATTGAAGCCGGAAATTGGAATTTTTACGGCGATTGTCGGCGGACTTTTGGTTTCGTTGTTCGGCGGTTCGCGCGTGCAAATCGGCGGCCCAGCGGGCGCGTTCGTGCCGTTGCTCGCGCCGATTGTGCTGCTACACGGGCCGGAAGCGCTGGTGGTTTGTGCGCTAATGGCGGGCGTGATTTTGTTTGTGCTGGGCGCGTGCAAGCTCGGCACGATGATTAAATATATTCCGTTCCCAGTCGTGACCGGTTTTACGAGTGGAATTGCAATTATCATTTTAAGCACGCAAATAAAAGACTTTTTCGGATTGCCGCAAAAACTGCCGCCGGATTTCATTGGCAAGCTGCGCGCACTGGCGGAAAATTTTTACCCAAACTGGCCGACGGTTTTTCTGGCGACAGCGGCGACACTGTCAATCTGGTTCTGGCCGAAAAAATTGGGACGCCGTTTGCCGGGATCCATCGCGGTCATAGTGTTGGCGTCGCTCGCGGTGAAATTTCTTCACTGGGACGAGCTGGCTGGAATTCAAACTTTGTTCTCGCAGTTTGGCGAAATGCCGCGCGGGTTGCTGATGCCACACTGGCCGTCGCTGTCGCTCGATGCGTGGCGCGCGCTTGTGCCGGCAGCGTTGACGGTCGCGGTGTTGGTCGCGATTGAATCGCTGTTGTGCGCGGTAGTGGCGGACGGCATGATTGACGACCGGCATGACTCGAATCAGGAATTGATGGGGCAGGGAATCGCGAATGTGGTGGTGGGAATTTTTGGCGGGATGCCGACGACGGGCGTGATTGCGCGCACAGCGACGAATGTGCGCAGCGGTGCGCGAACGCCGGTGGCGGGGATTATTCATTCGCTGACGCTGCTGGTGATTTTGCTCGTGGCCGCGCCGCTGGCAAAACACATTCCGCTGGCGGCGTTGAGCGCGGTGTTGGTTGTAGTGTCGCTGCGCATGGGCGAGTGGCATCAGTTCAAGCGGTTGACGAAATGGCCGAAGAGTGATGCAATCGTTTTTCTGTGTGCGTTTGGATTGACGGTGGCGGTGGACTTGCCGACGGCGGTGGGCGCGTCGCTGATTCTGGCCTCGGCACTGCTAGTGAAACGGCTGGCACAAACGGCGCACGTCGAGGCGGACGCGGAAGTGACGCAGGGCAACTCACTGGGGCAACAGACGGAAGGGAAAATTATTCCGAACGGTGTCATGGTGTTCCGCGTTTTTGGCGCGTTCTTTTTTGGCGCGGCGGACAAGCTGGAAACTTCCTTGCGCGACGCGGGGCAATTGCCAGAAATTTTAATTTTGCGCATGCGCGACGTGCTGGCACTGGATGCGACGGGTTTGGATGCGCTGGAAGATTTGCTCGAAAAATTGCGGCGCGACCGGAAGGATTTGATTTTGTGCGGACCGCATTCACAGCCATTATTTGCACTTGTCCGGGCAGGATTTATAGAGCGGATTGGGCAGGAAAACGTCTGTGGCGACATGGAAAGCTCGTTGGCAAGGGCGCAGAAGCTGATTAAGCAAAAGAAAATTTAAAAAGTTATTGACAGGCAACCCAAAATTGTTAGTTTGCGCTGGTCAGAGCCGTAAAAATTCAATTACCGAAGCCCTCTCAAATTCGGAAGAAAGCGAGAGGGTTGGTTTTTTGTCGTTTTACGAGTCGGGTTTGAACAAAGGTTTTTTTGGATGCCCAAGTAGCTCAGTTGGTAGAGCACGTCCTTGGTAAGGACGAGGTCATCAGTTCAATCCTGATCTTGGGCTCCATTAAACAAAAAACGAAAACAGCAACACACGAAATCACATGGCCAAAGAGCAATTTAATAGAACGAAACCGCACGTCAATGTCGGCACCATCGGTCACGTCGACCACGGCAAATCCACGTTGACCGCCGCCATCGTTGCGGTGCAGCACCGCAAGGGTCTCGCGCCGGCGATTGACTACGCGACGATTACCAAAGGCGGCACGGTTCGTGACGAAACGAAGACCGTGACCATCGCCGTTTCTCATGTCGAATACGAATCTCCCAAGCGCCATTACGCGCACGTCGACTGCCCTGGCCATGCTGACTATGTGAAGAACATGATCACGGGTGCTGCGCAGATGGATGGTGCGATTCTTGTGGTGAGCGCCGCTGACGGCCCGATGCCGCAGACGCGTGAGCACATTTTGCTTGCTCGCCAGGTCGGTGTGCCGAGCATCATTGTTTGCTTGAACAAGGTTGACTTGGCTGACGCCGACCTACTCGAGCTCATCGAAATGGAAATTCGCGACCTGCTCACGAAGTATGGTTTTCCCGGCGACAAGACGCCGATCGTTCGCGCCTCCGCCACCGCCGCTTTGGCCGGCAAGCCGGAAGGCGAAAAGGCCATTGCTGATTTGCTCGAAGCGTTGGACACGTTCATTCCTGACCCGACTCGCGAAATCGACAAGCCGTTTTTGATGTGCGTCGAAGACGTGTTCACCATTGAAGGTCGCGGCACGGTCGTGACTGGTCGCGTGGAACGCGGCATTCTCAAGAAGATGGAAGAAGTTGAAATCGTCGGCCTCAAGGAAACGCGCAAGACGACGGCGACGGACATTGAAATGTTCCGCAAGCTGCTTGATTCCGCGAGTGCTGGTGACAACGTCGGTGTGCTGCTCCGCGGCACGACGAAGGACGACGTGGAGCGCGGCATGGTTTTGGCCAAGCCGGGTTCCATCAAGCCGCACACCAAGTTCAAGGGTGAAGTCTATGTTTTGACCAAGGATGAAGGTGGCCGTCACACGCCGTTCTTTACGAATTACCGTCCGCAATTTTACTTCCGCACCTCGGACGTCACGGGCACGCTCACGCTGCCGGCGGGTGTCGAGATGGTGATGCCGGGCGACAACGTCTCGGTGGAAATTGAATTGCAGAAGTCGGTCGCGATGGAAAAAGGTCTCAAATTCGCGATTCGCGAAGGTGGCCGCACCATCGGTTCCGGCATCGTGGTGGAAGTCGTCGCTTAATTGCGAGCAGGTTTCGGGAGCGCGGAGTTTGAACCTCCGTGCTCCCTTTTTGTCCGTAGATACTGCGGTGGTTTTGACGGTTACGGCAGTAGCTCAATTGGTAGAGTAGTGGTCTCCAAAACCATTGGTTGCAGGTTCAAGTCCTGCCTGCCGTGCCAGTCTGCGATCGGAGAGGTGGCAGAGTGGTCTATTGCGGCGGTCTTGAAAACCGCTGTAGGCGAAAGCCTACCGGGGGTTCGAATCCCTCCCTCTCCGCCAGCATTCGTTGGAATGCCGGAGAAAAATGATTTGAGATGCGGCTCGAAGAAACAGAATAAATTTTGTGAACAACTGGACACACATTGCAATCTGGGCGGCGGTGATCGGCGGACTGTTTGGCCTGCTCTGGTGGCAGGGGCAGATTCAGCGCCTTGCCGTTTACGTGCAGGAAACTCGTGAAGAACTCAAAAAGTGCTCTTGGCCGAATTGGGTAGAACTGAAGGGTTCGACCGCGCTCATCACCATTATGGTTGCTTTACTCGGCGCGTTCGTCGTGCTCGTGGATCGCGTTTTGTTCGCCATTTTCATCCGTTAAAAATTAAATTTCATGCGCAACCAGTGGTTCATCATCCAGACGCTTTCCGGCCAGGAAAACAAGGTCAAGGACAGCATCGAAAAACGCGTCAAGACGGACGAGATGGAGGAATACATCAAAGAAGTCCTCGTGCCGATGGAGAAGGTTGTCGAAGTGCGCAACCAGAAGAAGACCGTCACCAACCGCAAGCTCTGGCCGGGTTATGTTTTTGTGGACATGGTGCTGCTCGACGACGAGAAGCGTGTCATTGAAAAGCCGTGGTATTTTATTCGCGAGACACAGGGTGTGATTGGTTTCCTGAGCGATCCGCCGCAACCAACGCCGACGGAAGAAGTGGACGCCATCAAGGTGCAGATTTCCGTCTCGGAAGACACGGAAAAACCGAAGGTGAATTTTGCGGTTGGCGAAACGGTCAAGATCAACAACGGCCCGTTCTTGAATTTCAGCGGCGTGATTCAAGAAATTGATCCCGAACGCGGCAAGCTGAAGGTGGAAGTCAACATTTTCGGTCGCAATACGCCGGTCGAACTCGAATACTGGCAGGTAGAAAAATCGTAATTAAATTTTTATGGCAAAGAAAATCACAGGACAGATTAAATTGCAGATTCCGGCCGGTCAGGCCAATCCCGCGCCGCCCGTCGGCCCCGCGCTCGGTCAGCACGGCGTGAACATCATGGGATTCTGCAAGGAATTTAACGCCGCGACCAAGAACGACGCCGGTCTTGTCATCCCCGTGGTCATCACGGTTTACCAGGACAAGTCGTTCACGTTCATCACCAAGTCGCCGCCGGCTTCGATCCTTTTGAAAAAAGCCGCCGGAATCACCGCCGGTTCCAAAGTTCCGAACAAGGACAAGGTTGGCAAGGTCACGCGCAAACAGATTTTGGACATCATCAAGATGAAGTCCAAGGATATGCATGCCAACTCGGAAGAGGCGGCCGTCCGCATGATTGCGGGCACGGCGCGTAGCATGGGTATCGAAGTGGTTGGTTAACAATTAAACAACAACCGCGGGAGAATCTTCAAGATTCGTTTGCACCGCACCAAAACAAATGCCCAGTAAGAGATTCAAAAAGGCGCTTGAAGTCGTGGACGGCAAGAAAGCCTATCCGCTCAAGGAAGCCGTTGGCGTGCTCGCCAAATTCCCGAAAGCCAAATTTAACGAAACTATTGACCTCGCGTTCCGCCTCGGAGTGGATCCGAAGCAGTCCGACCAGATGGTTCGCGGCACGGTTCCGTTGCCCCACGGCAGCGGTAAGACGGTGCGCGTGCTGGTGTTCGCCAAAGGCAACGCGGCGGATGCTGCGAAAGCTGCGGGTGCGGAAAATGTCGGTTTTGAAGACATGATCGCCAAATGCAACGGCGGTTGGTCTGATTTCGATGTCGCGATTGCGACGCCGGAAGCGATGATTGAAGTTCGTAAGCTTGGCAAAGTTCTCGGACCACGCGGCCTCATGCCGAATCCGAAAACCGGCACCGTGACGGAAGACACGGCGAAAGCGGTGAAAGAAGTCAAAGCCGGCCGCGTCGAGTTCAAGGTGGACAAAGCAGCCAATGTTCATGTCATCGTGGGCAAGGCTTCGTTCAAGCCGGAACACATTGAGGAAAACGCCCGTGCCGTCATCGAGGCCGTCGCCAAGGCGCGCCCGAACAGCATCAAGGGAACCTACATTAATTCTTGCACGCTCTCGGCGACCATGAGTCCGCCCGTCCGTGTGGATGTCCGTGAATTCGCAAACTAACCGAGGAAATTTACCATGCGTGCTGAAAAGAAATTATTGACGAGTGAATATGTCGCCCGGTTGAACGGTTCGCCGTTCTTTATCGTGGCCGGCTATCAGGGTTTGAAGGTCGCGCACCTGAACGAATTGCGCAAACGCCTCATCGCCGCCGGCGCGGAGATCCACGTGGTGAAGAACACCGTGTTCAACGTCGCCGCGAAGGAAGCGGGCGTCGGTGAATTGAACGGTTCACTGGCCGGACAGATTGCCGTCATCACGGGCAAGAAGGACATTTTCATCGCCGCGAAGGTTTTGAAAAACTTCGCCGCCGAATTCGACAAACTGAAGCTGAAGTTCGGCTACCTGAACAACCAGCGCGTTGAGCAGGCGACCATCTTGGCTTACGCCGATTTGCCGAGCCTCGAAGTGATTCGCGCCAAATTGTTGGGCTTGCTCAACACGCCGGCGTCCATGCTGGCGCAGGTCATCAAGGCGAAATCGGAAAAGGCGGAATAAACAATTTCCGTCCGCCAAAACGGCGGACGGATTAAACCAACAACCACAACGTAAATCGTCGGTTCGCAGGCTGTGAACTGAAAACTGCTGAAGCCGAGGCAGACGACGAGACGAATAGAAAGCAAAAGTAAAACTATGGCAGACCTCGCAAACATCGTAGAAGAATTGAGCAAGCTGACGGTTATCGAAGCCGCAGACCTCGTGAAACAACTTGAAACCAAATGGGGCGTTTCCGCCGCCGCGCCCGTCGCGGCTGCTGCTGCCGGTGGCGCTGCTGCCGCTGGTGCCGCTCCGGCTGAAGCCCAGACCACGTTTGATGTGATCCTCGCTTCGGTTCCGGCCGACAAGAAGATTGCCGCGATTAAAGCGGTTCGTGAAGTCAAGGCCGGCATGGGTCTCGCTGAAGCCAAGGCTTTGGTGGAAGGCGCTCCGAAGACCGTGCTCGAAGGCGCGAACAAGGCTGACGCTGATGCCGCCAAGAAGAAGCTCGAAGAAGCTGGCGCGAAAGTGGAAGTCAAGTAATTTGTCCGTTTTTGGGGCGGCGGCGCGAATGCCGTCGCCCATTTTCCACCCGCGAAAGGCGGGACAATTTGATTCATTTATTCCGGTAAAATAATTGGTTAAAGGTTTGGCAAGCTGGCCGTTTAAGACGGCGGGCTTGCCTTGTGTCGTTAGATAAAAATTCCGGTTCGGCGTGTTGCCGAGCCAAACAGAGAAAGACAAAAATGCCATCGCGAGCCACAGAACGTATCAACTTCGGCAAAATCAAGGAAATCGTCGTTCCGCCGAACATGATCGAATTGCAGACAAATTCCTATGCGGAATTTTTGCAGGCCGATTTGACGCCCTCCAAGCGCCAGAAGCACGTCGGTTTGGAATCAGTTTTCCGGGAAGTCTTTCCCATCGTCAGCTATGATGGCAAGGTCACGTTGGACTATGTGTCCTACGAGATTGGTGCGCCGAAAGTGGACTGGCTCGAATGCCTTCGCGAAGGCACGACCTATGGCGCGCCATTGCACGTTACGTTCCTGCTCAAGGACGAAGAGAAGGGCGCGAAGGAAGAAAAAGTTTTCATGGGCGAACTTCCGCTCATGACGCCGCAAGGCACGTTCTGCATCAACGGCGCGGAGCGCGTGGTTGTCTCGCAGTTGCACCGCTCGCCGGGCATCGCGTTTGAGGCGACCCAGCATCCGAACGGCAAAACGCTCCACAGCTTCCGCGTCATTCCTGATCGCGGCTCCTGGTATGAAGCCCAGTTCGACACGAGCGATTTACTCTACGTTTATCTCGACCGTAAAAAACGCCGCCGGAAATTTTTGACGACGACGTTCTTCCGCGCGCTGTCGTTCCTCGACCATCGCGACAAGGAAAAAGCCACGAAAGGCAAGGACACCGGCGGCCTTACGCGCGGCACGGACGAGGAAATTTTGAAGCTGTTCTACACCATCGAGGAATTGACGGTGAAGGAAGCGGAGAAAATTGAAGATTTGCAGAACCGCGTGTTGGTGCAAGACGCCGTGGACGAAGAGAAGGGTCTCGTCGTGGCGCGCGCGTTCGAGCCGCTGTCCAAGGCGGTTGTCAAACAGATTGCCGAGCTGGGCATCACCAAGATCAAAGTTGTCGATACCTCGGTGGACGACGGCAACATGATTAAGTGCCTCAAGAAAGATCCAGCCAAGAATGAAGAAGAGGCGTTGAAGGATATTTACCGTCGTTTGCGCCCTGGCGATCCCCCGACCGCCGCTAATTCCCGCGCGTTGATCTTGCGTTTGTTCTTTGATGAAAAGCGCTATGACCTCGGTCGCGTTGGCCGCTACAAAATTAATCAGAAGCTGGGCATGAAGGGCGACAGCCGCATTCTGCTCAAGGAAGATTTGGTGGCAGCGACGAAGTATTTGCTCAAGTTGAAAAAGGGCGAAGGCTCCTTGGACGATATTGATCACTTGGGCAGCCGGCGCATCCGCACGGTGGGCGAATTGCTTTCCAACCAGTGCCGCGTGGGTCTTTCCCGCACGGAGCGCTTGGTGAAGGAACGCATGACGCTGTTCGATCAGACCATCGAAGCGATGACGCCGCAGAAGCTCATCAATCCGAAGGCGCTTTCTGCCGTAATCCGCGACTTCTTTGGCCGGAGCCAATTGTCGCAGTTCATGGATCAAATCAATCCGCTCGCCGAACTCACGCACAAACGCCGCTTGTCGGCTCTTGGACCAGGGGGTCTTTCGCGTGACCGCGCGGGCTTTGAAGTCCGTGACGTTCACCCGTCGCACTACGGCCGCATTTGTCCGATTGAAACGCCGGAAGGACCGAACATCGGCCTCATTGCGTCGCTCGCGACGTTCGCTCGCATCAATGAATTCGGCTTCCTCGAAACGCCGTATCGCAAAGTCGAGAACGGCAAAGTAACCGAGAAGATTGAATATCTCACCGCTGACCGCGAAGAACAATTCACGGTCGCGCAGGCGAATTCGGCGATGGATGACAAGGGTCATTTCACCACCGAACGCGTCGTCTGCCGTCAGCGCGGCGAGTTCGTCGACGTGGAACCGGCGCATGTTCATTACATGGATGTGTCACCGAAGCAGCTCGTTTCGATCGCGGCGTCGCTGATTCCGTTCCTTGAACACGATGACGCGAACCGCGCGCTGATGGGTTCCAACATGCAACGCCAAGCCGTGCCGCTCCTCGTTACCGAGGCGCCACTCGTGGCCACCGGTCTTGAAGACCGTGTCGCCCGTGATTCGCGGGCGGTGCTCGTTGCTGGCGAGACCGGCAAGGTCGCGTCGGTCAACGGCGATCAAATCATAGTCACGTCCAACGGCGAGCTGCCCGAAGGCAAAAAGAAAATTAAACACGACCCGGAAAATGGCATTTCCATTTACCCGGTTCGTAAATTCATGCGCTCGAATGCGGCGACCTGTATCAACCAGAAAATTCTGGTGGAGAAGGGCGACCACATCAAAAAAGGTCAGGTTCTGGCGGACGGTCCCTGCACGCAGGGCGGCGAGCTGGCGCTCGGTCGCAATGTGCTCGTGGCGTTCATGCCGTGGAATGGCTATAACTTCGAGGACGCGATTCTCATCAGTGAGAAAATCTGCAAGGAAGACATCTTCACTTCGATTCACATTGATGAATTTGAAGTAGCGGCTCGCGATACGAAACTCGGACCGGAAGAAATCACGCGCGACATCCCGAACCTCGGCGATGAAGCGTTGAAAAATCTCGGCACGGATGGCGTTATTCGCATTGGTGCAGAAGTGAAACCCGGCGACATTCTCGTCGGCAAAATTACGCCGAAGTCCGAAACCGAACTCGCCCCGGAAGAACGTTTGCTCCGCGCTATCTTCGGCGAAAAAGCGGCGGACGTGAAGGACACTTCACTGAAGGTTCCGTCGGGAACTTATGGTGTCGTTATGGACGTGAAAGTCTCGTCCAAGAAAGACGGCGAAAAGACCAGCCGTTCTTCCACGAACGAGGAGAAACGTCACGCGAAGCAGATCGAAGACGATCACAAGAAAAAATTAAACGACTTGCAAGATCAGTTGACGGAAGCGCTGAGCAACATTCTGCTCGGCGAAAAAATTCCGCTCGACGTGGTGAACAGCGAGACCGGCGAGATCATCATTCCCGCGAACCGCAAGATCACGAAGACGCTGTTGCGCAAGCTCGCGACGGTTTACGATCGTATCGAGATTGATCCTTCGCCGATCCGTAACAAGATTAGCGAAATCATCGGCCAGTTCCGTAAGAAATTCGACGACTTGCAGATGCAATACGACGAAGAAATGGAACGCGCTGAAGCTGGCGAAGGTGGCGAAAGCGGCGTGGTGAAATCGGTCCGAGTTTATGTTGCCTCGAAGCGCAAACTCTCGGTCGGTGACAAGATGGCCGGTCGCCACGGTAACAAAGGTGTCGTCGCGAAGATTGTTAAGGAAGAAGACATGCCGCATCTCGCGGACGGAACGCCGGTGGAAATCGTTTTGAATCCGCTGGGTGTGCCGAGCCGTATGAACGTCGGACAAGTCTTGGAAACACACCTCGGTTGGGCGGCGAAATTCCTCGGCTTGAAATTTGCGACGCCGGTGTTTGACGGCATGAAAGAAAAGGACATTCGCGGCTACTTGAAGCAGGCTGGTTTGCCCGAACACGCCAAGACTCATTTGACGGATGGACGCACGGGCGAACAATTCGATCAGGAAATTGTCGTCGGCTACATCTACATGATGAAGCTCGGCCATTTGGTCGCGGACAAGATTCACGCCCGCGCCGTTGGACCGTATTCGCTCGTCACCCAGCAGCCGCTCGGTGGTAAAGCGCAATACGGCGGTCAGCGCTTCGGCGAAATGGAAGTGTGGGCGATGGAAGCCTACGGCGCCGCTTACACGTTGCAGGAATTGCTCACCGTCAAATCCGACGATGTGCAAGGCCGCACGCGCATCTACGAAAGCATCGTCAAGGGCGACAACTCGCTGGAGGCCGGTATTCCGGAATCCTTCAACGTGCTCGTCAAGGAAATGCAATCGCTCGGTCTCGACGTCAAGGTTGGTTACTCCAACCCGATTGAACACGCTGGCAGTGACAACGCGCAGCAGGCTGCGGTTGCCGCACTGGCATCAAACGAACCCTGAACGAAACTTTGCTGAATTAAAATCGTATGACCACTTCCAAAGAAAACGCCCGCGAGATTCTCGGCCTCGAAAAAGTCAACCAGGTTGACTACGTCGGCATCACGCTCGCGTCGCCTGACGCCATCCGCTCGTGGAGCAAGGGCGAAGTTAAGAATCCCGAAACGATCAACTACCGCACGTTCAAGCCGGAAAAGGGAGGCCTTTTCTGCGAACGCATTTTCGGTCCCGTCAAGGACTGGGAATGTTCCTGCGGCAAGTATAAGCGCATCAAACATCGCGGCGTCGTTTGCGACCGCTGCGGTGTGGAAGTGACGATGTCCCGCGTGCGCCGCGAGCGCATGGGTCACATCGAGCTCGCCGTGCCGGTGCAGCACATCTGGTTCTTCAAGTGCATGCCCTCGCGCATCGGTTTGGCGCTGGATATGACTGCACGCCATTTGGAACGCGTCATTTACTACGAGGATTATCTCGTCATCGATCCCGGCACGACGCCGCTCAAGGCGAATCAGTTGCTTACGGAGGTGGAACTCCGCGAAGCGCGTGAAACCTACGGCGCGGAAGCGTTCGTGGCCAAGATGGGCGCCGAAGCCGTTCGCGAAGCGATGGAACGCGTTGACCTCGTCAAACAGGCCGACGAACTAGCGATTGCGATGACGGAAACCAAGAGCAAACAGATTCGCAAGAAATTAGCGAAGCGCATCAAGCTCTTGCAAGGTTTGCACTCATCGAAGAGCCGTCCGGAATGGATGATTCTCACGGTGCTGCCGGTGATTCCGCCGGACTTGCGTCCGTTGGTTCCGCTCGAAGGCGGACGTTTTGCTACGTCTGACCTCAACGATCTTTACCGCCGCGTCATCAACCGGAACAATCGTCTCCGCACGTTGCTCCAACTCAAGACGCCGGAAGTCATCATCCGCAACGAGAAGCGTATGTTGCAGGAAGCTGTGGACGCGTTATTCGACAACGGCCGTCACGGTCGCCCGGTCACCGGCGCGGGCAACCGCTCGCTGAAATCTTTGAGCGACATGCTCAAGGGCAAAGGTGGACGTTTCCGCCAGAACTTGCTCGGCAAACGCGTGGATTACTCAGGTCGTTCCGTCATCGTGATTGGACCGGAACTGAAGTTGAACCAGTGTGGATTGCCGAAGAAGATGGCGCTCGTTTTGTTCGAGCCGTTCATCATCCGCCGCTTGAAAGAGCTCGGCTACGTTCACACTGTTCGCAGCGCGAAGAAAATGATCGAGCGCCAGACGAAAGAAGTATGGGACGTGCTCGAAGAAGTGACGAAGGGACATCCGGTTCTCTTGAACCGCGCGCCTACGTTGCACCGTTTGTCCGTCCAGGCGTTCGAGCCGCAGCTCATCGAAGGCGAAGCGATTCGCATTCATCCGCTGGTTTGCACTGCTTACAACGCCGACTTCGACGGTGACCAGATGGCCGTTCACGTGCCGCTGTCGGTGGAAGCGCAGATGGAAGCGCGCCTGCTGATGATGGCGACGAACAACATCTTCTCGCCCTCGTCCGGCAAGCCGATCATCACGCCCACGCAGGACATCACGCTCGGTTGCTATTACGTCACGGCGGAACCGCGCAAGCCGATGCCGGCGGACGTGAACACGCTGCCGTTGTTCGGCTCGAAGGAAGAAGTTATATACGCTCATAGCGACGATGGTGTTAAAACGCATGATCGTATTCGTCTCGCGAATCCTGACCTCGGCAAGAAAACCGCGTTCGGCAACGCCGAGAAGAAGGTCATTGAAACGACCGTTGGCCGTGTATTGTTCAGCGAAATCTGGCCGTCGGAACTTGGCTTTCACAACAAGCCGGTGAAAAAATCCGACCTCGGCGATTTGATCTGGAAGTGTTACAAGAATGCCGGGCACGACAAGACCGTGGTCATGTTGGACAAGCTCAAAGAAATTGGTTTCCGTGAGGCGACCAAGTCCGGCGTGTCCATCGGTATCGACGACATGATTGTCCCGAAAGAGCGTGACGAGGAAATTCGCAACGCTCACGGTCAAATCAAGGAAGTCGAGAAACAATATCGCAAAGGTGTCATCACCTCCGGCGAACGTTACAACAAGATTGTAGATATTTGGACGCATTGCACGGACAAGATTTCTGGCGTCATGTTCGATACCTTGAAGGCGAATCAGGGCAAGAAGGAATACAACCCCGTCTATTTGATGGTGGATTCCGGCGCTCGTGGTAACAAGCAGCAGGTGCGTCAGCTCGCTGGTTTGCGCGGCCTTATGGCCAAGCCCAGCGGTGAAATCATCGAGAAGCCGATTCTCGCGAACTTCCGTGAAGGTCTGTCCGTCTTGGAATATTTCATCTCGACGCACGGCGCGCGCAAAGGTCTCGCGGATACGGCGCTCAAGACCGCCGACTCCGGTTACATGACCCGCAAACTGGTGGACGTTTCACAGGACGTGATTATTCAGGAAGCGGATTGTGGAACGACGAACGGCATTTGGGTTTCCGCTGTATTCGAAGGCGAAGACGAAGTGGTCAAGATTTCCGACCGTTTGGTTGGACGTTTTGCCTGCGACGACATCGTCAATCCGACCAGCCCGAAGGAATTCCTCATCAAGGCCAACGAAGAGCTCGACGAAATTAAAGCCAAGGCGATTGACGTCGCCGGCATTGACCGCGTGCGCATTCGCTCGGTGCTCACTTGCGAAAGCAAACACGGCATCTGCCAACACTGCTATGGCCGCAATCTCGCGACCGGCGCGGTGGTCAAACTCGGCGAAGCCGTCGGCATCATTGCCGCGCAGTCTATCGGCGAACCGGGCACGCAGCTCACAATGCGCACGTTCCATACCGGTGGTGTGGCGGCGGGCGTGTTCAAGCAGCCGCAAATTAAGTCCAAGCACGACGGTATTCTCAAATACAACGAGCTGCGCTCGGTCGAGCTCGAAGACGGCAACAACATTGTTTTGAACAAGAACGGCTCCATCCAAATTCTCGGCGAAGACGGCCGCGAACTGGAAGTCCACACCATCGTCATCGGCGCGGTCATTTCCGTGAAGGACGGCGGCAAAGTCAAGAAGGGCGATACCTTCGTCCAGTGGGATCCGCACAATGTGCCGATTCTTTCCGAGAAGCCCGGCAAAGTGAAATTCCACGACATCATCGAGGGCGTCACCATGAAACAAGAAGTGGACGAAGCCACTGGCGAAGAAGCCATGGTTATCATCGACCACAAGGAAGATTTGCACCCGCAGATCATCATGTCCGACGACAAGGGCGAAGTCGTGGCGAACTACCCTATTCCTTCCGGCGCACACATTGTTGTCAACGAAGGCGACAAGATTGTTCCCGGCACACTCATTGCCAAGACGCCGCGCAAACAGGCCAAGACCCGCGACATCACGGGCGGTCTCCCGCGCGTGGCGGAATTGTTCGAAGCGCGCCGCCCGAAGGACGCGTCCGAAATCTCCAAGATTGATGGCATCGCGGACTTTGGTCCGAGCGTGCGCGGCAAGCGTTGCGTGCTCATCACCGACGCGGTCACGAAGTTGCAGGAAGAGCATCTCATCCCGATCGGCAAGCACGTCATCGTCTTCAAGGGCGACCTGGTCAAGAAAGGCCAGCAGCTCACCGAAGGCCCGATGGACCCGCACGAAATCCTCGACGTTTGCGGTCCGCAGGAATTGCAGGAACACTTGGTCAGCGAAGTGCAGGAAGTTTATCGTCTCCAGGGCGTGACGATTAACGACAAGCACATCGAAATCATTGTCCGCCAGATGCTGCGCAAAGTGCGCGTCACCGAAGCCGGCGATACGCAATTCCTCTGGGGCGAACAGGTGGACAAGCTCGAATTCGAAGCCGAGAACGAAGCCGTGGAAAAGAAGGGTGGCAAGCCGGCGGAAGCCGTGCCCGTGCTGCTCGGCATCACCAAGGCCTCGCTCGAAACCGACAGCTTCCTCAGCGCCGCGTCCTTCCAGGACACCACGCGCGTGCTCACCGAAGCCGCGACGCGTTCCAAGATCGACTCGCTGCGCGGGTTCAAGGAAAACGTCATCATGGGCCACATCATCCCGGCGGGCAGCGGTTTCGACCGCCACCGCAAGACCACCATCCATCCGTTGGTGGAACTGCCAGAAGAACCGGCCATCGAAGAATCCGCCGAAGCCGCGGAATCCGAAAATCCGCTGCTGGCCTGATTAAAATTAAAACCGCAAAGGCGTCCGATGAAAATCGGACGCCTTTTTGTCTTTTAAAATTTTCTAGAATTTTGGCGGGGCGAGCGTCCTCGCGGGCCGGTCAGGGCTTCACCACGGCGACGACCGCCGATTCCGGCTTGAGATATTTTTGCGCGACGCCCTTGATTTGTTCCAGCGTCACCGCTTTGTATTTCGCGTCATCCAGTTCGTTGCGCTGCCAGCCGAGACCGTAGAGTTCGTCCAATGCGCTGGTCATGGCGAGGTGGCCCAGGTCGGCGCGGGAGATTTTCTTGCCGCCGATGATCTTGGCCTTGGCGCGCTTCAATTCCTCGGCGGTCAGGCCTTCCGTGCGGAGCAGTTCGGCTTCCTTGAGCAGTTCTTTTTCCACGAGTTCGGCCTTGGCCGGTTCCGTGCCGGTGTAAAAGGCGAAGTAGCCGGGCGCGACGCCGCTCATCGTTTGCGCGCCGACGTAATACGCCAGACCGAGCTGTTCGCGGATGCGGAGGAACAGCCGCGAGCCGAGGTCGCTGCAGCATTCCTGCAAAATCTCCAGCGCGTAGCGGTCCTCGCTGAACATCGTCGCGCCGGGAAAGCCGATGACCAGCACGGCCTGTTTCTTGTCGCGCGTTTCGGTGACGCGTTGGATGGTAGGGATCGCAGTCCCCTGCGAGCCGCCGGACGGCGCGCACGGAGTGGCGCGCCCTACCTGCTTCCAGCCGCCAAACGCCTTTTCCACCGCCGCTTTCACGGCGTCGGTTTTCACGTCGCCGAAAATGGCGAGGACGCAATTGTCCGGCGCGACGAGTTTTTGGTGGAATGATTTCAGGTCGGCGACGGAAACTTTTTGCACGCTGGCTTCCGTGCCAATCGGGTCGAGGCCGAAACCGATTGCGCCGAACAGCGCCCGCCGCATCGCGAGGCTGCAACTTTTCAGCAAATCGTCGCGCCGCGCGGCGATGCCGGCGAGTTGGACTTCGCGTTCGCGTTCCAATTCGTCGGCGGGAAAAATCGGATTCAGCAAAACATCGCTGACGAGCGCGAGGCCGGTCGCAAAATCCTCGCTCAAAACTTCCGCGTTCACGCCGAAGCTCTGGTTGCCGCCGTAGCTGTCAATGTGTCCGCCGACGCTTTCGATTTCCGTCGCGATTTGCTCCGCGTTGTGCGTGGGCGTGCCCTTGAGCAGCAGTCGGGCGAGCAGGGAGGTGATGCCGTTGTTCGCCTCGTTTTCGGCCAGCACGCCTCCTTGCAACACCGCGCGAAATTCCACGAAGGGCAGGCGATGATCTTCCTTCACGAGCAGTTTCAGGCCGTTCGGCAATTCGATTTTTTGAATCGGATGTTCAACATTCGTTTCCGCGTGCGCGGCGACCTTGGGCGTGTGACCTTCCGGCAACAGCGCGTAAAGCGTGCGGTTCTCGGTGGAAAGATAAGTGCGGGCGACGCGCTGGACTTCGGCGGCGGTCACGCGCTTCACGGCGGCGAGATAGCGCTCGGAGAAATTCAGGTCATTCGCGGCGAGCCAGTTGCCGCCAAGATTTTGCGCCTGGCCTTCCATCGTCTTGCGCGACGACAGCGTGGCAGAAATGAATTGTTTCACCGCCTTCGACAATTCCTCGGCGGAAACCAGATTGGTTTTCACCTTTTCAACTTCGGCGAGAATCGCCTCGCGCGCGGCGGAAAATTGTTCTCCGTCCACCACGGCGCTCACGCCGAAAAGTCCCGGCAAACCGGGGCTGTAAGTCCACGCGTCCACGTGATGCGCGACACCTTGCTTTTCGCGCACTTGCTGGTGCAGACGCGAACTGCGGCCGCTGCCGAGCAGCACGGCCAGCACGTCGAGAATCGGAATGTCCGCGTGCCGCAATTCGGGAATGTGCCACGCGAAATGGACGTGCCCGAGTTCCACGTTGGCTTCCTCGATGATGGTGCGTTCGCCGATCTGTTTCGGTTCGAGCGGCAAAACCGCCGGCGGAATGGCGCGCGCTTTCGTTTTGGCGTAAGCGGTTTTGATTTGCGCGACGACCTCGGAATTTTTCACGTCGCCGGCGACGACGTAGAAGACGTTGTTCGGCGCGTATTTTTCGTGATAGTAATTGCGGATGTCGTCCGGCTTGAGTTCGTTGAAAATATCGGGGTAGCCGATGATGGTGAAGCGGTAGGGGCTTTTAACGTAGGCGACTTCAAACAGGCGGCGGCTGGCGCGGCTGGCGGGATTGTCCTGCCCCATGTCCATCTCGCGGCGGATGACGTCCATCTCCTTCGCTAATTCATCCGGCGGCAGCGTGGCGTGCTGCATGATGTCGCACAAAATATCAATCACCTTCACCGCGCCGGTGTTTGGCGCGTCAATGTGATAGACCGTGCGATCAAAACTCGTGTAGGCGTTCATGTAACCGCCGGCTTCCTGCACTTCCTGATCAATCCGGCTGCCGGGGCGCGTCGTTGTGCCCTTGAACAACATGTGTTCGAGGACGTGCGAAAGTCCCGCGCCGAGCCAGCGACCCTCGTGGACGCTGCCAGCGCCGCACCATGCCTGCGCGGACACGACCGGCGCGTTGTGATCTTCGCGCACGATGACGGTCAGGCCGTTGTCGAGCGTCGTGAGCGTGACGCCGGGGGGAATGGACGGAATCTCGGTATAAATTTTTTCAGCCATTTGTCTGGCGTGAAAAATAAACCGGATTCGCCCCGGGGCAATTCAATTCACGGGCTGGCGGCGGAATTATTCGACGGGAGTCTTGGTTTCAGCCTTGAGTTTGCTCGCGGGCCAGAAGGGTTTTATGAAGGCGTCGGTAAAATCATAGCCGTCCTGAAAATCATCGCGGTTGTCTTTTTCGGTTTTTGCAAGCAGACCGATTTCGACCATGTTGAAAACGATGTCACCAAAATCCTTGCAGTTGCGGACGCCCCATTCTTCGAACACCGTGGCCGTCATCGGGCCGAACTGCTGGAGCGAATATTGCCGGATGCCGTCGAGCAGTTCCTGGCCGGTGACGTGGCGCACCTTGCCCTGGTTTTTCGTGCCGATGAGTTTCTGGGTGAAGTCGAGCGCCTCGCGCATGAAGCCGTAGGCGTCGCGATGGAACCGTTCGTCCTTCGCGAGGATTTGCTCTACCGCTTCGTCAAAATTGACTTCTTGCATATCAGTTTTTCGCCGGCAGACCCGCAATCGCCGCCGGATGCGCGGCGCGATAATACTTCACCGCCAGTCCGGTCAGGAGCAGGCCGATGACGATGCAAATGACCAGTTGTTCCTGCTTCGTCAGCCAGTTCATTGCCGGCAATGTAGCGCAAAATCCGCCAACGGCAAACAATGCATTTACGATTTGCGATTTCGGAATTACGCGGCAAACTCGGCTCCGCCGGTCATTCGTAAAACGAAAATTCCAAATCATAAATCTGGCATGGCAACCATCGGCCGTTTTTCCAAAGGCGAAGAAATCTTTTACGCGAAAGTCGTGAACGGGGAAATTTTCCGCGCGCACGGTGACGTCTTTGGCTCGCCGTCGTTCGATGCCCAGCCGACGCCGCGCGCCGGCCTCCAAACGCTCGTGCCGGTGGTGCCGGGCAAAATCATCGCCGTCGGGTTGAACTATGCCGACCATGTGCGCGAGATGAAGCGCGAGTTGCCGCAGGAGCCGCTGTTTTGGTTCAAGGCCACCACCTCGCTGCTGTCGCATGGCGGGGAGATTGAAATTCCGTTTCCCGAACACCGCACGGATTTTGAGGTGGAACTCGCCATCGTCATCGGCAAAAAAATCCGTAACGTCACACCGGCACAAGCATCAAATTATATTTTCGGCTACACCGCCGCGCAGGACATCAGCGACCGGCACATCCAGAAAGCTGACGGCCAATGGGCGCGCTGCAAATCGTTCGACACCTTCACGCCGCTTGGGCCGTTTATCGAGACGCAGCTTGATCCGGCGGAACTCACGATTCAGCAGTTTCAAAACGGCGAGCTGCGGCAAAATTCCAACACGCGTGAACTGATTTTCAAGCCGGCGGAAATCGTCAGCTTCGTTTCCACCAACATGACGCTGCTGCCCGGTGACGTGATTCTCACCGGCACGCCGAGCGGCGTCGGATCCATCAAATCCGGCGACAAGCTGGAAGTGCGGATTCAGGGTCTCGCGCCGCTCGTCAACACGGTAAAATAATCACTCAATTTCCCAAAAACTACGGTTTTCAAGCAAGTCAAACCATAGTTATTCACAATTAGTAGCGGCACAATTACGCTTGCGCACAACATATTGTGGTTTTCTCTTTACACGAACCGTCAGCTTTGGTTGGCTAGTCCCAACAAATTTACACGAACCATGTATCTTAAAAATCTCACGGTTTTCGGCTTCAAATCCTTCGCGGACAAGACGGCGCTGAACTTTCAGCCCGGCGTCACCGCCATCGTCGGGCCAAACGGTTGCGGTAAGTCCAATGTCTCCGACGCGATTCGCTGGGTGCTCGGCGAACAGTCGGCGAAGGCGTTGCGCGGCGGCGAAATGGCGGATGTGATTTTCAACGGCACGGACGGTCGCAAACCGATGGGCATGGGCGAAGTCTCGCTTACACTTGGAGGCGTTGGCGAAGAATCTTTGAAGGCGGCGGGTGTGGAAGTTTCTTACGACGAAGTGACGCTCACGCGCCGGATTTTCCGCGACGGCGGCAGCGAATATTTTTTGAATCGCACGCCGTGCCGGTTGAAGGACATTCAGCAGTTGTTCATGGGCACCGGCGTCGGGCGCACGAGCTACAGCATTTTGGCGCAGGGTCACATCACGCAGATTCTTTCCAGCAAGCCGGAAGACCGCCGGATGATTTTCGAGGAAGCCGCCGGCATCACAAAATTCAAATCGCAGAAAAAAGAATCGCTGCGCAAGCTGGAATACACCGAGCAAAATCTGTTGCGCATCGCCGACACGATCAAGGAAGTGAAGCGGCAAATCGGTTCGCTTCAGCGCCAGGCCGGCAAGGCGCGGCGCTACAAACAAATTTCGCAAGAACTTCAGCATTTAGAAACCCAGTTGGCGCGGCATCAGTTTGATGTCTTGCAGGGCGAGATTTCCGAGCGCCAGACGGCGGTGGAAAATCTTCGCAACGAAATCGAAACCGGCTCCAACGATGTTCTCCGTTTTGAGAATGAAATTTCCCAACTGCGCGCGTTGCTGTCCGAACTTGAACACGAAGTCGCCACGCAGCAGCAGCGCGGATTGGAATTGAAATCCGAAATTGACCACCACGACAGTCGGATTCATTTCAATCAAGAGCGCATTCTCGAGATCGAGTCGCAAAACATGAAGGCGCTGGAAGAGATTGCACAAGCCGAGGAACGGCATCGCGCGGCGCAGGAAGATCTCGTGACGATTACTGCCAGTCTCGCCACTGCAGAAGCGGCGCTGACCCAACACAAAGAGGCTTTGCAGACGAAGCAAAATGCCTTGCGCGAAGTTGAAGAAAGTTTGCGCCAGCGTCAAGAATCTCTGCGTCAGGCGCAGGCGGCGGCGTTTGCGGCCGCGCAGGATTTGTCCCGACTGCGCAATGAACTTTCGGCGCTCGATCTCCAAAAACAGGGTAACATTGTTCGCTTGGAAAAACTTTCTGCCGAGAAATTTCAGCTCGAAGAAGAGCGCGTCCGGCTTGAAGTCCGCTTGCAGGAATTTACCGCGAGCGTCGAAGTGGAAAAACTAAATGTCGCCACCACGCGCGGTTCGGTCGAGCAGCGCCAGAATCGGCTGCGCGAATTGCAGTCGGAGATCCACGCGTCCTCGCAGGAGCAGGACAAATTTTTGCAGCAACAGACCGAGAAGCGTTCGCGTTTGACTGTATTGGAGCAACTTGAAGGTTCGCACGAAGGTTTTGATGCCGGCGCGGTCGCGGCGTTGCGTCAGTCGCGCTCGGTTATCGGTTCGCTGGCGGATCGGATTCGTGTGCCGGATCAATTTGTGACCGCCGTGGAAAATGCGCTTGGCCACAATTTGCAACTGGTGCTTACCGAGCAGCCGTCGTCCGCACAGGAAATTTTGGCGGAACTCAATACGAACAAGTCTGGTCGCGCGAGCGTGGCGGCGCTGGCCATCCAGCAATACGCGGATGAGAAGCAGCTTTCGTTTGCCGGTGAAATGGCGCCAAGCGAAAAAATCGAAGCGCAGATTGGTTTGCAGCAAGGTCAAATTGTTCACGCGATGAGCGTGATCCACGCGGAGCCGAATGTGGAACCGCTGTTGAAATCGTTGTTGGGCCGCACCTTCATCGCGGCTGACCTCGGAACGGCGACAGCGCAAATTCAGAACGGTCACGCAGGCTGCGACTTTGTGACGATGGGCGGCGAATTGCTGAACCGTCACGGCATTTACACCGGTGGTTATTTGAACAAAGGCAACAACGGCAAAGCGCCGTCGTCCATTCTTGGCCGCAAAAATCAGATTGTGGAATTGCAAGCCGAGTTGAACGAATTGCAAGCGCGCGTGGCCGAAGCGAGCAAAAAACGCGGCGCGCTGTTGAGCGAACAGACGGAATTGCAGGCGAGCCTGCAGCAGGCGCAGACCGAGTTACGGCAGCAGGAAGTGTCCATCGCCACGCGCGAAGGTGAGTTCAATGCGCTGAATAATTCCAATCGCCTCCTGCACCAGAAGATTGACACCGTCGTGTTCGAGGTCGAAAGCCTCGCCGCGCAGGAAGCGGAAGGTTTGCAGAAACGCGAGGCGTTGGCTGCCCGTTTGAATGAGTTGGAAGCCCGCGAGCGAATCGCTCAAGAGCAGGTTGTTGCGCTGACGGCGGAACTCGAAAATCTTCGCCAGTCGCGCGATGCGGCGATGGCGGCGCTGTCTGAAAGCAAGGTGGCGCTCGCGTCGGACGAGCAACTCGCGTCGTCTTTCCGTCTGCAAACAACTTCGCTAGGTCATCGCATCGCCGAATTGGGACAGCTTGTTGAATCGCGTCGGAACGAGTGTTCCTCGTTCCTCGTGCGCAAGGAGCAGGCGCAGACGGAGATTCAGGAATCGCAGGCCAGGATTGAAAGTTTGCAGCACGAGCGCGCGCTGGTCAGTGCGCAGACTGCTGAATTTTTGGGCCGGAAAAATTCGCAGGAAGCCGAAATTTCTCAACGTGATGAGGCGTTGCGTTCACAGCGCAGCCGGCTGATGGAATTGCAGAATGCCCGCGGCGCGCTGGATGTGGAGCTGGCGCAGAAAAATATGTCCGTGCAAAATCTGCGTGAGAAGGTGCAGCAGAAATATCACCTGAATATTGACGACATCCGCAGCGAGTGCATCACCATCACGCACGCTGACGAGGGGCAGCCGCAGGTGGAAACTTTGACGCCGGAACAGATGGCCGCAGCGGGCGCGGCCACGGATTGGGCGGCGGTCAGTGAACAGGTGCAGGCGTTGCAGCAGAAAATTGATGAAATGGGACCGGTCAATCTCGTGGCCATCGAGGAATACGAGGAGACCGAGCAGCGTCATCAATTTCTGACGCAACAGCACGATGATTTGGTGAACGCCAAAACGCAGTTACTAGAAATCATCAACCGCATCAACACGCAGACACGGCAGATGTTTCTGGAGACGTTCGAGAAGATTCGCGACAACTTCCGCGCGATGTTCGTGGACGTATTCGGTGGCGGCAAGGCGGACTTGATTTTGTCCGATGAAAATGATGTGCTGGAATCCGGCATCGAAATCGTCGCGCGTCCGCCGGGCAAACAATTGCAAAGCATCTCGCTGCTATCCGGCGGCGAACAAACAATGGTCGCCGTGTCGCTGCTGTTCTCAATTTATCAGGTCAAGCCGAGTCCGTTCTGCGTGCTGGACGAATTGGACGCGCCGCTGGATGAGTCGAACGTCATTCGGTTTGTGAAGATTTTGCAGCGTTTCATCGCGCATTCGCAGTTCATCATCATCACGCACAACAAGCGCACTATCGGCATGGCGGATGTGCTTTACGGCGTGACGATGCAGGAGCACGGTGTGAGCAAAATCGTGAGCGTGAAATTCCACAAAGCGGACGAACAGCAGACGCAGCTATCGGCGGGAAGCTTGGAGACGGCGGTTGCCTGAACAGTTTTTAGAGCAGGGCGGGGCAGGATTTATGTCCTGCCCCGTTTGCTTTTCGCATGTTCGTGCGGTGGACAAATTCTGCTTTCCGGCCGAGACTGCCTGACAAGCCCCGACTGCGTTTAATTGGTCAATCGCAAGCTGCGATGCCGGTTTGGCTGGTCGTTTTGGGTGATACTGAAATTAATTTGCCATGAATAAACCCCGTTCGTTTCGATCAGCCTTCGCAGTTGTTTTTTTTGCCATTTTGTTTTTTGCAGTGACGCTGGCAAACGCCGCCATCGTCACGGTTGGCAATGTTACCAATGTCACGTTCACGGCGGACGCGACCAATGGGAATGTCACCGCGAACTTCTGGATTGATAACGGCGGCGAGGCGGCGGTGACGCCGGTGGCGGCGGATCTGGTGCGAGTGCAATATTACTTCACCAGCTTGTGGAGCAAGGAGGAGCCGATGATCGCCAAGCGGATGAGTTTGTGGGCGACGATTTCCAACAGCGTGGCCTTCACCGATCAAGGGGCGACTTATTTGATCTCGACGCCGCAGCTTGATGTTGTGGTGACGAAGAGTCCGTTCAAGGTGGATTTCAAAGACAAGAGCGGTTTTTATCTTTTGCGCGACGATCATTCGGAATTTGATTCCAGCTATGGCTACACCGGTCAGAGCGGCTGGAGTTCGGGCGGTTTCAAAATCAAATCCATCAAGACGTTGCCAGCCAATCAGTCGTTTTTTGGCGTCGGCGAATACGGCGGTCCGTTGAACCGCCGCGGCAATGAGTTTGAGTGTTGGAACACCGGCACCTACAACTGGAGTGAATTCAACAAACCGGAATATTTGAACACGCCGTTCTTCTACGGAGTGCAACCGTCCAGCGGTTCAACGAACGCTTTTGTTTACGGCATTTTTTTCAACAACCCCTGTCGGCCGTTATTCAAGTTTGGCACGCAGTTCAGTGGCAATGCCTACTCGTTTGAGGCGGGCGACGGGCAGTTGGATTATTTTTTCTTCGGCGGCGGGACGAGCCATTCGATGACGGCGGTGCAGGATCGCTATTCCGAATTGACCGGCCGGCCGGCCATGCTGCCGAAGTGGGCCTTCGGTTATCAGCTTTCACGTTTCAGCTACGACAATCAGAGCTGGGTGCAATGGCTGGCGGACACGGCTCCATCCAACAATATTCCGCTCGACGCGGTTTATCTCGATATTGATTACATGCGGAAGGATGCCAATCAAAGTTCCATCACAGCGAACAACTTGAATCAATTGACCATGAATACCACCAAGTTCCCGAATCCCGCCGGGATGATTTCCTACTGTAGCGCCAAGGGCGTGAAAGTGGTTCCGCTGATCGAACCCATCATGGAAACGCAGGATGCGTTTTACAGCGAAGCAAACGCCGCCCTGCATTTCATCAAGAATAACGACAGCAGCACTTATCAGGGCAGCATTTATCTGGGGCCGGTTTCGTTCTTCGACTTCTCCAGCACGCCGATGCGGACTTGGTGGCAGGGCAAAATCACCAACTGGCTGAACAACGTGCCGTTCGCCGGCATTTGGAACGACATTGACGAACCCGAAGGCAGTGATGGCATTCCCAGTAACGCGCTGCTCTGGTGCGACGGACGCTACGGCACTTCGACGACCGACTCGCGCCGCCAATGGAGCAACGAAAAAAATTATTTTGGCCTGCGCTGTGCCTCGACGAGCTACGGGGCAATGCTCCAAAAAAGTCCGGACAAACGCCCGTTCGTGTTGAGCCGTTCCGGCAACTGCGGCCTGCAGCATTACGCTGTCAGTTGGAGCGGCGACACCGGCGCGGATTGGACGCACGCGCGCACTATCATTCGCTTTGGTTTGAGCGCGATGATTTCCGGTGCGGCGTGGTATGGGCACGATCTTGGCGGATTCATTGGGCCGACCACGCCCGAACTGCTCACCCGCGCGCATGAGTGGGGCGCGTTCCTGCCATTCTTCCGCAATCATTCGCAGGGCGATACTTGGCCGAATGGCGATCAGGGTCGTGAGCCGTGGCGTTACAGTGATCCGTATCAAAGCGCCATGCGCAACAGCATTCAGTTCCGCTACAAACTGCTGCCGTATCTTTACACGCTCGCCTATAACTGCAGCCAAACCGGCGAACCAATGAACGAGCCAACGGTCGCCAAATATTATTCTGACAACAACACCACTTCGCTGAACGACTACGATTTTCTCGTCGGTGATTATTTTCTTGTCGCGCCAGTCTATGTTCAGGGCGCCACGACCCGCTCGGTCTATCTGCCCTACGCGCCCGGCGTGGGTTGGTATAATTGGTGGAATAACACGCGCTACGACGGCGGCAACACCGTGACCGTCAACGCCACGCTCGGGCAAGTCCCGCTGTTCGTGCGGAGCGGCGCAATCATTCCGATGGGTCCGACGATGCAAAACACGACGCAGCCGAACGCCGGTTTTCTCGATGTGAATTGCTGGCCGGAGGGCAATTCGTCATTCACGCTTTATGAAGATGAAGGCGAAGGTTGGAATTACACGAACGGCGTCTACGCCTCTGTGAAGTTTGATAGTTCGCGAACGGCGACCAATTGGGATTTCACCATCGGTGCGCGGCAAGGCAGCTATAATCCCGGCCACACAAACTTCAATATCTATTGCTACAACCCCGGCACTGTGCAGGAGGTGTTGCTCAACGGTTCTACACTTGCGCCAGCGGCTAGTTTCGCGGCTCTGGCTTCCGCGCCGACCGGTTGGGCGATGACCGCGGACGGCAAGCTCGCGCTCAAGCTGATTGATGCCGGCACTGCACAATCGGTGCGGGTAAATTGGACTACCAACAATAGTCAAGTTTCAACGGCTTACAACGCCATCACCGTGGCCGGCACGTTTCAAAATCCAATTTGGAATGAGAAAGCCAGCAACATGGTGCAGGTGACTTCCCATATCTGGCAGTATGAAGCAAATTTTTCCAATCAGACGAATTTGCAATTTAAGTTTGTGGCCAATGGCAATTGGTCAACTAACTGGGGCGAAAATCCCGGCACGCAAACGCAAGTTACCGTTCCGCTGGTTGGCTCCAGCAAAATTTTGGGAACATCCAACATCGTCGCCAACGGCACGTTCAATGGCGTTTACCGTTTCACTTTCAACGACCAGACGCTTACCTATAGTCTTGTGCCGCTGCTCGCTAGCCCCTATGCCACCATGACCGTAGCGAGCGATATTGCGGGATGGAACGCGGGCTTAAACAACATGACTTTGGTTACGAATGATTTTTGGCAGTATGACGCGGCGTTTTCGACGGCGACCAACCTCCAGTTCAAATTCACCGCCAACGGAGTTTGGACGAGTGCGAATTGGGGATTAAATTTGCAGACGCAAACCAATCCGCCGCTGGCCGGCACGGGAATCAGTTTCAGTACGAACAACATTTCCGCGAGCGTCACCGGCAATGCGGTTTATCGCTTCACTTTCAATGACGCCACGCTGGCCTACACGTTGCAGCAGTTGACCATTTCACCGGCGGGGCTGACGGCGCAAATCATCTTGAGCAACCAAGCCTGCGCATTTTCCTTCACCAACGCGCCGGGTGCGCCGTTCACCGTGCTGGCCAGCACCAATTTGAGTCTGCCCTTGAGCAACTGGCTGGTGTTGGGCAAGGCGATTGAAAGTCCGCCAGGCGCCTATCAGTTCACGCATCTGGCTGCTTCTAATTCCCCACGTTTTTTTTATCGTCTGCGCTCGCCCTGACTCACCACGAATAATGCACGGTGTAAGTCACGGTCTTCTCTTCGTCCGGCTTCACCGGCACGAGAAACTCAATGGTCTGTGAATCTTTCTTTTTGAACTCGTCCGACTTCGCAGTGATTTCCCAGTTGCTCCAGCGGTAGAGATGCTCCACCACGCGGATTTCCACGGCGTCGGTCTTCTTGCGGTTGCGCAGCTTGATCTCAAAGGTTTCATCCATCCACTTATCGCCGCGATCCGCTTTGAAGTCCGCCTGTTTACGTTCGCCGACGAGGTCGAAAGCGTTGCCGGTGGTGATGCGGACGGTTTCGTTGCGCGGCGTGTGGTCAATGGTGTTCTCGCCGACGAATTGCAACTGGCCATCGGCATCGCGGCGATAGAAGCGTAGCTTGCCAGCGGGCAGGGCGATGCCGAGCTGGTTCGTCTCGGCGTTTTTGAATTCGCGCTGGACGATGATCTTGTTGTTGTCGATTTGTGTTCCGTAGCTGCGGTCATAATTTAATCCGTAAAATTGATAGCCTTGCGCGCCGTCATAGACGTAGATGGTCGGCGCCGACATTTTTTCCGCGTGGACAAACTCAACCTGCTTCGTCTCGTGATCGTGGAGCGTGGTGGCGCGCGCGATGGAGTAGAGATGGAATTCGTCGAAGGCTTTTTCGGAGACGGCAGGCGCGGCTTCGTCCATGGCCATGGCGCGGGCGGCTTTATACATGACCATTCCGCCTCTGGCCGAAGGCGGCTGAATTTTATTCACGTCACCGGCCATCAATTTAATTTTCGCATTCTCAAACGTCTTGCTGCTGTTGTTGTTCATCGTGATCCAGCCGACGAGGTCGCAGAGATCGCCTTTCTCCGGCGAGACGAGGTTGTAGCTCGCGCTCCAGTCGAAGCCAGCGGTGACGTAGCCGACTTCCGCGTCGAACTTGCCAGACTTGTCGGATTGCAGCAGCCAGTCGAAGGCGGGCTTGAGAATCGTGTCGCTGCCGAGATCGGGAAACAACGGCTGGCCGGGTAAGGTGAATTGCAATTTGCCATTCACCTCGATGATGGGTTGCGTGAACGCGCCGCCGGGCACGAAACCGCTGCGGATAACTTTGCCGGGAATGAGTTCGGCGATTTGCGTGCTGTCCTTCATCCGCACCTTTTCAAAATCAATCGTTTTGCCCTCGAACAGTGAGAGCAGCAGTTCCTGCGAGACGGGATCGTTGCGGTAATTCTGTTCGAGGATTTGCAGGGAATGTTTGCCCTTCGGGTCGCGCAGAATGACGGAGTCCGGCTCCACCTGCGCGGTGGCGCCGGAGTAAACGACGGCGTTCGCGCCGGGCTTGAGGTCGAGCGGCACGGTATCGCGCACGACGGCGAAGTTCTGGTTGTAAATGGTGAGCGCGGGTTCGGCGGTGGCGGAAAGCGCGGCGGCGAGGAGCAGGGTGGCGATAGTTTTCATAGTTTGTTAGTCCGTTGGCTGGCGAATGCGTTCAATCTCCACTTTGTGTGCCGACTGTAAAGCAAATTTGCCAGCCGTTCCGGCAAAATAAAATTCTTCGTTCCGGCGTTCCTTTGCTGTTAAAATTTCCGCCACATGAAGTGGACACAAACTTTGATTCCTACGCTCCGCGAAGCCCCGGCTGATGCGGAAATCGTTTCGCACAAACTGTTGCTGCGCGCCGGCCTCATCCGCAAGCTCGCGGGCGGCGTCTATACTTTTCTGCCGCTCGGCCTGCGCGCCTTGCGCAAGGTGGAAAAAATCATCCGCGAAGAAATGGATCGCGCCGGGGCGATTGAGGTTTTGATGCCCGCGCTCCAGCCGAAAGAAATTTGGGAGCAAAGCGGTCGCGCGGAAACGGCCAAAGACGTTTTGTGCAAAGTCAAAGACCGCGCCAACCGTGAATGGTTTCTCAGCCCGACCGCCGAGGAAGTCATCACCACGCTCGCAGCAGGTGAAATTAATTCGTATCGCCAACTCCCAAAAAACTTTTATCAGATCAGCACCAAGTTCCGCGATGAGATTCGCCCGCGCTTTGGCCTGATGCGCGCGAAGGAATTCATCATGAAGGACGCCTATTCCTTCGACACGACGGACGAGAACGCGATGGCGAGCTATCACAAGATGTATGACGCCTACAAACGCATCTTTGCGCGCTGCGGCTTGCAGGCATTTCCCGTCGAGGCGGACACCGGTGTGATCGGCGGCAATTACTCGCACGAATTCATGGTTCCCGCCGAGACCGGCGAAAATGATGTCGCTTATTGCGAAGCGTGCGGCTACGCGGCGAACATTGAGAAGGCCACCAGCGGCATCCCGAAAACAGCGGCGCGTGAGATTGGCGCGGCGATTGAAAAATTTGCCACGCCCGGCGTGGTGACGATTGAGGCGTTGAGCAAAGAACCTTACAAAGTTCCCGCCAACCGCCAGATCAAGACGCTGGTTTACATCGCCGACTCGAAGCCGGTTTTGATTTTGATTCGCGGTGACGACCAATTGAACGAAACCAAGTTACTCGCGAAAACGGGCGCGGTTGCGGCGCGTCCGGCGACGGTTGAAGAAATCGTGGCGTTGCTTGGCGCAAAGCCGGGTTCGCTTGGCGCTGTGGTGAATGTTCCGGCCGATGTCAAAGTCTTTGCCGACGAGCGTTTGCAAGGCGCAAACGACATGACCACCGGCGCGAACGAGGACGGTTTCCATTTGAAGAATGTCTCCATCGAACGCGACATCAAAGTGACCGCGTGGTTTGATTTGCGCACCGTCAGCGCGGGTGAACCGTGCGCCAAGTGCGCCAAGTCGCTGAAGATTCGCCGCGCGATTGAAGTTGGCCACGTCTTCAAGCTCGGCACGAAATACAGCGAGAAGCTCGGCGCGACGTTCCTCGACGTGGACGGTTCGCGCAAGCCGTCAGTGATGGGCTGCTACGGTATCGGCGTCACGCGCACGTTGCAGGCGATCATTGAGCAGGGGAACGACAAGGACGGCGTCATCTGGCCGTTGAGCGTTGCGCCATATCAAGTTTGTATCACGCCGCTCGCCGTTGCGCCGGAGAGCGAAGCGATGAAACTGGCGGAGAAATTTTATGCGGAACTTACTGCCCGCGGCGTGGATGTGATCCTCGATGACCGCGACGAGCGCCCCGGCGTGAAGTTCAAAGATTCCGAACTGGTCGGGTTTCCCATCCGCATCGGCATCGGCGAAAAATCGCTGGCCAAGGGCGAAGTGGAAATCAAACCGCGCAACGGCGCACTGCAATTGGTGAAGATTGAGGAAGCAGTCAAAGCCGTTTTGCAACTCGTCGCCGCCGCTTAATTTTCGCTTTTGTCCAGACAGTCGCGGACGATTTTTACGAGTTCAGCGTGGCCGTAAGGTTTCTGAATGAAGCTGGCGTTGGTGCGTTGGAGCAGTTCCTGACTGACGTCGTCGGAGGTGTAGCCGCTCATGAAAATGATTTTTAGGTGCGGCGATCCGGCGACCAGTCGTTCGGCGAGTTCCACGCCGGATACGCCTTCAGGCATGACCATGTCGGTGAGCACCAGACTGATTTTTCCGGCGTGACGATTCCAGACTTCGAGCGCTTCGCGACCGGAACCGGCTTCCAAAATGGTGTAGCCGGAGTCTTTTAAAATTTCGCGGGCGAGTTCGCGCAGCATGGGTTCATCTTCGACGATCAAAATGGTTTCGCTGCCACCAATCGCGGGCAAAATGACCGGTGCTTCAATCGGATTTATTTCCGCCGGCGCTTCAGCTTTGGCCGGGAGGTAGACAATGAACGTGGTGCCGCGGCCAAGTTCGCTGCGGACATCCACCCAGCCGTTATGCTGGCGGGCGATGTTGAAAACGGTGGCGAGCCCGAGGCCGGTTCCTTTGCCAACATCTTTGGTCGTGAAGAATGGTTCAAAAATCCGCGCACGCGTGGCGTCGTCCATGCCGCAACCGTTGTCGGTGACTTCGAGTTTGACGTAATGTCCGGGACTGATGTCCGTCGGCAGACAGGCATCGTCTGGTGAAATAATGGTTTCTGAAATCTCCATCAGCAGGATGCCGCCGTTCGGCATGGCGTCGCGGGAATTGCTCGCGAGATTCATGACCACCTGTTCGATCATGCTTTGGTCGGCATAGACGAGCGTCCGCGTCTGTGGGCTTTGGAAACGCAGTTCGATGGTTTCACCGACGAGGCGCTCTAGCATTTTGCTCGTGCTGCCGACGACTTCGCGGAGGTCAAGCAGCCGCAATTGCATGACGTTTTTTCGGCTCGTCAATAACAACTGGCGCGTGAGCTGTGCCGCGCGGTCGCCGGCGGAATAAACCTGCGTGAGTGAATCTTTAACCTCCGGTGTGAGCGAACCTTCCGTCAACAGTTTGCTCGTGTGCCCCTGGATGACGGTCAGCATGTTGTTGAAATCATGCGCGATGCCGGCGGCGAACTGGCCGAAGGTTTTCATCTTTTCCGACTGGAGCAACTGCGCCTCCAGATTCAGCCGCGTCGTGATGTCCTCGCCGTAACAATGCACCACGCCGCCGGAGGGCAGCGGCTGAAAAGTCCACGCCACCGTGCGCCCGTTCATCTTGGTGAACAGCCCGGAATCGCCGCGACCGGAGGCCAGGCAATCCTTGACCACTTGCGAAAAGGTTTCCGGCAAAATGTCCTTCGGATGTTCCTGGCCGAGCGCGGCGGCGAGCCGCTCGGCGGCGTCGTTGAAATAATTTACCGAGCCGTCGCTTGCGACTTCCAACGCCGCGTTCGGATTTTCCTTAACGAACGCCGCGAGCTTCTCCGTCTCGGCCTCGGCGCGGATGCGTTCGGTGGCCATGCCGACGACGTTGGCGACGGCGAGCAGGAACTGGATGTCGTCCGGCGAAAATTCCCGCTTGTGCGTCGTGTGCGCCGCGAGCGCGCCGAACGGCTTGTTGCGCGTGGGAATCGCCACCGCCGCGCCGCTGACCACGCCGAGTTCTTCGAGCAACGGCGAGCGGCTGAAGTTGGTTTCCTGACTCCAGTCGTTGACGACCGCGACCTCGCCGGTCTCCGCCGTCCACGACATTTGCGACAGTTTTTTATTGAAGGCAATGGTGTTGCCGGAAGATTTTGGCGTGAGTCCGTAAACGGCGAGCGGCTGCAACTGGCCGTCCGGCATACGCTGATACAACATCGCGTATTCGACTGCAAACATCTCGGCCACGCGATAAACGGCCTGCTCGTAAATCACGCTCAAATCGCGGTTCGTCAGCGCGCACTGGCCCACGGCGGAAACGGCGGTCTGCTGCATCGCGCGGTTGAGAAGTTTTTGGTCGGCCGCATCGCGCTCTTTTTGCCGTTGTTGGAGCGTGGCGGCCATGTCGTCGAATTTTTGCGCGAGCTGGCCAATCTCGCCCTCGGCGTCTTCGAGACCCGACCGCGCCTTCAGATTGCCGCTGGCCAGTTGCATCACCGCGCGGGTGAGGGCGCGCACCTGCCGAAGAATAAAATGTTCGCCGCCATACCATGCGGCGATGAGCGCCAGTAAGCCGACGAAGAAGCTTTCCCACGGCACGCTCAAGGTATAGTGCTTTAGCCAGTCTGGGGCGAACCGCCAGAACCAATCCTGATTGATGATGTAGGTCAGCACCAGCGCCGGAGAAATCCAAAGGAAAACGCTCGTCACCAGCTGCATTCGCAAGCTGGAGAATGTTTTTGCGAGCTTAGTGATCATCGCGCCGCGCGGGAATGTAGCTTAAAGTTTGCCGGATAAAAATGTTTTTCAACCCGCTTCTGCCAGCGCCGCCGACCGTCCGCGCGGCAGCCGACCGAGGTGGAAAATAAGAAATCCATGCAGCCACAGCTGCAGTTCCTTGGTTTGTGGCTGACTCATTTTTAACCGTGCTAAACCGGCCCAGTCATTTTCCAGCAGCGCCACGGTGATTTTTTTTGCGCCGGGCGTCAGGCGCGATTCATCCAATTCCGGCATCAGCCCCAGCTCGCGCAACAGTTTCAGTTCCAGCGCCAAGATGTTTTGCGTCTGCGGCGAATGATCGCATAGCCATTGCAAAAAGGTGCGCACCACCTCAAAGACTTCCGGCAACGGCGACTCAGTTTCCGTCGCTTGCTCAATAAACGCGGTGAGGTAGCCAGCCTGTTGCAACTTCAAAATGTTCTCGCGAATCGCGCCGTGCGTCTCACGCAATTTCACTTCGCGCAATGCGTGCAATTCCGAGTGGCGGCTGCGGGTGAAGGAAAAATCGGCGGCGTAAAACAAATCCAATTTTCCGGCGAACGGAGATTTTGGCCGGCGCGCACCCTTGGCCGCCGTAGCCACGCGGCCCAAATCTGGCGTCAGCCAGTGGACAATCAGGCTGGTCTCTGTCAGCGGTCGCGTCCTCAGAATTATGCCGCTGGCGGACTCGGTCATTTGGTTTTGGGCGGAAGTTGTTCCGGCGAAATCGAGCCGAGGCTCACGATATATTTGATGCCCTCGGCCACGCTCATGTCGAGCTTAGTCACGTTCTCCTCCGGCACGAGAATCAGAAATCCGCTTGTCGGATTCGGCGTGGTCGGGATAAAAACGCCGACCAGATTTTTTCCAGACTTCTGCTGGACTTCGCCTTTGGCCTCGTTGGTTATAAAACCAACGGAATAATTTCCCGGCCCCGGAAATTCCACCAGCACCACGGTCTTGAATGAATTTTTATTCCCCGAAAAAGCTTCGTTCACCTGTTTGATCGCGCCGTAAAACTTGTTGAAAATCGGCACGTTCATCATCACCGTGTCGAGCCATTCAATCATGCGCTTGCCGATGTAATAGCGTGCCAGTAGGCCGACGCACGAAATCAGCACCGCTGCCAGCACCAGTGCCAGCAGGCTCCAATACCAAAACATCGCGCCGGACTGGCCATTTTCGTAAACTTCCTTCGGGCCGAGAATATATGGCAGAAAAAACAGCAGCGTGTCCGTGAAGCTGGAAATGGTTCCGAAAATCCACTTCACCGCCGCGAGCGTGATCAGCGCCGGCAGGGTCACGGCCAGACCGGTGAAGAAACTCGCGCGCCAACCGGCAAAAAAGGTTTTTCTCACGCGCCGATTTTAACCGTGCGCGAAACTTGTGCGAGCGAAAACCGTTTTTCCAAATGGCGCATCAGTCGGTTTTCCTCGCGCTTCATCTCGCGTCGCAACGCGGGCTTCAAATCGTCATAGCCGAGCAGATGCAAAACGCCGTGGACGATGTAACGGACCAACTCGGACTGCCAGGTCGTCTTGAATTCTTTCGCTTGCGCCACGGCCACGGTCACGCAGATGAAAAGTTCGCCGTGGATGGTGGGGCGCGTCACTCCGTGCGCGCCGTCGGCGGGCAGGGGACTACCCGCCCTACCTTCAGCATGGTCAAACGTAATCACGTCCGTCGCGCCTTCATGCTGGAGAAAGGTTTCATTCACCAGCGCCATTTCCCGCGCGCCGACAAGGTTGACACCAAGTTCTGCCTCCGTGGTTTTTAATTCAGCCAACAGCGCTTCCGTGATTTCCTTAAGTCGGCCCGGATTAATTTTTTTCTTCCGCTGGCGGTTGGCGATGACGACGCTCATTTCTCCTCCGTTTTGCCCGTGCCGCGATGATGTTCGTAAGCCGCGATGATGCGCTGCACCAACGGATGCCGCACCACGTCGCGCTTGGAAAACTCAATGATGGCAATGCCTTCCGTGTGTTTGAGCGCGCGATGCGCCTCCGCGAGACCGGATTTTTTGTGCGCTGGCAGATCAATCTGCGTTTCGTCACCCGTGATGACCGCCTTCGAGCCGTGACCGAGCCGCGTGAGAAACATCAGCATCTGCTCCGTCGTGGAATTCTGCGCTTCATCCAAAATAATGAACGCGTTGTTCAGCGTCCGCCCGCGCATGTAGGCGAGGGGTGCAATCTCAATCGTCGCGCGTTCCATGTGCTTGGCGATTTCCTCGGCGGGCAGCATGTCGTGCAACGCGTCGTGCAGCGGCCGCAGATACGGCGTGATTTTTTCGTAAAGGTCGCCCGGCAGAAAACCCAGCGCCTCGCCTGCCTCGACTGCGGGGCGCGTCAAAATAATCCGTGAAATGCCGCCGTCGCGCATCGCTGCCAACGCCATCGCCACCGCGAGATAAGTTTTGCCCGTGCCCGCTGGCCCGATGCCGAAAGTGATGTCGTGTTTGCGAATCGCCTCGATGTAATTTTTTTGGCCGACCGTCTTGGCGGTCACGCCGGCCTTGCGTTCATGCGTTTGCACGCGGTCGCCGACCATGGCTTTGAGCGTCGCCCCACCTTCAATTTTCACTACATTCAGCGCGTGAGTGAAGTCGCGGTTCTTCACTGGTGAACCCGCCTTTAACATGCTTTCCAGCGAGGCGAAAAGCTGCTTGGCGCGCTCAATCCCGTCCGCCGTGCCGTCCAGCTTGATCCAGCCTTCGCGCGAAGTGGCTTTGACAGACAACTCCGTTTCCAGCGACTGCAAATTGCGCGGCTCGTGATTAAACAGTTGCTGTGCGAAGCGCGGGTTTTCGTAATGAAGCGTTTCAGTGGCCACAATTTAAAATTATTTCCCTAGTTCCGCTCGCAGTTTTGCCGCCACGTCCAGCAATGCCTCCGGCACGACGCTCGTTTGCGCGATGACCGGCATGAAGTTCGTATCGCCGTTCCAGCGCGGCACGACGTGAATGTGCAGATGCTCCACGATACCTGCGCCAGCGACTTTGCCGAGATTAATGCCCACGTTGAAACCGTCCGGCTTCATCACCGCCTTGAGCGCATTGGTGCAGCGACGGACGAGTTTCCAGAGGTCAGCGCCTTCTTCATCCGTCAGCCCGTTCAAATCCGCGACTTCCTTGTAAGGCACAATCATCAGATGGCCACCGTTGTAGGGATAGCGGTTGAGCAGGGCGTAGCAGGTGCGGTCGCGGGCGATGACGAGGTTGCCCGCGTCGTCGCTGGACTGGGCGATGCTCGTGAACAGGCTCGCGTCGAGCTTGGGTTTCGGCGCGAGAATGTATTCGATGCGCCACGGCGCGTGGAGTGAGTCCATGGGGAAAATTTAAAACTCGTGGCAAATAAGGAAAGCAGGAAAACAGGAATCTTTTCCGGTCAAAATCATTTCCGCCGTTGAAACAAATAGCGTGCAAATGAAATCAGCCCGGAGAATTTGTAGTTCGGATCCACATATTTCTCGATGACGTAGAAGGCAAAGTAATAAAACCGGCAGAAACTCCAGATAGCCATCGCGAGCAACGCGCCTTTGGACCATTTCGGATCGTCCAGAAGCAATAGAACGACGCAGACAATGCCGATGACCAGAAACAAAATCCCCTTGAGCTTGATCCAAAATGGATTCGACAGGTCTTTCATGGGAACAAGCTCAACACCGCCGCCGCCGCGCGTCCAGTCGCGCCCGGTTCGCCGAGCGAGGCGATGATTTTTGCGAGCTGTGCTTTGATTTGTGTCCGGTGCGCTTCGTCTTGCAATAAATCCAGCGCGGCGCGTGAAAGATTTTCCGGCGTCGCCTCGTTCTGGATGAATTCCGGATAAACCGGCTCGCCGGCTAGCAGGTTGGGCATCGTCAGCGATTTCACTGTTACGATGCGCTTGGCGATCTGGTAGGTGAGCCACGAGGTTTTGTAGAGGGTCACCGTTGGCACGCCAAAGAACGCGCACTCCATCGTCACCGTGCCCGTCGAGGCGATGGCGACATCCGCCTCCGCCAGCGCCCACGGCAATTCGCCGATTTGGATTTCCAGATTCGCGCCGAGTGATTTTGCGAGCGACACCAAAGCCGGATTCGGCAAAACCATTTTCGCCTTCGCCGCCGGCAGCTTTTCCTGAATCAACTTCAGCGCGTCCAGCATCACCGGCAAATGCCTTTGCAATTCACTTTTGCGGCTGCCGGGCAGCAGTAGGATTTTTGGCGCAGCGGAATTGTCCGGCTTCTGCATTCTTAATTCTTCCTTCTGCATTCGCTCCACCATGGGATGACTGACGAATTCCACGCGCAGTTTGGGCACGCGCTTGGCATACCAATCCTTCTCAAACGGGAAAATGCTCAACAGCAGATCATAGTCGCGTGCCAGCTTGTTCGCGCGGCCGGGACGCGACGCCCAGACCTGTGGCGAGACGAACTGGACGATTTTCGGATTCCACTTGGAAAACGGATTCTCGCGGACGTATTTCTTCACCGCTTGACCGAAGCGCAGGTTGAACCCGCCATAATCCACGCCGATGACCACGTCTGGCTGGCGTTCAATCGCCAGCGCCAGCAGTTGATTGAACAGCCGCCGGAACTTCAAAATATTTTTCAGCACGTCCGTGATACCGATGACCGAGTGCTGGGTCAGGTCGAAAGCCAAGTCCACGCCGGCGGCGGACATCTTGGCGCCACCCGCGCCGAAAAACTGCGCGTCAGGCAACTGCCCGCGCAGCGCGGACACGAGTTCCGCTGCGAGCAAATCCCCGCTCGCCTCACCGGCGATGAGCATGAAGGTTTTTGGTTTCACGGTTTAAGTTTTGCCACAGAGGCACAGAGACGCAGAGAAACCTAATCGCCATTTTCTGCAGCAAAATACTCAGCGCTTTTCAAAAGAAAATCCGGTTTCAACGAAGAGGCCAAGCCAAGTTTGCGAATGCCATCAAGTTTTTCCGTTAGTTTTCCGAAACCAAGGAAGCCGCAAATTTCCGCCACAGGCTTTTCTTTAAGTGAAAAAGTTGGCCGCAGGATTTCTTGTTTAACTTTTTCACGGCGTTCGTCTGGTGCAACGAGGAATAGATTGATTTCAAGATTTGGCTGGAGTGCCAGCAGGTCGCTCATGCGGAGCAAGCCAGAATAAACGCTGGTTGTGCATTCGACTTCGAAAGCTGCAACAATCGAATTTCCCTTTAGCCACAATACGTCAATAAGCTCAATGGTGCGGTTCGTCGCCTCATTGAACTGCGTCGGCAATTCGTCAATCACATTTGGAAGTTTGCCAAGTTCTTTGCCGTTCCAGCTTCGTGAGCGATCATTACGCGCGACCCAAATTTCAAAGCCCATCTCCGCACCCAGTGTCATCAAGTGATGCTGGATTTCAGTATGACGTGTTGTTGAAGTTTTTGTTTCAGCTTTATCAATGATTCCGGGCAGTTCTAAACTTTCGGCTTCTTCAGAATCTGGGACTGAAACAACAGTGGAAATCGTCTGCTTGCCTTTCAATCTTTCAGCTTTAAAAAATGGTTTGCGAGCCAGCTTCTTTGCGTCAAATGGACGAGAGATTGGAGATTTTTCCGCTTCACGCAGAAGCTTAAGAATCAAATCGCCGTCTTCTTTTGGACGAAAAATCTTCGGACTGACTCTAACAAATCCCTTGAATTTGCCGCTGTCCGCTTCGGACTGGTAGAATCCAACCTTGCCTTTGAGTTCGTTCATTGGAACTCCGTTGGCGGGAGACAGCAGAACAATCGGCTTTACATCAACTCTTGATGGAAATTCAGCATCTTTCCAAATGCGCGATTTGTTGTCGCTCTGGCCGATAACTTCAAGGGCGCCAACCCAACGCATTACGCCGGTTAGATAGCAAAGCAAAACATCTCCTGGCTGAATGCTCTGAACGGTCTTTCTCATCCTGTGGGTGAAGCCGGAAACAGAAGCGCCAGACTTTTGAAACTCTTCCCAAGTCGTTCCGGTGAACAAGTCCATCCAGTAGTTCATAATTTAAATTTTATCAGTTAAACATTTGCCGCCAAGAAATTCTCTTCGTCTCTGTGCCTCTGTGGCTACTTTATCTGCTGAATTTGCCTTGTGATTTCAAACGCCAGGTCCAAGGCTTGTTTGGCGGATTCGCCGCTGACCTTCGGGGTTTGCTTCTGTTCGACGCAGTGGACGAAGTGTTGCAGTTCCAGCTTGAGCGGTTCGTCTTTCGTGATGGGCACTGGCTCGCGCACGATTTTTTTGCCGGCAAATTCGCTGACGATGGCGGAGTCTTTGCCGATGCCGAGCTTCGCCGCCATGAGTTTCTTGATGAACGGCGTTTCCTGTTCGCCATCGCGGGCGACGCGGTAGACGTAGCCTTCCTGCACGCGGTAATCGAGTGAGATGTAGCAGGGATTCGTCGGGCCGCTGAAGACGCGGATCTTGCGCATCCGCTCCGGGCTGACGCGGCTGGCGGTGAGGTTGGCCACGCAGCCGTTGGCAAATTTTAAGCGCACGTTGGCGATGTCCTCGCTCTTACTCAACACGGGAATGCCCACGCCATCCACGCTGGTCACGGGCGATTTCACGAACGCGAGCACGATGTCGAGGTCGTGGATCATCAAATCCAGCACCACGCCGATGTCGGTGGAGCGGGCCGGGAAGGGCGACAGGCGGTGGCATTCGATAAACTTCGGTTCGGTGGCGATGGTTTGGAGAAAAGTGAAAACGGGATTGAACCGCTCGACGTGACCGACTTGCAGGACGAGATTATTTTTCTGGGCGAGTTCGCACAGTTCGGCGGCCTGCGCGGAATTGTCGGTCATCGGCTTCTCAACGAGAACGTGTTTGCCGGCGGCGAGCAACTGTTTGGCGATTTCAAAATGCGTCGTCGTGGGAGTGGCAATGTTCATCGCGTCGCTGGCGGCGGCGGCTTCGGCGACGGACGTGAAGACGCGGAGCTTATGTTTCTCCGCAATCTTGCGGGCGGTTTCCGTATGCGCGTCGAAAATGCCGGTGAGTTCCACTGCGCCGGCGGCGTGGAGTTCGGAGTAGATGCGGGCGTGATGTTGACCGAGCGAGCCGGTGCCGAGAACGGCGACTTTAATCTTTGCCATTCGCGGAGTTTGCCAGTGAATTGGTCTGCGGAAAATCAAAATTGCTCACGCAAAGACGCGAAGGCGCAAAGTTAAACCTAGAAACTACGGCTGCTTCAAAGAACTTCGCGGCTTTGCGCCTTTGCGTGAGATTTGGTTTTGAACTTTTGGCGTTGGACTCATAGACTGCGCGCGTGCCAATTCTCGCTTACATTCTGGTTGCACTCGGTGCGTATCTGCTCGGCTCGATTCCGACCGGCTTTCTCGTGGCGAAGGCGAAGGGCATAGACATCCGCAGCGTGGGCAGCGGCAACATCGGCGCGACCAACGCCATGCGCGTGCTGGGCAAACCAGCAGGGATTTTCGTGCTGCTCGCGGATGCGGCAAAGGGATATGGTGCGTGTTATCTAGGGGTAATATTTTGCTCGTTTTATATTCGCTGGCATTATGGAGCGATGTGTATTCCAACTGGTGAACAAGTCGAACATACACTCCTCACTACCGGCATTTTCGCCGTGCTCGGCCACAACTACACCTGCTGGCTTAAATTCAAAGGCGGCAAGGGCATCGCGACAACGGCCGGCGTTTACCTCGCCCTCGCGCCGTGGGCGCTGCTGATTGCGTTGGCGGTTTTCATCCTCGCGATTGTGCTGACGCGGTATGTTTCCGTCGGCTCTATCGCGGGAGCGATTGCGCTGCCGACGACGGTTTGGTTAATGATGCCGCAAAATATTTTTCTCGGCATCGTCACGACGGCGCTCGGCGCGCTGGCGATCTACAAACACAAGTCCAACATTCAACGGCTCATCGCCGGCACGGAAAACCGGCTCGGCCAAAAAAAGGAATCGAAATGAAAAATATCCATCGGGAAAAATTAGCGAGCGGTGCAAGCGGTTTCTCTTTGCAAAAAGTCCCCCTCATCCCGGCCTTCTCCCCCAGCGGGGGAGAAGGTGTCCGCAGGACGGATGAGGGGGCGCTCGGTGAACCTTGCGTTAGCTATTATTGCTCGCATCATCTATGGAGGGCTGAGAAATGAGAATCTGCGTTTTGGGCGCGGGCGCGTGGGGTGCGGCGCTGGCCAAAGTCCTCCACGAAAACGGCAACGCCGTGACGCTGTGGGACATCAACGCCGCGCTGCTGGCGGAACTCCAATCCGGCCGCAGCGAAAAGCTTTTGCCCGGCGTCGCGTTACCGACGGATTGGAAGACGGAGCCAGATTTTGCCAAAGCCACGGGCGGACGCGAAGTGCTGGTGCTGGCGATTCCCTCGCAATTTTTCCGCGACGTGGCGGTGAAGCTGAAAGGTCATCCGGGAATTTTCGTCAGCGTCACCAAAGGCATCGAGTTTGAAACGGGCGAGACGATGAGCCGGATTTTGCGCGAGCAGGCACCGGCGGATCGAGTGGCGGCGCTGTCGGGTCCAAGTTTCGCGCGCGAGGTGGCGCTGGGGATTCCGACTTCCATCGTCTGCGCGAGCGAGAGCGAAGGCACGGCGAAAATCGTCCAGGGACTTTTTCACCGTCCGGAATTTCGCATCTACCGCAACACCGACATCCTCGGCGTGGAATACGGCGCGGCGCTGAAAAACGTCATCGCCGTCGGCGCGGGCGTGGGCGACGGCCTCGGTTACGGCGACAACACGAAGGCGGGTTTGGTGTCGCGCGCGTTGTCCGAAATGCGCCGGCTCGGCGTGGCGTGCGGCGCGAAGCCGGAGACGTTCAACGGCTTGAGCGGCATGGGCGACCTGATGCTGACGTGTTTTTCCAAGCAGAGCCGCAATCGCGATTTGGGCGAGCGCATTGGGAAAGGTGAGACGATTGAACAAATCATCGCGTCGCATCCGAAGCTGGCGGAAGGTTATCCAACGGCGCGCTCGGCGCATCGGCTGGCGAAGGAGAAAGGCGTGCCGACGCCGATCATTGACGAGGTTTACGCGATGCTTTACGAGGGTAAAAATCCGAAGCAAGCCGTGCGTGATTTGATTTCCCGCGCGTTCAAGGCGGAGGATTAGCCGATGGTGGGCTTGAGCGGCTGCGAGCGGATGATTTCGCGGTTGAGACGTTGAAACCACGGCTGCGGTTTCACGGTCGGCGCGCTTGTTAGCTTGCGCTGGCGCGAATTGAATTCCAGCCATACCACCCAAATTGAAATCGCGGCAATCACGGACAGGCCGAGAAAAATTTGTTGCACGCCGGTCATCGGAAACATCTGGATTACCGACGCGGCGCAGACGACGAGTGGCAGGTGCAGCGCAAACACTGCCAGCGAATGTCTTCCCCACAACGCTGTTTGTTCCATTAGCGCTGCGGGCGGGCGCGGATTCCACGCCACGAGGAAAACTACCCACGCGGCGAAATTCAGCAGCCGCAACGGGCCGAGCGTCCATTTGTCCATCCACAGGTAAATCGCGGGATTGATGTCTGCGCTCGGAATAATTCCATGTCGCGCACACAAGCCAGCCAGCACGACGACACCAGCCGCAATGAAGAAAAACTTTTTTGGTTTGGGTGAAATAATTTCGCGGCGGAGTGAAGTTTCGCCGAGAGCGACACCGGTGAACCAGAGAAATTGCCACGCCAGCAGGTTAAACGAGCCGCCGCGAACGGGCAGTGTGTTGGCCGGAAAATGGATTTCTGGAAATTGCGCCGTGATCCAGCCGAGGAATGAAACCGCCAGCACGACGCCCCAACCGCGCCGCCGCGCGGCAACCAAAACAAAAGGCGTCGCCAATAGCAGCACGACATAGAGCGGTAGGATGTCGAACAGCGGTGGTTGGTGCAGCAGAAGCGGGATTAGCAACAGGCTACCGAGCGGATGCTGGAGAAAATCGTGGAAATGATTCGCGAGCGGCGCGACCTGCCGCGCGTAAGCCCACGCGATGAGCGCCACTGGCAGCAGCACGGCCAGATGCACGATGTAAACGAGCTTGGCGCGGTTCCAGATGCGGCGGGACATTTCGGTCCAGCCGTTTTTCAAGTAGGTTTTGCCATAGACCACACCCGCGAGACACGCGCTCAAGAAGATAAAGCCCTCGGCGGCGCTGGTAAATCCGAACGGTTCCTGCAAGGCGTGGGAGAGTGGCGACGGCACATGAACGCCGGCCATGATGACCAGAAACATTCCCCGCACGGCATCTAGCCGCATGTCCCGAACTTTCAGACTGGTGTTCAAAAATTCCTTGTTTTGGAATTAGAAAATTAACTACTCCTCTTAAGGACCTCTTTTCTACGCCGGGAACCGGTCGGCGTCAAATCAAAACCGGTTCCATTCAGCCAACCGGCTTTTGCCACGCGCTCATCGGGAAGCGTTCGCCGCAATCGAGGCACTGCGTCAAATCATATTGCGCGCCGCATTGCGGGCAGGCGGCATGGGTGGCAAAGGTGTCGAAGGCGGTTTTGCACTGACCGCAGCGCCAGAGTTCGCCGAGCGGTGGCGCGGTGCGGCACGACGGACACGCGAACCCTTCGCGGCGTGGAATCTTGGCAATCTTTGCCAAAGCGCGCGCCTGCATGAGTCCACCCCAGCAGTTCAGCGCAATGAAAACCGCCATGATAATCAGCCAAGTATCGCCCGCCCAAACCGCCACGGCGATTAATCCGACGACGCCTACGATGCCAATCACACTTGCGGCCATCAGGCTGTTCGCCCGCCCGAACGGAAACCACAGCAGCGCGCGCAGGATTTGGCCGCCGTCAAGCGGATAGACCGGCAGCAGGTTGAAGGCGAGCAGCACGGTGTTGATGATCGTGACGTTGCGCAACAGCAGAAACGCATCCGGCGCGGCGTCCGCCCAGCCGTGATGTTTGCCAAAATAATACAGGCCGAAGAACAACGGCGTGAGCGCCACGTTCACCAGCGGTCCCGCAGCGATGCTCCACAACATCGCGCCCGGGCGTTGTGGTGGGTTGACATAGGCCACGCCACCGAGCGGCCAGAGGACGATGAGGTTGGCCCCGCCGCCGACCGAGCGGCACGCGAGCGCGTGGCCGAATTCATGCGTCAACACAATCAGGAACAGCGACAAAATTTCCAGCGCGCTCCAGCCGTAGTTGGAATACGCGTGCGGCCGGCTGGTGAAATAAAAAAACGCCACAAACCACGCCCAGTGCAGATACACGTCCACCCCCAGCAGGCGGAACAATTTTACTGAGCCTTTGCGCGTGGGCATCAGAGCGCTCCCTTGATGAGTTTGAGCAGTTCCGCGTGCGACTCGACGGCCTTGAACTGCGGAAATTCTTGCTTCACCTTTTCCGGCGCGTGGATGAGGAAACCCGCGTTCGCCTCGCCGAGCATCGCGGTGTCGTTGTAGGAATCGCCGGCGGCGACGACGTGATAGTTCAGCGACTTCAGCGCGGCGACGGATTTTTGTTTCTGGTTAGGCTGGCGCAACTGGTAGCCGGCGATGCGGTCTTTTTCCACAATCAGGCGATGGCAAAAAAGCGTCGGCCAATTCAACTGCTTCATCAGCGGCTGCGCAAATTGCTCAAACGTGTCGGACAGAATGATGACTTGCACCAGCGAGCGCAGTTCGTCGAGAAATTCTTTTCCGCCCGGCAGCGGTTGGAGCGTGCCGATGACTTCCTGAATGTGTGAAAGATTGATGCCGTGCCGGTCGAGGATACCGATGCGGTAATTCATCAGCTTGTCGTAATCCGGCTCGTCGCGCGTGGTGCGGCGGAGTTCCGGGATGCCGGTCTTCTCGGCGACGGCGATCCAGATTTCCGGCGTCAGCACGCCTTCCATGTCCAAAGTCACGATGGCTTGTTTCATCGGCGCAAAGTTTTTCAGAAACCGGCCAGACTGTCGAGCCGGGACGATTTGTCCATCCAGCATGGATTTATTTCAACTCCGGATGCGCAGCAAGCAGACCAGCTAATTCTTTTTCCGCAGCGGATAAATTCTTTTGCCAGCGCAAGGCCTCGCGCAGTTGCGCGGCGGCCTCGGGAAATTTTTCCATTTGAATGAGCGTCTGGCCGAGGCGGAAATGGCCGTTCGCGAATTCTGGACGGATTCTTAACGCGCTCTGAAAACACTGCGCGGCTTCCGGCCAATGTTTTTCCTGGAGAAAATAAACGCCGACGTTTAACTGCGCATCAGCGTTGTTCGGGTCATAGTGCGCGGCGGCGACGAGGTGTGGAAAAGCCTCGTCCTTTTTACAAAAACCAATCAGTGCGAGGCCGAGGTTGTATTGGCTGATGGGATAGCGCGGTTCGATGCGCACGGATTCGCGGTAAAGCACGAAGGCGCGGAGGTCATCGCCCTTATTTTCAAACGCCTTGCCCAGCGTGTTGGCGGCGACGTAGTTGTTTTCGGTCACCTCAACGGCGTGGAGAAACAGCGTGATGCTGTTGCGCCAATAGGAAATCTGCAGATCCGCCGTTAGCACGCAACCAATCACCGCGCCGCCGCCGAGAATCAGGAGAATGGTTTGGCTGTGCGGTCGCGCGAGGCAGATTTCCGTAACCCCCCAGACGCCCACGATGAACAGGCCGATGGCCGGGAAATAGGTGTAACGGTCGGCCATGGATTGTGCGCCGACTTGCACCAGACCGATGACGGGCACAAGTGTGCCGAGAAACCAGAACCAGCCGACGGCCACCCACGGTTTACGCCGGAGCAGCATCACGGCCAGCGCGGAAATTACTGCTATCAACAAAACCGAGCCGATAATTATCAGTGTCGGCCAGCGGTAGACGTAGGGATAAACGATGGCCAGATCGGTCGGCCAAAAAAGTTTTGAAAGGTAGCGCACATAGGCGACGGGGACATTGCCGAGGCGACTGGAAAATTCGACGGGGCTCATTGCGCCAGCTTTGCGTTGAACAAAAAATGTCACCGCGCAAAGGCCGAAGGACAAAATGAAAAACGGAATTTTTTCGAGCAGGAGTTTTTGCAAATTCTGAATTCTGAATTCTGAACTCTGAACTCTGCCCAACGGCCACACGTCCAGCAGCAGCAAAGTGAACGGCAGTGTCACGGCCATCGGTTTGGCGAGCAGGGCGCAGACGCAAAAAAACAAGGCGGCGGCGTAACAAACTTTGAATTTTGAATTTTGGGCTTTGGAATAATTGGCATAGCTCGCGTAGCTGATGATGGTCAGCAGCCAGAAAAACGCGCTCAACACGTCCTTCCGTTCGGCAATCCACGCGACCGATTCCACATGCAGCGGATGCCACGCAAACAGCGCGGCCACCATGGCGCTGCGCCACATTGCGCCGGTGGCGGAGCGTAGAAATGCGAATAACAACAAAGTATTCGCGATGTGAAAAAGGACGTTCATCAAGTGATGGCCGCCTGGGTCCACGGCAAAAATCTGGCAGTCTACCATGTGCGAAATCCATGTGAGCGGATGCCAGTTGGCGACGTGGATGCCGTTGAACGCCCAGACGAGTCCGTGCCACGTCAGGCCGGCGCGCGTGACGGGATTGTCGTAAATATATTCATCGTCATCGAAGTTGATGAAGGAAAAATCGGTCGTCGGCCAGTAGAGCAACAGCGTTCCGAGGGTAAGCAAAAGGCCGACCAACGTGAAAAGTCTTTTATCCGTTGGCTCTGAAGTCATATCACAGCCAAGCGGATTCGTGCTGGCGCTGGTTAAAGCGGCACGTCTCGGTATAGCCGACGCTACGCGCGAGTTCCACGGCGGCTTCAAAATCCATGCCGACTTCCTCCGGCGCGTGCGCATCCGAGCCGAAGGTGATGTGGACGCCTTTTTGAAAAGCGATTTCCAGCAGGTCGCGGCACGGATAAATCTCTTTGCAATCCTTCCGCAGTCCGGCGGTGTTGAGTTCGATGGCGCAATGTGTTTTGGCCGCCGCGTCCAGAAACTTTTCGTAGAGCGGCGTGCAATCCTGCTGCGGGCGGATGCCGAACTTTTTCGGCAAATCGGCGTGGCCGATGATTTCAAACAACCCCGAGGCCGCCGCCAGCGTTAGCCGGTCGAAGTAAATTTTCCAGACCTCGAAGGCGTCGCGCTTTTTCCACTCGGACAGCTTGGCTGGATTATCAATGTCCCACGAATCCGAGACGTAATGCACGCTGCCGATGAAATAATCCCACGGATGCCGCGCGGCCAACTGGCGAATCCAGTCCTCATGACCGGGTAGATAATCCACCTCCAGCGCGAGGCGGATGGTGAGTTGCGGAAATTCCTTTTGCGCGAGTTGCACCTTGGCAACGTATTCATCGAGCTGCCGGTCGAACATCCGCCAGTTGTCAAATTCGTCGCGCGGCATGGGCGAATGGTCGGAGAAGCCGATTTCCGTCAGGCCGATTTCCACGGCGCGACGCGCGTAATCCACCGGTTCACCAACCGCGTGGCGGCAGAGCGGCGTGTGCATGTGCATGTCGGCGGGCATCGGCATGACGGGGAGTTTCAAGATTCAGTCCGCAAGTTTCAAGTTTTGTATTCAATCAAAAAGCCGGAACCGATTTTTCATTCCAGTTTTATTTACATGAGGGGCAGTAGCCTAATTTGGAGTGCGGCGACATGTCGCCGCTTTCCGACTGGGCGACATGTCGCCCAGTTCCAAAGCGCGGACATGTCCGCGCACTCCAAGTTAATGCACTGCCTCTGCCCGCAGAGGCTTGACAGTTTTTCCGAATCCTGCTGTTATCGTCACGTCTCTGGGAATTGGGTATGGTCACCTTAAATAACTTCTTGGCTCCGGCGTTGGCTCGCCGGTCACGGCTCGCCGGTCACGGCTCGCCGCTTTAGCGGCGAGTAGCGCGGCAAAAAAGTTTTCTCTTTTTCAAGCCAATTCCCGTCGCCCCGAAACGTCCCTCGTTTTACCCCGGTTTGCGTCCGTCGCCATGGCGCGATCCTTGGTTTGCCTTGATTGGAACCAACCCGCCCCGCGCGACCTTCGTTTTACCTCGGTTCGTCCGAGTCACCGCCGCCCGACGCTCGTCTTGCCTTGTCCGCGTCCAAATCAGGGTGGCGCGACGCTTTTTTCGCCCCGATTTGCCCAAATCCACCCCGCCCGACGCTCGTTGGGAGCCGATGGGCGCAAATCTGGGTCAGCCAACCGTCGTTTTGCCCCGGTTGGCCGCAATTTTTGCCGGTTGCCGCAGAAACCGTCAAAAATCGTTCAAATCTGCGAAAAAAACGTCGTAAATCACTAACTAACCAACCACAACCATCAACCCCCATAGTATATTATGGCATCCAACATCCTGCCCAGCGGACTCCAAGACCTGTTCACCCTCGCCGAAGACATGGCCGACGGGCTGCATGCCCACGAAGCCGCCATCGGCATTAAACAAAACACCGAATTAGTCTTCCGGACTGACCTGACCGCCGCCATCACCGCGCAGGCGAACCACGTCGCCGCGCAGACTGCGAAAGTTGCCTTGAGCACCGCCGTGACCGTGGCGGATTCCAACGGCAAGCCTTCATCAGCACCGCCCGCAACGTCCTCGCCACCTACCTCGGCAACGGTTACAGCCAGGCGTGGGACGCCACCGGCTTTCCCGACCAATCCACCGCCGTTCCCGGCACGCAGGCCAAACGGCAGGTCCTGCTGCAATCCCTGCAAAATTATTTTACCGCCAATCCCGCGCAGGAAAATCCGCCGTTGAACATCACCGCCGCCCGCGCCGGAAATTTATTCGCCGCGCTCTCGGACGCCCGCAGCGCCGCCAACGACGGCAACACCGACGCCGGCCAAAAAAAGAACCTGCGCGATGCCGCCGAGAAAACTTTACGCAACCGCATGAGCGGATTGGTGAGCGAACTCGGACAATTGCTGGAAGACACCGACCCGCTGTGGCTGGCGTTTGGCTTGAACGAGCCGGGCGCGACGAATCTGCCGGACGTGGCCGACAGCCTGATTTTGACGGCGGGCGGGGCAGGGGTGGTGCTGGCGGATTGGAGCGATGCCTCCCGCGCCACGCGCTACCGCGTGTTCAAGCAAATCGTGGGCGTGGATGCCACCTTTGTTTCCGCCGCGACGGTGACGGACAGCGATTACACGTTCACCGGTTTGCTCAGCGGCAAGACCTTGAAAGTGCAGATCATCGCCGCCAACGACGCGGGACAGGCTGCGCCCAGCACGGCGGCGGAAATTGTCGTGCCGTGAATGAGGGAAGGCAGAATTATAAATGAAGAATGCAGAGGTAAAAAAGCGAAACCCCGTCTGGTTTCGGCCTTCTGCATTCTTCCTTCTGCCTTGGAAATTTACAGGCCCGTAGGGCTGGCATATTTGTAGAAATGAAATTGCAAAATGAATCCAGCACCGTAGGAGCGATATCTGTAGCGTCGGTCTATGACCGACGAACCGACGGCGCTCACAGAGCGCCGCTACAATGCGATGCCGCCCACCAATGCAAATCAGGATTGACGGGCAAATGAAAACTGAAACCATCGAAAGGAATCTGAACATGAAACGCGCGTGGGTCAAACTTCTGGTCGTGGGGTTGGGCGCGGGGTGTCTGCTCCTTTCAACATTCCGCTGTCAAGCCTTTGCCTTGCTTGGCCCGGTTCAGCCATGGATGCAGGCAACGAAAGGAGTCGTCTTGCCAGGTGACATTGGCGGGCCAATGGACATTACCAATGGCTATCGCTGGAATGTGCCGGTAGTGACTTACGGCTTCGACAAATCTTTTTTGGATTTCTTTGGCACGAACGGCGTTGCGGCGGTGAAAGGCGCGATAAAAATCCTCAACGACTTGCCACCGGCTTCACAAATTATTCTGACCAATTATCCATTTAATACGCTGCAAGTAAATAATTCAGCCCAAGCGCAAGTGCTTTTGGATTTGAAGTCGTGGGCGCTTTCGTTGCTGTTGGAACAGTTGGGGCTGGCGCCGCCGACGCGAAATATTTATGTGGTTAAAAATTGGAATCCATTTTTTTTCAACAATGGAAACGGAAATATTTATATCGTTGGGATGCCAATTTTTTACGAATCAGATAATGGCATTGATCCGGCGGCTTGGTCGGGATCTCCCGGCTATGTCCCTTATTTTATAAAGGGACTAAATTTTGATCCTAAAACCTTTGCGGCGAGTGATTCCATAAACAACACCGAATATGGAGGGAACATAATTATTCAAAATTCTTGGCCGCAATACATTCAGCCATACTCCGTTAATCCATTAGCCCATGTATATGCTGCCGCGGCAGACAACAGTGCGGCCGCGGGAGATTTTTATACTGGATTGACTTACGATGACGTTGGGGGATTGTGCTATTTGCTCTCCACCAATAACGTCCGCTATGAAAACCTGTTGTCCGGCGTGCAAGGCGCTGGCACAAATTCAGCCTCATTCGTGAACGGAGCATGGCGCCCAGGTGTGGACAAAATTACATTTGTCCTTCAGACAACGGGTTCATTGGCTGGCACATTCCTACGGATGACAAATCAGTTCATCGACACTTACATCACCAATGGCAAGGCCACTCACCAACAGCTTCAACGGGTCACTATTCAGCCGGATTTTCTTTTCAGCGCACGCAACGACACTTTTCAGACCGGAACCACGAACTGGATTAACAATGCTGCCTTAAATTTCAATACCAACGGAGCCGGTCCTGGAATTATCCAGCCTCCCGTTGTCATCGCCTTTCAAAAGGCGGGGAATTATTTCTACAGTTCGACTGACTGGAATTTCCCGGTGGTTTGGTCCGAGGACACAGTTCAGGATGGTAACAGTTGGTATTTGGGCTCCTATGATGGTTCTACAAATCTGCCAATTGCTTATCCCACGCCACAAACCGGGAACGTTTCCATGTTAGTCCGTGTGCGGTTAAGTCATTCCAATAACCCGGTGTATAACTTTCAAAGTTTTGAATGGTCGCCGACCAGTCAGGCAGGGACAGTCTATGCTCTTCAAACTTCTACCAACATGACTACTTGGAACACGTTGTTTGTGGTGACCAACAATGGCAGCGTTTGCACTTATCAGAACGTCAACGCCAATAGTGCATCTCGATTTTATCGGCTGACTCCGCAATAAAAAACAGGCTAATCGGAAGGCTGGTGTAGTCGGCATTTATGAATTTCAAGGTGTGGGCATCGGAGAATTTAGCGGCTGTTTCCAGCAATACGGTTTGCCCACAGACGGCTCGGCCACAAACTACGTTCCGTGTTTCTACCGCGTCGGCGTGCAGTGAGTTTTCCTTCGCCTTCGGCAGTTGGCAGTTTTGCCATGGGCGCGAGGGTAAGTCGGTTTTAAAGTTTCCTAACAGTTGGTCGCAGCTAGGGAATAAAATTTCCCGGTTGCCATGAAACCTCACCACGGCGACATTCGTCTGACTCATCATGCTCACGCCGCTTTCTTCTAAAAGCTGGGATTACGCCAAGGCTGCGCATCTGCTGAACCGCGCCGGTTTTGGCGGGCCGCCGGCGGAGATCGAAAAACTCGCTGACCTTGGCCCGGAGCGCGCCGTTGCCCACTTGCTGGACTACGAAAAAATTTCCGATCCGACCCCGAATCCTGATTGGGCCAAGCCCAATCCCGAGGAAATAAGAAAATTTCGCGAGGCCATCCGCAACGGCACGCCGGAGGAAAAGAAGCAGGCGCAGCGGGAGGAACAGCAGACCATCCAGCGCCGCATGCTGGAACTACGCGGCTGGTGGTTGCAACGCATGGTGCGCGGCACGCGGCCGTTTCAGGAGAAGATGGTGCTGTTCTGGCACGGCCATTTTGCCACGAGCATGGAAAAGGTGCGCAATCCGTATTACATGTGGCGGCAAAATGAATTGTTCCGTCGGCTGGCCACCGGCAGTTGGGAGCAATTGCTCATCGACGCGGGCAAAGATCCGGCGATGCTCATCTGGCTGGATCAGGCGCAGAGCAAAAAAGATCATCCCAACGAAAATTTTGCGCGCGAGGTCATGGAGCTGTTCGCGCTGGGCGAAGGCCATTACACCGAACACGACATCGGCGAGGCGGCGCGCGCGTTGACCGGCTGGTCGCTGGATTTCCAGACGCAAAACTTTGTCTATCGCCCGCTCATTCATGACAACGGTGACAAGACCATCTTCGGCCAGATTGGAAATTTTGACGGCGACGATTTTATCAAGCTCATCGTGGCTCATCCGCAGGCGCCGAAATTCATTACGGCGAAAATCTGGAACTTTTTTGCGGGGCAGGTGCCGTCGCCGGAATTGAACGAACAACTGGCGGCGGTTTTTCGCGCGAACGGAAACAATTTTAAGCCGTTTCTCCGCGAGCTGTTCCGCAGCGAAATTTTTTATTCCGAGGGCATCATCCGTAATCAGGTGAAAAGCCCGGTGCAATGGCTCGTCGGCAGCGTGCGGATGTTGGAATGCGAGTTACCGCCGACGCTGGTGAGCTGGGGCATGCTGCGGCAGTTAGGGCAGGATTTGTTCGCCCCGCCGAATGTCAAAGGCTGGGATGGCGGCGTCACTTGGATTACAACCAACACCTTGCTGACGCGTTACAACGATGCACAAGCGCTGGTGGAAGGCACGCTGCCGGCATTGTCAGCGGGCGATTTTGCCAAAAAAGGAACCGTGGGCGGCGGCGGCGAACGCGCCATGAAAGCGCTGCAACGTATCCGCATGGGCGGCGTGAAGGTGGAAAAAATCCTCACGCCGGAACAGCGCGCGGATAAGGCCACGATTGTTGCCGCGTTGGAGCACCGGTTGTTTCAAACCCGTTTGAGCAGCGATCAGGAGCAGACGCTGCGTGAATTTCTCGATGCCAAAACCAAAATGTCCGATGCCGATATCGCCACCACCGTGCGGCTGATGATGTCCACGCCGGAATACCAAGTGACGTAAGCAGTGACGAGTGATGAGTTATGAGTGATAAGATTTTAAATCCGGGCGATGCAGGCCGGAGCAAACCCGCTCAAAGCTATCGGGATTTGCTGGTGTGGCAAAAGAGCATGGTCTTGGCAAAAGACATCTACAAAATCACGGCGGTTTTTCCGGCGGAAGAAAAGTTTGGTTTGATTTCGCAGATGCGGCGGGCGGCAGTTTCCGTGCCCTCAAACATCGCCGAGGGGCAGGCCCGCAACACGACCGGTGAATTTGTGCAGTTCATCTCGCACGCCGAAGGCTCGCTGGCCGAACTGGACACGCAACTGACGCTGGCGTGCGAATTGAACTTTTTGCCAACGGAAAAAGCCGGCTTGAGCTTGGATGCCGTTGCTGAATTACGGCGGATGCTGAACGGTCTGCGCCGGTCGGTCGCTGGTCAAAGCCCTCCCGCTCGTCACTCATAACGTATCACTCCTCACTAATTTTATGAAAAACGAGATTACGCTTCAAACGCGCCGCGAATTTTTGCGGCGCACCGTCTTGGGCAGTTCGCTCGCGTGGACGGTTCCGGCCTTTCTCGCCAACACTTTTTCCGCGTTGCAGGCCGAGGCCGCCGATTCCGCCATCCAGACCGCGACCGGCAGGGATGCGAATATTCTTGTCGTCCTGCAAATGGCTGGTGGCAACGACGGCATCAACACCGTTGTCCCGTTCGCGAATGATTTTTATCACAAGGCGCGGCCAACCATCGGACTGAAGGCGGCGGAAGTTTTGAAGCTCAACGACGCCGTCGGTCTGCACGGCGCGATGAAGGGATTCAAGTCGCTTTATGATGTGGGTCAACTTTCCGTGATTCAAGGCGTCGGCTATCCGAACCCGAACCGATCGCATTTCCGCTCGACGGAAATCTGGCAGACCGCGAGCGATTCTGACCGCGTCGAAAAGAATGGCTGGATTGGCCGCTACTTCGACAACGCGTGTTCGGGGGGCGATCCGGCCGTGGGCGTGACCATCGGCAGCCAGTTACCACAGGCGTTTTTTGCGACGAAGCCGAAGGGAATCGTTTTCAACAATCCGCAGAATTATCGTTTCATGGCGAACGGCGCGGCGACGGAGGAATCGTATAAAAAATTGAACGAGCTCGAGATGTCCGCGCCGCAGCCGGATGACAATTCCGGCGGCAGCATCGGCATGTTGCCGGCGGGGATGCCGATGACCGGCGGACGCGCGGTGGATTTTATTTCCCGCACCGCACTCGACGCGCAGCACAGCTCCGACGAAGTCCGCGCCATCGCCGCGCGCGTGCAAAATCGGGCCGAATATCCCGCTTCCCAGCTCGGTGGTTCGCTCAAGATGGTCGCCAAACTCATCGGCGGCGGTTTGCCCACGCGGATTTATTACGTCTCGCAGGGCGGTTACGACACGCACACCAACCAGCTTGGCTCGCAACAGCGTTTACTCGGTGATCTCGCGGATTCCGTCAAAGCGTTCACCGACGACCTCAAGGCGCAGGGTAACATGGGCCGCGTGCTCGTGATGACCTTCAGCGAATTTGGCCGGCGCGTTTCCGAAAACGCCAACGGCGGCACTGACCACGGCGCGGCCGCGCCCATGTTCGTCATCGGTGAGAAAGTGAAAGCCGGTTTGCTCGGTCAGTATCCGAGTCTCGCGCCGCAGGATTTGTATCAGGGCGATGTGAAATACAACGTGGATTTCCGCAGTGTCTATGCTGGCGTGTTGGAAAACTGGCTGAAGACCAAGAGTGCGCCAATTCTCGGTAGGCAGTTTGCGCCGCTGACGGTGGTGTGACAAAGGTGGGAAATGGTCGGAGCGACAGGATTCGAACCTGCGACGTCTTGCTCCCAAAGCAAGTGCTCTACCAGGCTGAGCTACGCTCCGTCGCCTAAAACTGACGGGCTGATGTTGCCTGATTAAAGGTGAAGGGCAAATCAATTCGCTGTGGTTAGCTTTATTCGTCCGAGTTTGCCAATTAATTTAATCCGTTTCTGCCCGCACAATAATTGAGCTTTTCACACAACCTGCCTGATTCACAGGCAGACTTGAGAACTTCATTGTCTACACTTTATCCGACAAGACAGAAACGGGAGTGCGGTATAGGTTGGGAAACAAATCAATTTAAAACAACAGGCCAATTGTGCTTTATCTCTGGAACCTGATGCATTTTTAAATTTATAAAAAAATCCGAACCCAATAACTTATGAAAAAACCATTCCCCGTAACGTTTCCGGCCGCTCTACTTGGCGTTTTTCTGCTGACCGGAGTCGCCCGCGGGCAATCAAATTTTTTGCTGGTTAACGTGATGACGAATGGTTCAGCAATTGGTGGCACCGCGACTAATTGGTCAATGCTCCCTGGTCAATGCAACGGGACGAATGTGGCAGGCGTAAATTCACCTCCAAATGCTACGGCAAATGTTGGCGCCCATGTGAGTATGCTCTTTAATTCCGGCGTTACTAATCTTACCAGCATCAGCGGACATATCTACTCTACGGCTTTGAATGTGACTAATGGGCTAGCCTACACGGTAACTTTAACCAATTCCACAACGGGTGATATCAGGCTGGGGGACACCAATATTTATTCATTTGACAGCCTGCATTCGGTTGATCTGCTTAACTGGTATAACCCAGTTTCCGGCGTCACTAATTTTGATTTAGTTTATCTGACAAATGGATCCAGTCTCACCTTGAGCAATGGTAATTTGGGCGGCGGAACGCCTCTGACCTTAAACATGGCTATCACCAAAGGCTGGTTTAATATCAGTTCCAACTGCACGTTTAAGATAATGTGCCCCATCATCAATAGCTCCAAGCCGATTCAGGTAACCGGTGGCGGACTCGTGGTTCTGGATGGGATTCAGACCAACGGTAATTCGCTGCTCATTCAAGGTTTCTCAACCGTGCGTGTGGCGAGTCCCTCCGCCTTGTCAACCAATATAACTTCATTGACTGGCACTGGCAGTTCGAGCAGTCCCGGCACGTTGGATTTGGGCAGTCCTGGAAACTATGTAGTTACCAATATTTCTGTTCCAGGCTTACTTGGAGTCACTGCTTCGGGTGGAGCCGCAACCTTGTCTGTGAATGGCGCAAGTGGGATGTCAGGCACAGCCAACAAGCAATTGGATGTCGGCACAAACGCTTCGGTAATATTCAATGCTCCGGTTGATGTTTCACCCAATGCTTACAATACAAATGGTGGTCGCAATTTAGTTTTGTCTGGAGCGGGGAATGTAACATTTAGTAATTCAATTACCCTCAACGCACCCGTGCCTACTAATGTGTTTGGTTTGTTTGTGTCTGGAACCGTCAAGACCACCTTGACGGCCGTCAATACTTACAACGGAGATACAACGGTAAGTGGTGGAACACTGGTATTGGGTGCAGCCAGTTCGATTGCCAACTCGACGAACATTGTTATTGGCGGAAGCGGCACTTTGGATGTTTCTGCTGCAGGTCTGGTATTGGGTGCGAACCGCTCTTTTCTAAATACGAGCAATGGAGCCACGGCTACCGGAACAATTGTCGGCAACCTGAGCGCCTCGGCCGGAACGCTTACGATGTTTTATAACAGCGGTGTTCCAGCCTTCAACATTACCAACGGCACTTTCTCACTGTCCAGTTCTACCGTTGTAAATGTGACGAACAATGGTGCTGCTTTGACGGCCGCAAGCTACAAGCTTATTTCCAAATCTTCGACGGGGCTGCCGGGGACGGTATCAGCTGGTTCTCTGCCGGCGGTAACCGTTGGTGGCAATGGTTTGGCGAGCGGAGCATCTGCTTCATTGGCTGTCACATCCGGTGAGCTTTATCTCGTGGTCAGTGGTGGCACACTCACTCCGCCAGTGGTGGCGACCAACAGTGTCAGTCTGACCGGTGGCAAAATGGTGTTCAGCTTCAGCGGCGTCAGTGGCCAAACATGGAATATTCTCACCAGCACAAATGCAGCCTTGCCATTGTCGAGCTGGACTACGAATTTCAGCGGCACGTTTAGTGGTTCAGCCGTCAGTTTTACAAATTCATCATCGACCGACAGTCAGCGTTTTTACATCATTAAATCTCCGTAGAATTTTTTGAGATCAGGTAACCGAAGCGGTTGGCAGATTTGCCAACCGCTTCTTTTTTGGTCAATGGGTTTGTTAGCATAAGCTTGACCCCGCCTTGAAAAACAACGAAAAAGAAACATCGACAATCCCTTCCAATCAAGTAACGCATCTGTTTTTTTGCTAAATTTTGTGCGGAGACAATATGCCGCGTGGCTAATCTGTGGTTTGCTTTCCACTACCCTAGTTCAGACCGGAAGGTCTGCGGCTTCAGACGATTGGCTCATGCGCGTCTGGCAGACTTACGAAGGTTTACCCGATAACAGCATTTCCGGCGTAGCGCAGGCGGCGGATGGATATCTTTGGGTAGCTACGCTGGGCGGATTGATGCGTTTCAATGGCGACAAGTTTGAAGAATTCTCCATGCTCCGCATTCCAGGAATCCCAAACCGGGTTGTTCGCAATTTATTTCAGGACCAGCGCGGACGCCTATGGCTGGCGATGGATCGCGGGGCGGTGGTCTGTTTGGAGAATGACAGCGTGCGAGTTTTTGCGGCGGCGGAAGGGCTTGAAGATACTCGTGTCGCCGCCATGGCGGAGGATCGCGCGGGAGCGATATGGCTCGCGTGCAGCAGTGCCTTTTACCGCATCTCACTTGCCGAAGGAAAACTTTCCCGTTATGGCACGGAGGAAGGTCTGCCTTCCGGTGGTAATTCCTGGATTATGGCTGACCAACAGGGTCAATTGTGGTTTGCGCGTGGAACCCACATTGGTCTTTTTCGTGATGGAAAATGGCTGACGCAATTGACGTTGGATCAAAATCAATTGCGGCTATGCGCCGCGAATGATGGCAGTATCTGGATTTGCTCCGGCACGCAAATTTTTAAGTATAAGGAAGGTGGCAAGCTGGAGGAACGCGGAAAATTCCCCCACCAGGTCGAAGTCCGAGTCATGCTGGAAGATCACACCGGCGCTTTGTGGATTGGCACCACCGCCGATGGCTTGTTCCGGCTGGAGGATTCAACGCCCGTGATGCAAGTGTCAACCTCCCACCGCGAAATCGCCTGTCTGACGGAAGATCATGAAGGCAATCTCTGGCTGGGAACAACTGGCGGCGGCTTGAACCTCCTCCGTTTACGGACGATGGATTTATTTGACACCAAATCTGGTCTGCCATCTGAATCCGTGCGTTCCATTTGTCAGGATACCGATGGCTACTTCTGGGTCGTGATGAATAACGGCAGCTTGGTGCGCGGCCGGGCAAACCAATGGCACGCGCTGACCTCCGCCGACGGCTGGCCCGGCGGCAACGCGACTTGTGTCGCCGCTGCTCCCGATGGTGGTGTTTGGGTGGGGACGCGTGACCGTGGTCTTCAATGGTTGCGCGATGGCAAGTTCAAGGAATGGGCGAATGGCGAAGATGGCACTATCACCGCCTTGCGTTCGTTGCTGCTGGCGACTAATGGCGATCTGTGGGTCGCAGCCAATTCTCCAAACCGACTGCAACTTTTTCGTGCCGGGAAATTTCTGAATTTTGAGTTGCCAATGGATGTTCGCTCCATTCGCGCCTTAGTCGAAGGCGCGGCCGGGACAATTTGGGCGGGCACGGCCGATGGTCAGATTTTTCGCATTCATGACACCAATGTGGTTCTGGAATCCGCGGTCAATGAGCCCCGCTTGCTGTCCGTGCGGGCATTGCATACCACGGCGGATGGAAGTCTTTGGATTGGCTACGCTGGCTGGGGATTGGGACGTTTGTGGAATGGTCATTACACCCGCATCACGACGCAGGTGGGACTTTATGATGATTATATTTCACAAATTCTATCGGACAGGCATGGCGGTTTGTGGTTCACCGGCAATCACGGATTGTTCAAGGTAGCTTTGGAAGAATTGAAGGCGGTGACGGAGGGGCACATGGACCGTGTGCGTTCAATCGTTTATGGCAAAAGTGAAGGGCTACCCAGCTTGCAACCGGCATTCGAGGACAGTCCGACGGTCTGCCGCAGTGCTGACGGGCAACTTTGGTTTGCCACGCGCAACGGACTTTTGCGCGTGCAGCCGGAGCGCATCCAAGAAAATCTCCAGCCGCCGCCCGTGTGGCTGGAGCGCGTTACCGTGGATGGTCGCACAGCGGCATTGCAGGACAGTCATTCGTTGTTACGCAATACGACGGAGACCAAACTGCCGGATCTGCGCAAGCTGGGCGTGATGCTGAAGCTTGAGCCGGGACATCGTAAACTGGAATTTGAATTTGCCGCGTTGACTTTTGTTTCGCCGGAGAATGTGCGTTTTCGCTACCGCCTCAAAAATTTTGACAAGGACTGGGTTGACGCCGGCAACCAGCGCAGTGCGACGTATCCGCGCTTGCCGGCTGGCGATTATGAATTTCAGGTGACGGCCTGTAATGCCGACGGCATCTGGAACGCGGACGGTTTCCGGCTAAAATTTAAGGTGTCGCCATTTTATTGGCAGACATTGTCGTTTCGTTTTTTGGTGTTGGCGGTGTTTACCGGCAGTATTATTGGACTAGTTCGATATTTTTCTTTCCGAAAATTGCAGCGTAAGCTTGTGCGGTTGGAACAGCAGGCGGCGCTGCAAAAGGAACGCACCCGCATTGCCCGTGACATGCATGACGAAGTTGGCTCTAAACTTTCGCGGCTTTCTTTGCTGAGTGAAATGGCGAGCCAGCAACCATCCATGCCCGCGCCGGCTCGTGAAGATGTGGCCGAGATTTCTGAAACCGCGCGCGATACCATCCGTTCGTTCGAGCAGATTGTCTGGGCGGTGAATCCCAAGAACGACACGCTCGCAAATCTGGCGCATTACCTATGCCGTTTTGCCGAGGAGTTGTTTGATGGCAGCCAAATTCAATGTGCCTTTAATTTGCCGCAAAAAATTCCCGACCTGATGGTATCCACTGAAATGCGGCATCATGTGTTTCTCGCGGCGAAGGAATCCTTGAACAATGTGCTCAAGCATGCGCATGCCCGTCGGGTTTGCGTGGGTTTGGCGATGACAGCGGACGGCTTTGAAATCAGGATCGAGGATGATGGTGGCGGGTTTGTCGACACGGCGGCAACTCCGCGTCTTGGTTCCGGTAACGGATTGGAAAATATGGAAGCACGGATGAAAGCGGTGGGTGGCCGGCTTGAAATAAAAAATGCTTCAAGTTCAGGCACCACCGTCCTCTTTAAGGTGCCTTGCCCCCGTGCCGCGGTTGGGTGAAAGTGTCCGCACTTTATCCGACTTTTTTCTGACGGTGAGTTGGGACTAGGATGAGCGTGACTATGTTAGCTGTTGCGTCCGCTCTGTGGCTGGAGGACACTGCAAATGAGCAGTGTGATTTGCTTGCAGACGAAGTGATGATAAATGTTTCAATAGTCGAAGATGATGCGAAACTGCGGGAGACGCTAGAGCGTTACCTCGCGTCGCAGCCGGGCTTCCGGTGCGTCGGCACTTATAGCAGTGCCGAGGCAGCGTTGCCGGATATTTCCAAGGTTAAGCCGCACGTTGTGCTGATGGATATCAATCTGCCGGGTATGAACGGCATTGAATGTGTCGTGCAGTTAAAACGGGTGGCACCGGCCGTGAAAATAATCATGCTCACGGTCTTCGAGGAAAATGAACAGGTATTCAAGGCGTTATCCGCCGGAGCTTTTGGATATCTCGTCAAAAGCAATCGCCCAGCGAAGATTATCGAAGCGATTCGCGAAGTGCATGCCGGTGGCTCGCCCATGTCCGGCAACATTGCGCGCAAGGTGGTTCAATCCTTTCAGGCTCAAGCACTGGCGCAGGCCAGTTCACGCGCTGAGACTGACGCGCTTTCCGCGCGCGAGATGGAAGTCCTGCAGGCGCTCTCCAAGGGACACACCTACAAACAGATTGCGGGAGATCTTAATATCAGCCTCGGCACCGTGCGCACCTACATCCAGCGCATCTACGAAAAACTCCACGTTCATAGCAATGCCGAAGCGGTGATGAAATTCGCCCGCAAGTGAGCGGTTGATTCCACCATTTTGCTCCTGTCCACACTTTATCGGACAAGACACTTCTTCACCTGATGGTAAGCTAAAAACAGCAACCAAAAAAATATGAAGCGCTTAAAATCTCAATCTCTGAAGCCTGAAATTTATTCAACACGATTTGGCTTTACCTTGATAGAACTGCTCGTTGTCATTGCGATTATTGCCATTCTTGCCGCGATGTTGTTGCCAGCACTCGCCCGAGCCAAGGAAAAGGCCAAGCAGATTTCTTGTGTGTCTAATTTGAAGCAAGTCGGCATCGCCGTCAGTCTTTATACAACTGACAGTGAAAATTTTTTCCCGGTGGCTGACTATCAAGATACGGCTGGGAACAGTATCAGTTGGACCAAGATTGTTGGGACATACTTGCCGCAGCAGGGAAACAACAAGGACGCGGCCGGGTATGTGACCAGTGCCGCCAACAAAGTCTTTGATTGTCCTTCGATTACTCCACAAGTCTGGGGTTGCACCAGCAATGATGTGACCCGCACCTATGCCTGCTCAGGTGCCATGATGGGCATCAACACGTCGAAGGCTACCCCAACCATGGACAAAACCCTGCCACGGAAATCCATGCCTTTGATTGCCCCACCGACAGAAATCGTTTTAACGGTTGAGGCCACCGAGCAAATTGCCAGCCAAGCTCCTCCGAACGTCAACAATTACAGCTACCCCAACATCGAATGGAAGGCGGTCAATGGTAAACAGTCTGCCTATACGGATTTGAACAAATCGACTTTTGACCCAAACAACCTCGCGGGGAACAGTCTTTATTTTCCACACAACTCTGGCAAGTCCATGGCCAACCTTTATGCCGATTACAGTGTGCGGACGGTCAATTTCAATACCATTAACTTGATCAACGGAAGCTCTCCGTGGAGCGTGACAATTTTCAACAACAATACGTTTTAATTGCCGTAAATTTTTTCGCCCTAAAATTCCTTGGAAACATTTTTAGCATGAGGGTAAATTCTCCAATTGGCAAAAAACGACGGCTTTACCCTGCTGGTCTTTTTTTGAGCACGCTTTTGTTCGTGCTGGGAACTTCGTCTTTCCTGAATGCGTATGCCAGCCAGCAAGAGCTTGCGAATGGTTGGGAATTTTTTCAAGGCACGCTCGGCAGCGTCTGGGAAATTTGGCGCGGCGATGCCGCCACGGACAATGTCAACTGGACGCCAGTCACGTTGCCGCATTGTTTCAACGCCCGCGATTCCGTGGATCCTGATGCCCATTATTATCAGGGGCCAGGTTGGTATCGCACGCGTATTAAAGTGGCCAATCCCTATTCCGACGGCCGCACGATTTTGCACTTCGATGGTGCGGGGCAGAAATCAAAAGTCTTCATCGGCCTTGAAAAAGTTGGCGAGCATGTTGGCGGCTATGACCAATGGGACGTAGATATCACTGATGCCGCTGCCCGCGTGCAGAGCAACACAAACTTTGCTGGTCAAACTCCCATCGCCGTGCTGTGTGATAACTCCCGCGACGCGGAAATGATTCCGTCGGATTTAAGCGACTTCAATCGTTACGGTGGCCTCTACCGCCACGTGAGCTTGATTTACGTTCCGGCAATTTCGCTTGAACGAGTTCACATCGAGCCGGTTCTTAATGGCGATGCCAAGGCCACCGTGAAAATCCGTGCGCGATTGGGCAACCCAACCGCTTTGAAAGACGAAGTTGAGCTCGCCATTGAAGTCCGCGATCCGCAAGGGGTTGTGATACAGAAGATGACAAATAAACTTCGCGCGTGGAGTGATGAAAAAGAAATTGCCGCATTTGAAATCGCTTCACCCAAATTGTGGTCGCCCCGGACGCCGTTGCTTTATAGCTGTTCAGTCACACTCAAGTCATCGCACGGCGAGCAAAGCTTAAACAACCGTTTCGGCATTCGTTCGTTGGAATGGGTCGAGCACGGGCCGTTCAAACTGAACGGCGAACGGCTCCTCTTGCGCGGCACACATTATCACGAAGACCACGCTGGCGTGGCCGCGGCGGTTCCCGACGAGGTGGTGCGGCAGACGCTCAAAAGCATCAAGGACATGGGCGCAAACTTTGTGCGACTGAGTCATTACCAACAAGCACCACTAGTTCTGGAACAGTGTGACGAACTTGGCCTGCTCGTGTGGGAGGAAATTCCTTGGTGTCGCGGTGGTTTGGGCGGCGAACGCTACCGGCAACAGTGCCGCGACATGCTCACGCACATGATTGATCAGCATTATAATCATCCGGCGGTGATGCTCTGGAGTTTGGGCAATGAAATCGACTGGCCCGGCGATTTTGAGAACTACGACACCAACGCAGTTCGTGGTTTTATGACGGAGCTGAATACGCTGGCACACCGGCTCGACCCCACGCGTAAGACCACGATTCGCCGGTGTGATTTTTGCCGCGACATAATTGACGTTTATTCGCCGAGCATTTGGGCAGGTTGGTATGGCGGTTGTTACACCGAGTATCGCAAGGCGGTGGAGAAGGCCATTGCGGACAACAAATATTTTTTCCACGCCGAATGGGGCGGCGACAGTCTCGCGGGACGGCACGCGGAGGAGCCGGAAAAATTCATGGTCAAGATCGCCACCGGTGAAGGCACGGCGGAAGTTGGCAAAGCTTACAAGTTGAATGGCGGCAAGGCGCGGGCCTCGAAAGACGGCGACTGGTCGGAGAGCTACATCATCAATCTATTTGACTGGCATCTGCACGAGCAGGAGACAATGAGCAACCTCACCGGTTCCGCGATGTGGATTTTCAAAGACTTCGCCACGCCATTGCGCCCGGAAAATCCCGTGCCGCGCGTGAATCAAAAAGGTGTCGCTGAACGCGATGGCACATTGAAGGAGAGCTATTATGTTTTCCAGAGCTACTGGGCCGAAAAGCCGATGCTTCACATTTACGGCCACACCTGGCCGGTGCGTTGGGGCAAGCCGGGCGAGTCCCGCGAAGTGAAAGTATTTTCCAACTGTCACGAAGTCGAGTTTTTCGTCAATGGTGTTTCTGCCGGCGTCAAACGGCGTAACCTCACGGATTTTCCTGCGGCGGGTCTGCGTTGGATGGCGAAATTTAATGAGGGCACGAACATCTTGCGCGCGGTTGCGCATACTTCTGATGGCGATCTTACAGATGAAATTTCGGTAGATTATCAAACTGATGCGTGGAGCAAGCCGACGAAGCTGGCGCTCAAGCAGGTGGCAATTACAAATGACATATTTACGGTCGAGGCACAGGCGTTTGACAAGGAAGGTGTCCGCTGTCTCGACGCCGCAAATGTGGTGCGTTTCGGCTTGGTTGGCGATGGGCAGTTGCTGGATAACCTCGGCACTTCAACCGGTTCGCGCGTGGTTCAACTCGCCAATGGTCGTGCCCGAATCAGTCTGCAACTGAACGGACGTAAAGCCGTCGTCAGTGTTTCGAGCGAAGGATTCGCAACCCAATTTCTCAATGTGACCAACGCCAATTGGATAACCCCGGCGGTGAAGAAAAATTCCAACGGCAAAATCAGACATTTGGCCAAAGCCTCGACGCCTTTGTCATTCGACGTCGCAGCAATTGATTACAATCGGATTTTCAAAGCAGCCGCCGCGGCGTTATTGCTCGCGCCGATTAGCATCACGAAATTCCACGCCGAACATAGCGATGGCGCTGCTGGTGATTATTATTCCAATGGCGATTACTGGTGGCCGGATCCAACCAAGACCAACGGTTTGCCTTACATCCAACGCGATGGCGAAACGAATCCAAATAACTTCAATGCGCACCGCATGGCGATGCGTGAGTTGAGTGATGCGGTGGCGACGCTGGGCGCGGCCTATAAAATTTCCGGAGACGAGCGTTATGCTCAGAAATCAGCGCAGTTGCTGCGGGTGTTTTTTCTCGATGCGGCGACGTGCATGAATCCAAATCTGCAACACGCGCAAGCCGTTCCCGGCCGCGACAATGGGCGTGGACTTGGTATCATTGATGGTTTGCACATGATTGAAGTTCCGCCGGCGGTGTCGGCGATGGTAAATTCACCGGCGTTTACTCCTGAACTAATGGCAGGCTTGAAAAAATGGTTTGCTAATCTGGCAGACTGGATGGTCACCAGCAAAAACGGCAAGGATGAGGCGAAAGCAAAGAACAATCACGCGGTGGCGTTCTGGTTGCAGGTGGCGGTATTTTCAAAATTCACTGGCGACGAAGCAAAACTGGCCGAATGCCGACGACAGTTCAAAGAAGTATTTGTTCCTAATCAGATGGCGATGGATGGCAGTTTTCCACTCGAACTCAAGCGGACAAAACCTTACGCCTATTCAATTTTTCAGCTCGATAACATGACGACCCTTTGTCAGGTGCTTTCGACATCGGAAGATGATTTGTGGAAATTTGAAATGCCGGACGGGCGCGGGATTCGCAAAGCTGTGGCGTATCTTTATCCGTTCCTTGCAGACAAATCGAGATGGCCACTGAAGCCCGATGTGATGGCTTGGGAGGGTTGGCCGGCGCGGCAATCAAATTTGCTTTTTGCCGGCCTTGCATTTGGCGAGTCGCAATATCTGGAGCTGTGGAAAAAACTTCCGGCAGATCCGTCGAATATTGAAGTTCGTCGTAACATCGCTATTACGCAGCCCGTCTTGTGGATTAATCGCCCCAGCTCTGCTGCCGTAGCAAGTATACAAAATAAATGAAATCAACTTATCAGTTCTGTTTCGCTTTTCTCACGCTTTTTTTTGTTGCGACAGTTTTCGCTGGCGAGAGCAATCGGCCAAACATCATTTACATTTTGGCCGATGATTTGGGCATCGGCAATGTGAGTTGTTACGGCGCGGACAGTTTTAAGACGCCGAACATTGACAAGTTGGCGCAAAGTGGCACGCGCTTTGAACATTGCTATGCCGCTCCGCTCTGCGGTCCGTCGCGGGCACTGCTGCTTTCAGGGCGTTATGCTTATCACACCGGCATGACGGGCAATGACAGCGGTCCATTGCTGAAACCGTCCAATGAAACCTTGATGCCAAAAATCCTTAAGCCTGCCGGTTATGTGACGGCGATGTGTGGTAAGTGGAGTCAGTTGCCTTTGCAGCCGGGTGACTGGGGTTTTGATGAGTATCTGCGATTCAACGGCAGTGGCAAATATTGGAACACGCAAAAGGGTAATGAAACCTACACGCTTAACGGCAAACAGATTCCATTGAAAGATAATGAGTATCTTCCCGATACGATGCAGAAATTTGTGGTGGACTTCATCAATCGCCATAAGGATCAGCCGTTTTACATCCATTACGCCATGTCGCACGTTCATGCAGAGATTTTGCGCACGCCAGATAGCGCGCCTGGCTCGAAGGATTTTTATGCCGACAATGTCGCCTACATGGACAAGTTGGTCGGTAAATTGTTGACTGAACTAGACCGCTTAAAGTTGCGGGACAACACCCTGATTATTTTTGCTGGCGACAATGGCACCGCTCAAGGTTATGCGGCGCGCTGCACGATTAATGGTGGTAGAGCTCTTTCCGGCAAGAAGGGTGAAATGTTGGAATGCGGTGCGCTCGTGCCGTGCATCGCCAGTTGGTCGGGGAAAATTCCTGCTGGCAGGGTAACGCAGAGCCTTATCAGCTTCGCCGATTTCTTGCCTACGTTTGCAGAGATCGCGGGAGCAACAATTCCCGCGAAGTTGGTGATTGATGGGAAGACTTTCGCCCCACAACTGCTGGGGAAATCCAACGTGTGGCCGCGCGACTATATTTTTGTTGAGCTCGGCCGGCATTGGTATGACCGCGAATTGAATTGGAAACTGAATGAGTCGTCTGAATTTTTTGACATGAAAAATGCGCCGTATGCCGAGCCGCTGGTTGCCAACAGCACCTCGGACGCAGCGGCCATCGCCGCCTGCAAACGGTTGCAGGATATTCTCAACGAACTCAATCCGGCTGGCGGAATCGTGGATCCGGGTAGCGGTTCCGGTCGGCATGCCACCAACGAAAAACGGACGGCGAAGAAATTAGAAAAAAAGAAGGCCAAAGGTGGTAATGACGCCGGGAAAGCTGATTCACCGACGGAAAGTGAGACCATAAATGCGGCCGACCAATGATTTTGAATGCGCTTTTCAGATTCCAATCAACTCCACCAAGAATGAAAATTAAAAGCCTGATTGGATTTGCGATTCTAGCCATTGCGGTATTGGCGGTTCCATTTCCGTTGCGAGCAGCGGAAGCAAGCCCCGTAAAGCCAAACATCGTCTTTATCCTGATTGATGATCTTGGTTGGCGGGATTTGTCGTGCATGGGCAGTCAGTTTTATGAATCGCCTGCCATTGACAAGCTGGCCAAAGATGGACTGACGTTTACCCGCGCTTATGAAGCCGCGCCGCGCTGTGTGCAGTCGCGCTACTCAATCATCACTGGGAAAAATCATAATCGTCCGGAACTGCGTGGCGAGCGGGGGCTGGCGGCGGACCAAGGCACGATTGGCAAAGCTTTTCAGCAAGGCGGTTACACGACTTTTTACGCGGGCAAGTGGCATCTTGGCGGCGAGGTATCTTATTGGCCGATGCATCGCGGCTTTGATTTTGATGTCGGCGGCTGCGCGCTTGGCGCGCTGGGCACGCATTTCTGGCCGTATTATCAGACGAATAAACCATCGGATATCGGCCCGCGTGAATCGCACAACGTCGCGCCGTTTGGTTTGGAATCCGGCAAGCCGGGCGAATATATCGCGGACCGTTTGACGGACGAGACGATTAAATTTCTAAAGTCACACAAAGCTGAACATCCGGACCAACCGTTTCTGGTTTACCTCGCGCACTATCAGGTTCATCAGCCGCTCGAAGCGAAGGCGGAGTATGTGAAATATTTTGAGAACAAGTTAGCAAAGATGCCGAAGCAAACCGACCCGGATTTTGAAAAAGATTATACCGGCAAGGTGAAGTTGAAACAAGATTTACCCGTGTATGCGGCGATGATTAAAAGCATCGATGACAGCGTGGCGCACATCCGTCAGGCGTTAGTGGACTTGGGCTATGACAAAAATACCGTAATCGTTTTCACTTCGGACAATGGCGGACTTTCCACGGGAGACTTGCTGGGGAATCGTTCGCTATCCACGTCCAACAAACCGTTACGCACTGGCAAGGGATGGCTTTACGAGGGCGGCAACCGCGTGCCGTTGATTGTTTATTGGCCGGGCGTGACGCAGTCGGGAGCGAAGACGGATCGCGCCACTGTAGGCACAGATTATTTTCCAACGTTCCTCGACATCGCTGGTTTGCCGCTCCGACCCAAGGAGCATCTTGACGGCGAAAGTTTCGCGCCTGTGTTGAAAGGGGATTTGAATTATCTGCGCCAGCGCCCCATCTATTGGTATTTCGACGACGCCAAAATCGGCACGGGCAACACCGCCATGGCGGCGATGCTCGAGGGTGACAAAAAATTGGTGCAGTTCATCTACGAAAAGAGAGATGAGTTGTATGACATCCGACAAGACATCGGTGAACAACACAATCTTGCCGCCACCAATTCTGAAACGGTGAATGCCATGAAGCAAAAACTTGGCGCGTGGGAAGCAGACGTTGGAATCAAACCGCTTAAGCAGCACCAGATTGACGAAATTAAAAAAATTATTGGCGAAACCAAAGGCGAAAAAGGTTCTAAAAATTCAAAGGAAGGGAAGAAGAATAAAAATAGCAGTGCGCCAATAACAGACGACGAATAAATTTTTGCCAGTCAAATTCAAAGTCCTTAAAAAACTCACATGAAAAAAATACATACCAAATGGATTCGCAATGCCGCTGCCATTTTCATGGCTGCCACCACCATCGGTCTTGCTGCTGACGCAAATCGTCCCAACGTGCTCTTTCTCGTGGTGGACGATTTGCGGCCGGAGCTAGGCTGTTACGGTAAGGATTACATTAAAAGCCCCAACATTGACGGCCTTGCCAAGACAGGCATGGTTTTCAACCGCGCCTATGTCCAGCAAGCAGTGTGTTCGCCGTCGCGCACCGTCGTGATGACTGGCGTGCGCCCCGACACTTCGAAGGTGTGGGACTTGACCACTCATTTCCGTGACGCGCTCCCGAATGTCGTGACGCTGGGACAACAGTTCAAGGCGAATGGTTATTTTGTCCAAGGTATGGGCAAGATTTATCATAGCGGGCTGGATGATCCACCCACTTGGTCGGTGCCTTGGCAGCTTCCGAAGGCACCGGTTTACGCGCTTCCGGAAGATGAGGCGTTGGTCGGAAAATTGGCCGAACAGCCGGTTGATGAAGACGGCGTGAACAACAAGGGAACGGATCCCAATTCTTATTCGCTGCCGAAGAGCAAAACGAAGAGCAAGGATACGGCTGTCACCGATTCCACGGATAAAAAGTCCAAGAAAAAAGGCAAAAAGTCCAAAGGCGGCGCGAGCGATGGTGGCGGTAGTGAGGGTGGTAAGGCCAATTCTCGCGGGCCGATTTATGAATGTGCCGACGTGCCGGACAACACCTTTGAAGATGGCAAGGTGGCCGACCTCGCAGTGAAAACCTTGACCGACATCAGCAAGAAGTCCCAGCCGTTTTTTCTGGCCGTCGGTTTCCGCAAACCGCACCTGCCGTGGGTTGCACCAAAAAAATATTGGGACATGTATGACCCCGCAAAAATTGATCTCGCTCCCAATCAGTTTCTGCCTGTGGACGCACCAGATTACGCCGTTCTCCCGAACGATGGCGAAGTCCGCGCCTACAAGGGCGTGCCGCCTAGCGGTTCGATTCCGCCAGAAATTCAGCACAAGCTTAAGCAGGCATACTTCGCTGGCACCAGCTATACCGACGCGCAAATTGGCAAAGTGCTGGCGGAACTTGACCGCTTGCATCTGCGCACCAACACCATCATCGTCCTCTGGGGCGACCACGGGTGGAAGCTCGGCGAGCACATGGCTTGGGGCAAGCATAGCAACGTGGAAAACGACGTAAACGCGCCGCTGATTTTTTCCACGCCGGGCATGAAAAATGCCGGCCAGCACACCGATGCGCTGTCGGAATTTGTGGACATCTATCCGACCCTGTGCGACTTGGCGGGCATACCGCTGCCGGGTCATCTTGAAGGCACGAGCTTGAAGCCGGTGATCGCTAATCCGAATATTCCATGGAAAGCTGCGGCATTCAGTCAGTATCCGCGCCCGGGCTCACACACGAGCGTTGGAAAACTTATGGGTTACACGATGCGCACCGATCGCTACCGCCTTACCGTCTGGGTCGGCGATAAGGATCATTCGAAAGTTGACGCCACCGAGCTTTACGATCACCAGACCGATCCTCAGGAAAACTATAACCTCGCCAAAAAACCGGAAAACGCCGAGTTGGTTGCGAAGCTGATGGCACAATGGAAATCGGGCTGGCAAGGTGCTAGGCCGCCACAAGTTTCCACCAAAGCGCCGTAAACTTGGTTGCGAATTGCCTGCTACTTTCAAACGCAACCATTTGTGCGATTCAAATGGTTGCGTTTCTTTCACTGATAAATATTTGAGACCGCTGAAAAATTAAAAATCACTTTATGAAATCGTATATCAATCGCTTCCTCTTTCTGTTTTTGGCGGACGCGATTCTGTGGAGTGGTAGCCTTCAGGCGGTTGATGCTATTGATCAAATTATTACTTACAAACAGGCTGCTGGCACAAATCTGAATTTGTTGATTCTGAAGCCAAAATCTACTGGCCAGCTTCATCCTGGTTTGCTGTATTTCCATGGAGGCGGCTGGAACAATGGCACGGCTGAAAAATCCATCGGCTTTCTGAAGCATTTTCGCGATGCGGGGTTCGTCTGTGCCTCGGTAGATTACCGTTGCCGCGACACTCACGGCGGCACAACGCCGATGGATGCCACGCGCGATGCGCGTTCGGCATTGCGAGCCTTTGCGGCTCACGCAAAAGAATTAGGAATGAATCCACAAAAACTCGTTGTCGGCGGCGGCTCGGCGGGCGGACATCTTGCCTGCATGACGGCCTTGGGTGAAGGCCTCGGCGAGCCGGATGAAGAGAAGACTCCCGCGCCTCGGGTTGCCGCGCTACTGCTGTGGAATCCAGTGGTGGATACGACGGACAAAGGTTACGGCGGCACGAAACGGTTTGGGGATTTGGCAGAAAAATATTCGCCGGTGCACTTGCTTTGCACAAATTCGCCGCCGGTGATAGTTGAACACGGCGACGCTGACGAGACCGTGCCTTACGAAAACGCTCAGCGGTTTATTGCCACCGCCAAGAAGCTTGGCATCAAATGTAAACTCGTGACGTTTCCGGGCCAGAAACATTCTTTTGCTTCCAAACCGGAAAACCGAGATCGTTCTTACAAGGAAGCAGATGATTTCCTAAAAGAACTGGAATTATGGCCGTCGGTTGAGGCTCGTTGATTTAATGGAAACGGTAGATGAAATTGTTGCCAAAATTGAAATTTGTATAGCTAAAATGCAATTCGGTTTAAAACCACAGACACCTGCTTTCTCCAGCGACTCAAAGACTCTGCGCCGCCGTTTGTTTCCAGTCTGGCCGATTCTTGTCGCATCGGTGTTTTGGTTCAGTGCATCGGTGTTGATGGCGGAGGTAGTTGTGCCTCCGTATTTCTCTGCCAAGCCTGGATCGCTGGCAAAAGCGAAGGAACGACTTGCTGCTGGCGACAAAGATTTGGCGCGCGCCTTGAGGAAACTTGTGGCCGATGCGGATGAAGCTTTACGCGTGCAACCGCCTTCGGTAACCGAAAAAGCAAAGACCCCGCCCAGCGGTGACAAGCATGATTACATTAGTCTCGCGCCATATTTTTGGCCTGACCCAAAAGCCAAAGACGGTCTGCCTTATGTTCGGAACGATGGCCATGTCAACCCCGAGAGTCGCGACGAGCGCGCCAATGATAGCCCGAGAGTCGCCCTGATGGGCAACACCATTGAGACACTGTCACTCGCTTATTTTTTTACTGGCAATGAAGCCTACGCAAATCAAGCGGCAAAAATCGCAAGGGTTTGGTTTCTTGATCCAGCGACGCGCATGAATCCGAATTTTAAATATGCCCAAGCCGTCCTCGGAGTGAACGATGGGCGTGGAACCGGTATTCTCGAAGCCCGGCACATTGCCATTGCGATTGATGCGGTCAAACTGCTGACCGGTTCAAAATTCTGGACCGTTGACAATCAGTTGGCGATTAACGCGTGGGGCAATACTTTCTTCAACTGGATTTTGACCAGTGATGCTGGCAAGGATGAGCACGCATCAAAAAATAATCATGGCACCTGGTATGACGTTCAGACCGCGCGCCTCGCGCTTTGTCTTGGTCACGCAGATATCGCCCGCCGAATTGTCGAAGAGGCCAAGGAACGCCGCGTGGCCATTCAAATCGAGCCAGACGGACGGCAGCCTTTGGAACTGGTGCGCACCACCTCATTTAGTTATTCCCGATTCAATCTTGAGGCGCTTTGCGAACTGGCCACTCTTGGCGAGTATGTCGGCGTTGATCTGTGGCATTTTAAAACCGCTGACGGACGATGTGTTCAAAAGGCGCTGAATTTCCTTCTGCCATATCTGGAAAATCCAGCCAAGCATTGGCCTTACGAACAAATCAAGGACAAGCACGACAAGGGAGAATTCATGCCAATCCTGCGTCAGGCGGCGCTGACTTACAAAGCGCCCGAGTATGAGGCCATGATCGCCAAAAATCCGGATGCCAAAGGTAAAACATTCCAACTCTTGTTTGTTAAGTGACCAGTTAAAACGGGTTTCCACTGTGAGTATATTTTAACTTCAGGATGGACGTGAGCTAAGGATTCGACCGAAGAGTTTTTTGATTCCCGATTTGAGTATGAATTGTTTAGCCTAGCGGCGTGCAGGAAATTCCCAATCGCCAATCCCACAACCCCGCTGCCGAATCGCCCTGCGGCTTTTGGGCGCTCATCGTCACGCAGTTTCAAGGCGCATTCAGCGACAACACCCTCAAGTGGCTCACCATCTCGCTGATCACCGGCATGGGGCTTTCCAGCGAGGAAAGTGATCGCTTGGTCAGTGTCATCGGCGCGCTGTTTGCGTTGCCATTCATCGTGTTTTCCATGGCTGGCGGCTTTCTCGCCGACTGCTTTAGTAAGCGCAGCGTCATTATCGGCATCAAACTGTTTGAAATTCTCGTCATGTTTTTTGCGTTATTCGGCCTCGCGACGAATCATATTTACATCACCATCGGCGGCGTGTTTTTGATGGGCGTCCACAGCGCCTTTTTTGGCCCGTCAAAATATGCTCTGTTACCGGAATTGCTGCCGGAGAAAAAACTTTCCTGGGGCAACGGCTATCTGGAACTCACCACTTTCATTGCCATCATTGGCGGCACGGTGGCCGGCGGTTGGTTGTGCAAAACCTTTCGCGCGGATCCCGGCTGGTCTGGCGTTATTTTAATTGCGCTTGCATTCGTCGGCTTGTGCACGGCCTGCGGCATTGCAAAAATTCCTGCCGCCGATCCGCAAAAAAAATTCCGCGCAAATTTCGTCGCCGACTTATGGCGGCAGATTCAAATAATCCGGCGTGATCGCAAGCTGTCGCTGGCCGTCGTCGGCAACGCCTATTTCTTCGGCGTCGCCGCACTCATCCAGTTCGTAATCGTCATCTACGCAAAAGATGCGCTGAAGCTTACCGACCCTGTTGCCACCGGCTATTTGCAGGCGGCCACCGCTATCGGCATCGGGTTGGGCAGTTTCGCGGCGGGATATTTTTCCGGCGGCAAGATTGAAACCGGCCTCCTGCCATTTGGTGCGACTGGCATGACAATTAGCGCCGTGTTGCTCGGTGAAAATAATTTATCGTTCGCCGCCGTCGCCGTGCGGTTGGCCGCGCTTGGTTTCAGCGGCGGCTTTTTCATTATTCCCATTTCCGCGCTGCTGCAACATCGTCCGGCCTGCGACAAAAAGGGCGCGGTGCTGGCCGCCGCCAACTTGACTTCCTTCATCGGTATCTTTCTTGCCTCGGGCGTTTTTTATTTGCTGGCCTCGGTCTTCAAATTGTCGCCGCCGCAGATTTTTCTCGCCATCGCCGTCGCCGGGCTGGTGGCAACAATTGGCGTTCTGATTTTGCTGCCGGATTCATTGTTGCGTTTTGCCTTGTGGATATTGACGAATTCCATTTACCGCATCCGCAAAATCGGTCGCGATAACATTCCCGAGAAAGGCGGTGCGCTGTTCGTCTGTAATCATGTTTCCTTTGCCGATGCGCTGCTGCTGCTCGCCGCGACCGACCGCTCGGTGCGCTTTTTGATGTTCAAGGACATTTACGAAAAACCGTGGATAAAACCCTTCGCCAAAATCATTGGTGCGATTCCCGTTTCGTCCGAGCAACGGCCGCGCGAGTTGCTCCACGCGCTGCAAACCGCCAGCGAAGCCATCCGCAATGGCGAGGTTGTCTGCATTTTTGCCGAGGGGCAAATCACTCGCATCGGCCAGTTGCTGCCGTTCCGGCGCGGCTTCGAGCGCATCATGAAAGACATGGACGCGCCGATTATTCCTGTGGCGCTGGACGGCGTGCTTGGCGGGCCGTGGAGTTTCCGGCGCGGCGGCTGGGTGCATTTGTTCACGACGCATTGTCCGCATCCGGTGACGGTGAGTTTCGGAAGGCCGATGCCGCCCACGGCCACGCCGTTCGCCGTGCGCGAGGCGGTGCAGGCATTGCAGGTGGACGCATGGCAACTGAGGCGCGAGCTGATGCAGCCGCTGCATCGCAACCTCATCCGCATGGCGCGCCAGCATCCGCGCCGGTTCGCCTTCGCCGATGTGACGAGCGGGAAAATAAATTTCAGCGCGACGCTGGTAAAAACCATTTTCCTCGCGCGCCGACTGAAACCAGTCTGGCAAGGGCAGGGGATGGTTGGAATTTTCCTGCCGCCAAGCGTGCCGGGAGCGCTCGTGAATTACGCGGCGTTTCTCTGTGGCAAAGTGCCGGTGAATTTGAATTACACGCTATCCGACTCCGGCATCGCGGCGTGTGCCAGCCAATGCGGAATCAAAACCGTCATCACCTCGCGAAAGTTTTTGGAGAAGATCAAGCTGACGCCGCCGGGCGAAATTATTTTTCTCGAAGACCTCGCCGCCGCGCCGTCCGCATCTGAAAAAATTTCCGCGTTTATGGCCGCCAAGTTTTTGCCCGAGCGACTCTTGGAACGAATGCTGACTTCAACTGAAAATTCAAAGCTGAAAACTAATAAACCATTGGACGATTTGGCCACCGTGATTTTTTCCAGCGGCAGCACCGGCGAGCCGAAGGGCGTGATGCTTTCGCAGTTCAACCTGCTGGCGAACATCGAACAGTGCGGCGAGGTCATCAGCCTCGATGAATCGCAGCGGCTTCTCGGCATCCTGCCATTTTTTCATTCATTTGGTTTTACCGTGACGCTGTGCCTGCCGCTGGTGTTGGGTGCCGGCGTTGTTTTTTATCCGAATCCGCTCGACGCGCGCGGCATCGGCTCGATGGTGCGCGAACATGAGGTCACGGTGCTATTGGCGACAGCGACATTTCTGCAAATTTATCTGCGCGCCGTCGCGCCGGAAGATTTTGGCAGCTTGAAGCTAGTTGTCACCGGCGCGGAAAAATTGCCGGAGCGGTTAGCTATCGCATTTGAGGAACGCTTTGGCATTCGCCCGTTTGAAGGCTACGGCTGCACGGAATGTTCGCCGGCTGTCTCAATCAATACTTGGGATTATCGCGCGGCGGGATTTTATCAGGTGGGCAGCAAGCGCGGGAAAATCGGCCAACCGGTTCCCGGCATGTGCGTGCGGATCGCCAATGCCGATGATCCATGGAACGGTGAAATTTTTCCGCCCGGTCACGCGGGCATGTTGCTGGTGCGCGGCCCGAATATCATGCTCGGCTATCTCGGTCAGCCCGAAAAGACGGCTGAGGTTTTGCACGATGGATGGTATTGCACCGGCGATGTGGCGATGATGGACGAAGACGGCTTTCTGCAAATCACGGGTCGGCTGAATCGTTTCAGTAAGATCGGCGGCGAGATGGTCCCGCATCTGAAAATCGAGGAGAAATTGCACGAGCTGGCCGGCACGGCGGAGCAAACTTTTGTTGTCATGGGCGTGCCGGATGAGAAAAAAGGCGAGCGGTTGGTGGTCTTGCACAAGCTGGGCGAAAGCGAGTTGGCGGCGACGCTTGAAAAATTTACCGCCAGCGATCTGCCCAATCTCTGGAAACCGAAAGGCGATGCTTTTCGGCGTGTGGAAAATTTCCCGATGCTTGGCACGGGTAAGCTGGATTTGCGTGGAGCGAAGGAGATCGCAGCCAAATTTACGGAATAAGAAATCAGAATTATGAACACTCCCAAAGGAACGATTACGAAGGCCGACTTCGGCCAGACGCCGAACGGCCAGGCGGTTGAACTCTACACGCTGCGCAATGCCAGAGGCGTCGAAGCGCGCATCATGACCTACGGCGGCATCGTGCAGTCGTTGATTGTGCCAGACAGGGATGGTAAACTCGCGGATGTTGTTTTGGGCTACGACAATTTGCAAGGCTACATCGCCACGACTCCCTATTTTGGCGCGTTGATTGGGCGTTATGGTAATCGCATCGGCGGCGCGCGATTCACATTAGACGGTAAAACTTACGCGCTAGCAGCCAACAACGGACTGAACTCGCTGCACGGCGGGTTGGTGGGTTTTGATAAGGTGGTGTGGACGGCGCGTCCGCAGCCGACTATGCAGGAGCCGACGTTGATCTTGACCTATGTGAGCAAAGACGGTGAGGAAGGTTTCCCTGGCAATCTAGAAGTGATGGCGATTTATACGCTCACGGATGAAAATGAATTGAAACTGGAATTTACGGCGAGGACCGATAAGCCGACGATTTGCAACCTGACACATCATTCTTATTTCAATCTGGATGGGCAAGGGAATGGCGATATCCTCGGTCACATTGTTTACATCAATTCCAATCAGACCACGCCGGTGGATGCGGGTCTGATTCCGACCGGTGAATTTACTGACGTTACCGGCACGCCGTTTGATTTCCGCCAGCCTACCGCCATCGGTGCGCGCATCAATGACGCAAACCCCGTTCTGCAATACGGCCCCGGCTACGACCACAACTGGGTGATCAACAAGCCGCTCGGGAAATTTGGTTTGCAGGCGCGCGTGATGGAACCGACCAGTGGCCGCGTGATGGAAGTCTGGAGCGACGAGCCCGGTCTGCAATTTTACGCCGGAAATTTCCTCGATGGCAGCATTTGCGGTAAGGGCGGCGCGGTTTACCAGCGGCGCACGGGTTTCTGCATGGAGCCGCAGCACTATCCGGATTCGCCGAACAAGCCACATTTCCCATCTGTCTTCCTGCGGCCGGGACAGACATTCCATAGCACCATTGTCTATAAATTCAGCGTCGAATAATTAGAAACACAGAGACAGAATCTCTCGCCCAGCAAGCTGCTTTTTGAAACGATAAGTCAATTAACTTGTGTTAATTCTTTATACCGTTTCAATGCCTTGCGTTGCCGCCCTTTGATGTATGCGATTCCATAAACCAATGGTATCGGTTCATATTTTCCTTTCCGGTAAACGAGAACAAAGCTAGTTCCGTTTGGCATCCAAAGTCGGTTCTCCTTTCAGGTAACCGAGCGAGGTCAGGAATTTGTCGGCCTCAATCAAGGTTTCGATATATTTCCCCTTGTTGAAAAAGCCGTGGGTTACTGAATCAATGTCAGCAGAATCAGCCGCACATCCAACACCGACTTGCCGGGGATGTTGAGCGCCTTTAGCGTGAGCAGCCCGCGGCCTGTCGTCAGGTCGATCGTTCCAAAAGGAAGCGGCTTGAAGTCCTTCACGAGCGACTCCCCTTCTCGCGACGCGCGGTCGTGCTCCTTGCCATGGAGCGGCGGATCGTGTGCCTCGTTCACCGTCACCTCGCTGCGTGCGCCTTTAAAGCTCAACTCGACCTTCGATCCCAAGTCGGCGGCGGGACAGGTGTAATAGACAACGGCCTCGTATTTGCCGGCAGTCGCAACCTCGATGTCCCAGGTAATGCTATCCTTCACGGTTTTCCAATTCGTGAAGAATGAGCAGTTCGGAGCCGCCGCGCTGCGTTTCACGCCGCCGTGAGGTATGCCATCGCGCGCGGGGAGTTGCGTGATCGGAAATTCACGGTAGCCGACGGTGAACGGCTTCAGCTCCTTGTGCGCAATGCCGGGCAGCACGTTGGTTCGGTAATCGTCCACAGCCTGCGTGAGCCGTGCGGTAAGGTCGGGCTGATCCTTCGCGATGTCGTGATCCTGTCCGGGGTCGGCAACCATGTCGAAAAGCTGACCTCGGCTATCAAGGCGATAGTTTTGCGTGCGGACGCTGACCTTGCCGTTCCAGTGGGAAAAAATCATCCGGTCGTCTGGCCAGGCTGCTGGCTGCGATCCGGTGAACAACGGTTTTAGCGATCTACCGTCGAGCGGCTTTTGAGAAACCATCGGCACGCCGCACAGATCCGCGAGCGTCGGCAGCAAGTCCACCGCGCCCGCGATGGGCGCAATGCGGCTGCCATCCGCGATTTTTCCCGGCCAGCGGATGAAGCACGACGCGCGCACGCCGCCCTCGTCGGTGCTCGCCTTCTTGCCCTTCATGCCACCGTTCCAACGCCAGGTGTTCGGACCGTTGTCGCTGAAGTAGATCACGATGGTGTCGTCCGCGAGCTTTAGTTCGTCGAGCCGTTTCAGGATGCGCCCCACATTCCAGTCCAGGTTTGCCGTCATCGCGAGCGAGGCCCGCGTATCCGCCACATTCTCCTGAGGATTATCGGATCGCTGCTTGATCGCGTTGGTGGCGAGCGGCGCATAGAACTTGTCCGGCACTTGTGGCGGCCAGTGCGGAATGTTAAAGGGCACATAGCAGAAAAATGGGTGATCTTTGTTTTCTTGGATGAACTTTATTGCATGATTCGCAAGGTCGTCCGGAAGGTAACCTTCGCCTCTAACAAGTTGGCCGTTGTGTTCGAGCGGCGCGTCGAAGTAGTCGCCCCAGTGCCCGGAGCAGAAGCCGTAAAACTCGCTGAATCCGCGCCCGCAGGGATGATACGGATACTGCATCCCGTTGTGCCATTTGCCAAATGCCGCCGTCGCGTAGCCCGCCGCCTTGAATGTGTCCGCAATCGTCTTCTCATCGAGGTTCAGCCGCTCGCCGCCCAGCGAGACATTCCACACGCCGCCGCGCGGATGCCAGCGCCCGGTGAGAAATTCCGCCCGCGTCGGCGAGCATACCGGGCACACGTAGAAGTGCTCCAGCGCCGCGCCCTGTTTGCCGACCGAATCAATGTTTGGCGTGGAGATGTTCGTGTTGCCGTTGAAACTGAGATCGCCCCAGCCTTGGTCGTCCGCGAGAAGCACCACGACGTTCGGGTGTTTTCCGTCGGCGGAAAATGCGGGATTTGCGGCGGAGAAAATCAGCGTAAGGCAGAGCAGGAGGAGGTGTTTCATGTTTGCTCAGAATACTCTATTTCTTCGACCTTTTGGCGTATGGCACCTCGGTTCCTAGCGGGAGCGGTTGGCGCTGCGCCAGCTCTCCCTCCACCGTGATCTTGAACGCCAGCGCCCATGGGTTCGGGAGCTGCTCCGGCAGCGTGATTTCAAGCCGATCTGATTTGCGAATGAATTTTACCGAGCCATGGCCCAGTAATTCGACCGCCGTAATCTTGTTGGCTTCCGAAACCTTCATCTGTTGACCAAGCGAGCGGATCACCGTCACGCCGTTTGTGGGCGGCACGAGCTGGGTGGCATAGAGAGTATTGCCCTTGGTCACAAAGCGGATGTCGCTGGTGTCAAACTTCGAGGTGTCCGGCTGGCTGGCGCGCCCTTTAGCACCGGTTACCGGATGAATCTGCACCAGAGGCAAAGGCTCGAAATGTCCTTCCGCATAAATGGTCCAGGGGCGGGTGCCGTAGACGGATTCACCGTTTTGTTTCAGCCAGCCGCCGATGCCCAAGAGCAGATCAATCTGGCCCTGATCCAGCGTTCCGTCGGGACGCGGGTTGAGGGAAAGCAGTAGTCCGCCGTTGCGCGCCACCAAATCCACCAATCGCACGATCACATCACGCGGCTTCTTGTATTCCAATCCCCACCACCAGGGCCAGTCGCACCAGCCAATCGCCGAGGGCGTATCATCTTCCCACGGCCATGGCACGAATTGAGGCCGAAAGGCACCGTTTTCAAACGAATAAATGCCAAAATTATTCTCGAAATTTCCTTTGTTGTGGACGCAGACCTCTTTACCTGCATTCTGCGCCATATTGAAATAATGTGCCAAGATCTGCTCTGACGCCTCACCCTGGGCGCCACCGTCGAACCACAACACATCTGGTTTGTATTTATCAATCACCTCCTCGGTAAGCGCGATGCGGTTTTTCTCGAAGCGCTCCTTGCCTCCAAGGAACCAGTAGAGATCCGTGTAATCCGGGTTAAGAATATCAACGCCCTTCACGCTATTTTTTTTCAGGCCGCTAATGAGTCCATTATACATCCGCTCAGTTCTTTCATGGTGGAATGAGACCATTGTCTTGATACCGCGCTTCCGAATGGCCGCGAGGATATCGCCCAGCAAGTCGCGTTTGGGGCCGATTTTAGTCGCGCAGAAATCGGTCAACTTGGAATCCCACATGGCGAAACCATCATGATGGATGCCGCAAATCCCCGCGTATTTCGCACCGGATTTTTCAATCAAGTCCGCCCAGTATTCCGGATCAAACTTGACCGGCTTGAAGTCCGCGCACAACTCCTTGTAACCCGCTCCGTTGGTGATCGAGCCATAGCGCTTTTCAAAAGCTTTGCGGCGCGCTTCCTGGCTCGATGAATTATAAATTCCTTCTTGGATCGTCACATAGTAATTGCCCCAGTTGATGTTGCCGACATCGCGCCATCCCCCCGCGACGGAGTAAGGTCCCCAGTGCGCATAGATGCCGAATTTCGCATCCACCGCCCATTGAGGATTTTCGTGCTGGCGCAGCGAATCCCAGTTTGCCTCATACCGTTCAGCGGCGACGGCAGCAGCAACCAGAGCATTGATCAACAGTATGGCAATGGCCTTTTTCATTTTTTAGTTGTCACTCTCTCCGCTTTGAGAACCAGTTGGACGACCCGTTTTTGCCGACTCCTTGCTGATGCAATCAGGATTCGGTTTCTTCGGCAGTGTCGCTTTCCAGTCCAGCGCAAGCTTGGTCAAATGCGCCACGATTTCAGGGTGCTCCTTTGCGGAATCATGCGCCTCGGCGCGGTCGCCGATGAGCTGGTGCAATTCCACCCGCTTCGCGTCGTAGGTCATCACCAGTTTCCAGTCGCCTTCGCGCACGCCCAAGCGCGGCCACCAGTCCGGCTCTTTATCAGTTCCGCGCCATTCCCAAAAAATCGGCCGCGTGCGCGAAACTTTCTCGCCGTTGAATGCCGCCAGCAAATTCTCGCCGTCGCCGTGATAATCCTCCGGCAATTTCACGCCAGCGGCGGCGCAGAGCGTAGGCAACAAATCTACTGCCGACAGCACGGTCGTTTCGTTTTTCTCGCCGGCCGGCGTGTGACCGGGCCAGCGCACGAGGAACGGCACGCGCACGCCGCCCTCGAATAAACTCCGCTTGCGCCCACGCAAACCGCCGGTTTCGCCGACGCTGTAATATGTGCCGTAGCCGCGTTGAGGGGCGGCATCATTCACCGCCGCCTTCGGTTTTGTTTTTCCAGTCCATTCCGGCCCGTTGTCTGCCGAAAAGATGACGATAGTATTGTCCGCCACGCCGGTTTCCTTGAGTGCGTCCAGCACCGCGCCCACCTTGTTGTCGCCGTCGGTGATGACGGCGGCATAAACCCGTTTTTGATCGTCAAGTTTCTTCCATTTTTCCAGCGACTCCGAGGTTGGCACATGAGGCACGTGACTTTCATGAAGCCAGACGTTCAAATAAAACGGATGATCCTTATTCTCGTGGATGAAGCGGACGGCGTTGGTGGCGGTGTCGTGCAGCCCCGCCTCCTTGCCTGGCCCGTTGAAGACCGCAGATTCGTCGAAGCCATACGCAGCGGGCGTCGGCGCATCCGGCTCTTCTGCGTCCGTCAAATGCCACTTGCCGAAATGGCCGGTGTGATAACCGTAATTTTTGAGAAAGCGCGCGAGCGTGGGCGCTTTGGGGTCGAGCCAGTCCGGCATGCCGCGCCGGACATTGACGTGCGGCGCGAAATGTTGGTGGATGGAAAACCGTGCGGGATACATTCCCGTGGTCGCCGCCGTGCGGCTGGGCGAGCAGACTGGATTGAGGACGTTGAATTGATGGAAGTCAATGCCCTCGCTCGCGAACCGGTCGAGGTTCGGCGTCTTCAGCCAAGTGTTGCCGTGGCACGACAAATCGCCCCAGCCCCAGTCATCGGCAAAGATGAAGACAATGTTGGGTTTGCCAGCGACAGCAGGACTGGCCTCGGCGGCCAGCAAATACGCAGTCGCCGCCATGACAAACGATATTCCGACAAACAATGTGTTTTTGAGTAAATGCTTCATGAGCTTTTAGCTTTCATGCTGGAGATGAGTTGCAGCGAAGCCAATGGTGTAATCGGCAAGTGCGATGACAAATTTATTTTTTATGGTTTTTTTCTATAAATTTTGTTCTTGGTCTTCCGACTTTATTCCTCAACCTTGCCGGCGAACTTCTTTTTGGGATCCATGCTTTTCAGCATCTTCGCATCGGGTCCGCCGCCGAACTGTTTCCAATAAAGTTCCTTCATCGGATTGATTTTCGGGCCGACGACATCTTCATTGACCAGCAGCGGCAGCGTTTCGCTCCACCATTGGTCGTAAGCCTTTCGCAAATTGGCGACCACCTCCGGGTGTGCGGCGATGACATTTGTTTTTTCGCCCGGATCGTTTTTCAAATCGTAAAGCTCTTTGTTGTCAACCAAGGTAAAGCGCGCGTTCTGAATCGAACAATTGCGGTATTTTGACTGTGCCGCCTTGCCGTTGGCCCAGCGTCCGGCATGATGCACCAGGAGGCGATCCGGCCATTCGGCCTGCGGATTTCGCAACAAAGGCACCATGCTGATTCCTTCGACCTGCTTTTGCACTTCACCCGAGAGCTTGGCTCCGGCGATTTCGGCCAGCGTCGGGAAAATATCAATGTGCGCCGTCAAGGCATCGCATTCCGCTCCGGCGGGAATGCCGCCCGCCGGCCAGCGGAAAAAACCAGGCGAGCGCGTGCCACCTTGGTAAGGTGATCCTTTTCCGCCGCGCATGCCGGCGTTGAAAAGTTTCACGCCCGCCGTGCCGCCGTTGTCGGTGCCCAGAAAAATTACGAGCGTGTTGTCGGCGATTTTCCATTCATCCAGCTTTTGCAGCAGATGGCCAAAGTCGGTGTCAATGTTCTCCATCATGCCGAAGTATTTGGCCATGTCCTGACTGACGCCCGGCTTGCCGAGATATTGTTTGTAATACGACTCCGGCACCACATGCGGCGCGTGCGCGGCATTGAGCGGGATGTAGGCAAAGAACGGTTTCCCGCTGGACCGCATCGCGTCCATCCACTTCGTCGCTTGGGCGAAGAACAAGTCGGTGCAATAGTCGCTATTCTTCTCCCACTTTCCGTTGTGATAGAGAGCCGGGCCGATGTTGCTGTTGCCTGGCGCATCGCCGCAGGAACCGGAATAAGTCTGCCCGATGCCGCCGCCGCCGTGAATGTAAACCTCATCGAACCCGCGTTTGTCGGGACGGTAAGCCTCCTCGTCGCCAAGATGCCATTTGCCAAATATGCCCGTCGTGTAACCCGCGTCCTTGAGCACCTGCGCGAGCGTGACGGTCTTGAGACTCATCCGCTCACGCTCAAAAATCGTGTGGGTGACGCCGTTCTTGAACTCATGCCGTCCGCTCATCAGCGCGGAGCGCGTGGGTGAACAGGTCGGGCTGACATGAAACTGCGTGAGAAGCAGGCTTTGCTTTTTGAACGCATCCACTGTCGGCGTGTGCGTAACGGGATTACCAAGGCACGCATAATCGCCATAACCAAGATCGTCAGGCATGACGAGAATGATATTGGGTTTTGCGGCTGCGGCGTGGGCAGCATCAGCGGCCAGTAACGATGTGGTCGCCGATACGGCAAGCGTTGTTACAATGAGCAGTGTTTTCGCGAGTGTATCTTTCATAGGTTTATCTTTCACACCGTATTTTCTTTCAGTCTCCGTTCTGTTCCTTATTCGACAGATTTTTTTTCCAAATATCCACTTTAACATCGTTCTTCTGAACCGGGCCGGGCGTGCTCCGTCCGTCGGCCACATATTTCTCCAGCAGCTTCGTCAACCGCGACACGATTTCGGGATGGCTGCCTTCTTCGTTCGTCCGCTCGCTGATGTCCTTGCTCATGTCATACAACTGCACCGGCGGCAAACCTTTGCTCTCTTTTTGATTGGGATGTCCCCAGCCGCCTGAACCAGCGCACAATTCCAGCTTCCAATTCCCTTGTTGAATCCCGAACGAGCCGTTGATCGAATGAAACACCACCGCCTCATTCACCGGCGCGGCCGCCTTGCCCGTCAGCACCGGCATCATGCTCAAGCTGTCCTCGGCTGCATTATCGGGAATTTTCGCCTGCACGATGTCTGCGCAGGTCGCCATGAAATCCACGAGGCTGACCAACTGGCCGCCGGTGGAACCAGGCTGCACTTTGCCCGGCCAGCGGACGAAGGTGGGCACGCGATGGCCGCCGTCCCAGATGTCGGACTTGTGACCGCGAAATTCACCGCTCGAAAAATGTCCCATCGCCTCCAGTTCTTTGAACCGTGATTGTCCGCCTTTTTCGGCTTCCTTTTTATTGAAACCTTTCGCTTCCAGTTGTTGCAACTGTTCCGAGTCGACGCCGACATACGGCGCGACGCCGTTGTCGCTGCTGAACATCACCAGCGTGTTGTCCGCCGCGCCGGCTTTGTCCAACGCCGCCAGCACTTGGCCGACTGCCCAGTCGGTTTCCATCACATAATCGCCATACTCGCCCAAGCCGCTCTTACCCCGCCATTCCTTCGTGGGCACCAACGGCGTGTGCGGCGAGGGCAGAGCGAGATAGACGAAAAACGGTTTGCCGGTATTGGCGTGAGCCGCGATGTAATCACAGGTTTTGGCCGTGAAAGTGGGCAGCATGGCTTCCTCATTCCAATCTGACACGGATACATCGTTCCCGCCCTTTTTGCCTGGAACCGGGATGCCCACCGTGTGTTCATTTTCAATGAAACAATGCGGCGTCCAGTTCGGAATGTCCGTTCCAAAATAATAATCAAAGCCCACGGAAGTGGGGCCGCTCTTGATGGGCTGGGTGAAATCAATCTGCCCGCCTTGTTTCGGCCAATCCCAACCCAAATGCCATTTGCCGAAACAAGCGGTGTCATAACCCTGTTGTTTGAGCAGGTTGGCGACTGTCAATCGATTCTTGGAAATCAGAGCGGAGCCATAGCGGGTAACAACGCCGCCTTGCAACCGGCTGCGCCAGTTGTAGCGACCGGTGAGAATGCCGTAGCGGCTCGGCGAGCAAACCGCCGAAGTGGAATGAGCGTCGGTCAGGGTCATGCCTTGCGACGCGAGCTTGTCCAGACACGGCGTGGCGATTTTACAACGATCGGGATTCAGACAATGCACATCGCCATAACCGAGATCGTCGGCAAGAATAAAAACGATGTTCGGCTTGTCGGCAGCGTGCAGCGCCAGCAATGGCGCGAACAAAAATGGGGCGAGGAGCGAGCGGACATTTTTCATGACTTAATTTTCAGATTCGTCCACTTTGGAATCGTTCTTCTTCTTGTAAATATCCACCGCGACATCGTTCTTTTGCTTCGCGCCGGGTGTGCTGCGGCCGTCGGCGACATATTTTTGCAACAGCTTCATCAACTTATCCACGATTTCAGGATGCTTTGCGTATTCGTCGGTCCGTTCGCCGATGTCCTTGCTCATGTCATAAAGTTGGCCGGGTGCTTTGGTGACTTGCACATTGCGCCATCCGCCGGAGCCGGTGCATAGGTCGAGTTTCCACTGGCCTTGACGGATACCAAAGTTCCCAAAGATTGAATGATGCACGATCGCCTCGCGAAGCGGCGCGGTGTCTTTGCCCAACAGTGCGGGCAGCACGCTGACGCTGTCTTCGCCGGCGTTGTCCGGCAACTTGACGCCGAGAATGTCCGCGCAGGTGGCCATCAGGTCGTCAAGGCAAACGATCTGATCGGTGCGGCTGCCCGCCTTCACCTTGTCCGGCCAACTCGCAATGAAGGGAATACGGTGGCCGCCGTCCCAGATCATTGATTTATAGCCGCGCCGTTTTTCGCTGGGGAAATGTCCTTGGTCTTCAAGTTCACCCACATTCGCCGCTGGAGAGCAGCCGTTGTCGCTAGTGATGATGAACAGCGTGTTATTCGCGATGCCCGCCTTTTCGAGCGCATTCATCATCTGGCCGATGGCCCAGTCGGTCTCCATCACGAAATCGCCGTATTTGTTGAGGCCGCTTTTGCCTTGCCATTCTTTAGTCGGCACGATGGGCGTGTGCGGCGAGTTCAGCGGCATATAAAGGAAGAACGGCTTGCCCGTCTGCGCGTGCTGCTCGACAAACTCGACGCCCTTTTTCGCCAGGGTGGGCAGCACATCCACCGCTTCAAAACTCGGCGCGGCCGGCCCGCGGCGGTTGAAGGCCTTCGTCGCCGTTGGCGCTTCGGTAAAGTGGTCGTTTTCGATGAAGGCATACGGCGGCATGTCGAGTGACGCGCTGATGCCGTAGTAGTAGTCAAATCCACGCGTCGTCGGGCCGTCCGGGATGCGCGCATGCAGGTCATTTTTTGAAATGGTCATGCCCAGATGCCACTTGCCGATGCAGCCGGTATCGTAGCCATTTTGCTTCAGCAGTGCCGGAACAGTGAGGCGGTTCTTGGCAATAAGCGGCTCGCTGTATCCGCCAAAAACACCTTTCTGCAGTTTTGAGCGCCAGTTATAGCGTCCCGTCAGGATACTGTAGCGACTCGGTGTGCACACCGACGAACTGGAATGCGCTTCGGTGAAAATCATTCCTTGTGCCGCGAGTTTGTCCATGTTCGGCGTGGGAATTTTGCTGCGCGCGCCGCCAAGACATTTCACATCGCCATAACCGAGGTCGTCGCAGAGGATGTAGACGATGTTGGGCTTATCCGCTGCGTGCAACGCAAACAGTGACGCGAACAAAAAAGCCGTGAGGAGCGTAAGAGGGTTTTTCATATATGTAGGTTTCATGTGTGCAGGTCGGTTTATTCTTCCATTGGATTCAGCTTGGCTTTCGTGACAGACGATTTGTAAACGTCCACGGTCACATCATTTTTTTCCACGGGGCCGGGAGTGCTGCGTCCGTCCGCCACAATTTTTTTCAATTCAGCAAACAATCGTTTCACCACTTCCGGGTCTTGCCCCTGCTGATTGGTTTTCTCGCTGACATCAGCCCGCATATTGTAGAGCTGGATAGGAGGCAGTTTTTCAGCGAATGCCGCCTCGTCACGGGGCGCATGCCAGCCGCCGGAACCGGGACAGAGTTCCAGTTTCCACTCCGCGTCGCGGATGGCGAACATCCCGTTGATCGAATGGTGCACGACATATTCCCGAGTGGGGGCATTCCCGCCATTCAGCAACGGCAACATGCTGAACGAATCTTCGCCGGTATGATCATTCAATTTCACGCCGAGGATGTCGGCCAAGGTGGCCATCAGATCGGTATGACAAATCAGTTGGACGCATTTGGAACCCGGTTTCACCACGCCCGGCCAGCGGGCAAAAAAGGCGACATGGTGACCGCCGTCCCAGATATCCGCCTTGTAACCGCGAAAGATTCCGCTGGCAAAATGCCCCACTGATTCGAGTTTTTTGGTTCCCGCCGCCGGAGAGCAACCGTTGTCGCTCGTGAAAATGACCAGCGTATTTTTTGCCGCGCCCGATTCATCCAATGCTTTCAACACCTCACCCACGGTCCAATCCACTTCCATCACAAAGTCGCCGTAATTGCCGATGCCACTTTTCCCCTGCCACTCCTTGCTGGGAACAATGGGCAAATGCGGTGCGGTGAGGGGTAGATATAAAAAGAAAGGCTCCGGTTTCTTGGCTCGCTCGGCAATCAAGTCACAGGCTCTTTTCGTAATCAGCGGCAACGCGTCCACTGGGGGAACATATTTTCCCACATGATCATTTTCGATAAACGGGAATACGATCTTCCCGTGGCCTCCGGTGCCAAAGAAACTATCAAACCCACGAGTCACCGGCGAATCTTTGACGGGCGTTCCTATGGGCGGCAACTTGTTATCGTCGTTGTATTGGTTTCCGACTCCGACTTCAAATCCCAAGTGCCACTTGCCCATGGCGGCCGTGTAATAACCATTCGTCTTGAGCAGCCCCGCAACCGTCAGGCGATTGGGCGCAATCAAGGGCGACGCAAAACTTTTCAGCACGCCATGCTGCAGTGTGGAGCGCCAGGCATAGCGGCCGGTCATAATGCCATAGCGCGTCGGGCTGCAAACCGAGGAGCCGCTGTGCGAATCGGTAAAGGTCATGCTTTGCGAAGCCAAACGGTCAATGTTTGGCGTCATGATCTTGCACCGTTCAGGATTCAGGCAATGCACATCGCCATAGCCAAGGTCGTCGCAGAGGATATAGACGATGTTGGGTTTGTCCGCTGCGCGCAGCACAAAAATTGGCGCGAGCAGAATGGCGGCCAGAAACGGGAGCTTGAATTTCATAGTGGAATAAATTTTGAAATGGGTTTGATTTCTTCGGCTTGGCTGACTGGTTTTACTTTTTCTTCTTTGTTGTTTTGGGTTCAAACCCCGAGTTGACTGGTTCGAAGTCAGGCTTCACCACCTTGTTTTTGATGTCGGCGAACTCCGGTTGCAGACCCGCCGCATCAATGATGGCTTTCGCGGCGGCGGACGGAGAATCGGGGTTTTCGTTCTCAACATTGTTGTCCATGATGATATGCCGATCTGTTTTTGAAACTTTGGTATTCTTGGCGGGCGGATTCGTTTTATCCGAGTAATTATGGTGAATGCGAATGTCATGAGGAATGTGCGGAGAAGCCCACTTTCCCCTCACGCGAAAGACGACATTCCCCGTAATATCCATCCAACTGCTGCATTCATCGGCATAGAGACCGTTGGCGCTGCTGTCATGCACGAAATTGCCTTTCCACACAGAGATGTGATCCTTATCGCCCTGATTCCCCAGCGTGTAAATTCCAGCGGCATCGCGCAAAACCAGAACGCATTTTTGCACATGATTGTTGAGGATGTCATTTTGGAATCCGTAGCCCATATCACTCCAGCCCCAGCCGACCGAGATTCCCGAATACGGGCATTCCGAAATCTCGTTATGCGCCACCACCAAATGGCGATTGTATCCGGCGCAGATGCCGACACAGTCCTCGTATTCACGCCCGACCAGAGTAATGTAATTATTCTCAACCACATTGCCCTCGCTCTGCTTGGCGGCATTGGTCCCCTTGTAATCGTCAAATTCCCCGAGAAAAATTCCGTTGCCGGAGATGTCGTAAAGGCAATTCCCGCGAATCACATTACGCTGAGGTCCATGACCAAAATCCACACCCGAACCGCCCATGTTGGCAACAACATTCCGTTCGAAGACGCAATCATGCGCGTATTGAAATGAGATATTCGCCGCAGTTTTATAAACCGCCGGAGGGTTACTGCACCATAGCACCCCGCTTTGGTTATCGGGATATCCCATATCTCCGCTCGGCCCCAGCCATGTGCCAAATTTGAAAGTAATTCCCTTGAATTGCACATTATGAATCGCATGATCAAAATCTGCCCCGCTGACATCGAGCACTTTTTCCAGCACCGGCATGACCACCGATGCTTTGGCCATGTCTTCACCTGGAAGTGGAATGTAATAAACATCGCCCGACTTGCGATCCAGATACCATTGGCCGGGCGTTTTGAGTAATTCCAGTGCGTTCTCAATCCAAGCCACTTTATTAATCTGCTGGACACCGGCCCCATTGAAAGGATGTCCGGGTCTTGGAGTTTTGGAAGAAACCAACCAACCGGGCATTTTCATCGTGACAGTGGTTCCGGAAATTGAGGCGATGCCGCAGCGCAGGTGTTTCCAGCTTGAACGACTAACGACCTCAATGTCACTGATATTTCCCCAGTGCTGCATCGAGGTGTCGGTGATGGTGAATCCAGTTTCGGTCTTAGTCCATCCATCCGGCTCCAACGGTCCGCGCGCACGATCAGCCCGCCGATTGTTGACGAAGAGTTGCCGGGAATAGATTCCTGCGGGCACTTTGGCGCGATATATTTTTTTTGCCGGGTCAAAGAGCGTCCACCCCGTAACGGCAATGCCACCGCTCAAGATTGGCGTTTCTCCCGGCGCCGCCCGATAAATGACATTAAATCCACCCGTGCCGGAGTCGTGGGTGGTCGCATCTTCTTTCAATTGAAAAGGCGACTTGAGCGAATAAGTGCCGCCTTTCAGGTTCACCACAATGTCGCCGGTCATGGCGCCGTTCATTTTGCGAACTAAATTCCGTGCGGCTTCCAGCGAGCAAGGCGCGCTTGCCGTGCCCGGAGCGTCCGCAGCGCCGTCGGGTGCGGCATACAAGACAGCCTGCGTGCCGGAACTTCTCTCGGCACTTTTAACCGCGGATGAAGACTGAGCGTGAAGGCTGGTTATCAGACACGAAATGGCCAAGGCTAGTTGAGGAGTAAATCGCTTGTGCATTTTTTGTCCTGGTTGGTATCGTTTCTTCACTTAGTCTTCCTCATGATCCTTCGCATTTGGGCCTGACGCATTGCCGCCGGCTCCTTGGACGGCGGTTTTCATGACGGCCTCATATTTTGCCATGAGTTCCTTGACCTTTTCAGGATGCGTGGCGGCGAGATCATTCTTCTCCCCAATGTCGGCGGCCAGATTGTAGAGTTCCGGCGAACTTTTCTTATGCTCTCCTTGCACGAGCAGCTTCCAGTCACCGGTCCGGATGGCGATTTTTCCATGAGAAGTTCCGCAGAGCGTCACCTCCTCAGCATGCGGCGATTGGGCGCCCTGCGTTAGCGTCGGCCAGATGTCGCCACCGTCCAACGGCAGTTTCTGTTGCAGTGAACCGCCGACCAGTTTGATCAGCGTGGGATACCAGTCCACTTCGTGCAGCACCGCGTTGTTCGTCGCCTGAGCGGGAATGCGTCCGGGCCAGTTGACAAAGGAGCAGACGCGGACGCCGCCTTCGTAGATTGATCCTTTGCCTGCACGCAACGGTGTATTGTCGCTGATGGTTCCCGGCCCGGGCCCACCGTTGTCGCTGTTGAAAAGAATCAGCGTGTTGTCACGGATGCCTTTTGCCTCCAGCGCCGCGACCACTTGGCCGATGGCTTCGTCCATGGCCGCATCCATCCCCGCAAGGACGCGACGCTTGCCATTCAGATTTGAGTAGGGCAGGAGATAGTTGTCCGGAACCATGTAGGGGAAGTGAACGGCGTTGAAGGGTAGGTAGAGAAAAAGCGGTTTTTTCGGATCCTTTTCCTGGATCAGCCGGCAGGCTTCCTTGGCGATAAGGTGGGTGGAATAACCCTGATCTTTGCAGGGTTGGTCATCCTTGTGCCAATCCAGTTTCCCGTTTCGCAGGTGCGTGAAGTAGTCAATATTGCCGGTCCACAGGCCATACTGATGATCAAACCCGCGCCGGGTGGGCCGGTAGGTCGGCTGGTCGCCCAAGTGCCACTTGCCCACGATGGCGGTTTCGTAACCAGCTTCCTTCAAAGCCTGCGCTAGAGTTCGCTCCTCCAGCGGCAGCCCCCACGGCACATCGGGTCTCACCACACTATAGATGCCGGTGTGACACGGGTAACGGCCGGTCAGCAATGATGATCGCGAAGCCGAGCACAACGGCTGACCATAAAACGATTTGAGAATCGTGCCGTCGCGGGCGAGCTTGTCCACGTTTGGCGTTTTGATTTCTTTGGAGCCGTTGAACCCGACGTCGTTGTAACCCAAATCATCGGCAACGATGTAAAGTATGTTGGGCTTGGTGGCGGCATTCAGCGCAACCAAGTGCGCGAAAATAAATGCGCCGAGCAGTTTATGTTTTGGTCTCATGGATTTTGTTGATAAAAACTTTGCCGGGAGGCTTGGTTTTTCATGCTGGGTATCAAGGCAATTCATTCTTCGTCTGAGGCGTATTGTCCTTCAGACCGTGGGATTCCAGAAGATAACGGCGCATATCGCTTTCATATGAACGAACATTTATTTTTTCCGGCGCCAATTCTTGTTTGCCGGATTTTTTCGAAGCCTTGGGACTGGACATCTCCAGCAAACTGGCTTGATAAGGTGCGATGCTGTCGGGATGCATCCAGTCGAGGACGTTCAGGGCAAACAACCGCGCCGGCGACGGATTTTTGATCAGCTGATTCAGGCAATCTTGCCCGCTCTTCGCGTCGCCCGCGCGGATGAGAATCCACGAGGCCATGGCTCGGACTTCGCCGCAGGGATCATTGAGCAGGGACCGCAAAATTGCCCGGTCGGCGGCGTCCATTTTGTTGTTCAGAGAAAGCAAGCCGACCGTGCCCCAGTAGCGCAGGCCAGAGTCAGTGCTTTTGAGATATTCGATCAGCCGGGGTTTGTTGGCCGGATCACCTGCGAGCGCGAGGTCGGCGGCGTCGAGGTAGGCGGGAAGATTATAGAGCTTCGGGTCTTGTGACATCTGGTAAATCGTCGTGTGGTTTTCCGTCGCGCGGCGGTCGGTTTCCGCCTCCGGCAACAGACCGGCATCGTGAATCGTCAACTGCCAGTCCCGGAGTTTTCCCCGCATGGTTTCGAGGATTGTTTTGTATTCAGGATTGTCCGCCAGGTTCACCACATTGTCGGGATCGGCCACACAGTCGTAAAGTTCCTCGTTGGGCTTGGTCTCGAAAAAACGGCCGGTCAATTGGTTGGTCTTGCCCTCCTGGCGGACTTTGTCCCAAGCCTGCATGGCAACCATTTTCCACAGGTAGGTCAAATGCTGGCCCCAAGCCACGAACGGCATATAGTTTTTGACATAGAGAAACTGCCGGCTCCGGACGGAGCGCTGATTGTCGTAGCGTTCGTCCATCCGGCCGCGGAAGGAAAAAACATACTGCGGGTCCGGTTCGGCATGGGGTCCCAGAAAAACCCGGCCTTGCATGACCGGCGGAATTGGACATTCCGTCAGGCTCAACCAGGTTTTCGGAAAGTCCAGAAAGCTGACCATACGGTCAAGGGAAGCTCCCGGCGCGGTGGCGGGCCAGAGGTTTTTGAACTTTTCCGGGATGCGGATGATCAGCGGTGCGTGCGTGCCGGAATCAAAGACAAAGCGCTTGCTCCGCGGCATCACGCCGGCGTGATCGGTGCAAAAAATGACGATGGTGTTGCTCTCCTGACCGGAGGCTTTCAGCACGGCCAGTTCCTCCCCAACGACCTGGTCCAGGTTCTGAACGGCGTCATAATACTTGGCGTAATTCTCGCGGATTTCGAGCACATCCGGGTGGTATTTCGCCAGCACGACATCGTCTGGCGAATGGCGGGTGTTGGTCACCGGCCCCTGCGCTTTGCTTTCGTGGGTTTCCATGTAGTTGATGACCTGAAACCAAGGCTGTCCCGGTTTCGCCACCTGCCAGCCATTGACATTCGGTCCTTCCGGGTCCCAACCCGCACGATTGTGGGGATACGGTCCGATGTCCCAGCAGTCGCCGTCGGGCCGGCCGCCGATGTTGTAATCCGTCTTGGTCTGGTTAATGGTGAAGTAGCCGCCCTCCTTCAGATAGTCGGGATAATATTTGATGAGGTCATGCGGAATGTCGTAGCGGCTGCGCATCGGGAAAGTGCCCGTGGACAGTGAATTAATCCCGGTGATCCAACTGCTCCGGGAGGCCGCGCACACGGGCGCAGTCGCAAAGGCGTTGACGTAGCGAAAGCCTTCGGTTGCGAGCTTGTCAATATTGGGTGTCTTCGCACGGGTATTGCCATAGCAGCCAAACCAACTTGCGTGAGCATCCTCACCCACCAGCCAGAGGATGTTCGGACGCTGGGCCGGCGGCTCGATTCCCCGACGGGACAGTGATGGATTTTCCCCCGCAACCGCAAGCGTGGCCGGCAGGCAGAGGCCGGCGAGCGATAGAAACCGAAGCGCGGCAAAAGCGATATTCTTCAGTTCGTTGATTTTCATGGCTACTATGCGAAGGAATGTCTCAAAGTGTGTTTCATATCTAGCGGGAGATTTTAGCATATGGAAATACTAATGTTCGGCAATTAGTGTGAAAAATTCTGGCTAACTGGCTTCAGATTGCCATCCAGTTGGATGCTTTCACCTTTGCCAATTGCCAGATTGAGCACCTTGTCGCCATACAGAACCTTACAGGGAAGACCAAGGTTGGAGTGAATGATCGCACTCGTCAGTTTTCCCTGACTCCAGGTCATATCAACCGTAAAACCATTGCGCCCGCAAATGCCTTTTACCGAACCGGTCGACCAATCGGAAGGCAAAGCCGGGAGCAGATTCAATTCTCCCAATTGGCTTTGCATCAACATTTCACAAACGGCGGCGGTGGCGCCAAAGTTGGCATCAATCTGAAACTTGTCGTTTTCTTTGCCTACGGCAGATGCCAAAAAATCAGGCTCAATATTATCCTTAAGCAAAATCCTATAATCCCGCAAGGCCTGTGTGCCGTTGAACAACCGGGCCCAAATACAGGCTCTAAACGCCTTGCTCCAACCTGCGCCTTCGGAAGGGCCACGCTGACGCTCTGCCAGAGAAACCGCGGCGGCCTTGGCTAGAGCTGGCGTGGTAAGAGGGTTGATCTGCCTTCCCGGATACACCCCGACGAGATGAGAATTGTGTCGATGATTGCCATGTTCTATTTTCTGTTCTTCATCCCACTCCATCAGCTGCCCCCAACTTCCCACCTTGGGCTTGCCCAACTTATCGCGCAAGGCGGCAATCTTGTCCCGCTCCGCCCGGTCGGTTCCCAAAATATCTGCCATTTCGAGATACTCACTGAAAAGCTCCCAAACCAGCTCCTGACCATAGGCGGTTCCATCTTCAAATTCACCCTGCTCGGGGGACTGAATGTGAGTCGTCAAAAGGACGCCATTTTTCTCAATTAAATTCTCCTGCCAGAAAAGCACCGCTTTTTGGATAATCGGAAAGGCGACTTCTCTCAGCCAATTCGTGTCATGGGTATAGGTGTAGTATTCATAAAAACTTTGGCACAACCAAGCCCCCTCCACCTTGCTGAATTTGCCATTGCCAGCACCAACGAGATTGAGTCCGCGGGAAAGCGCCCACCCTGGCTTCCCCAACATTTCTTGGGTCGCCCTTTCACAAACTGGTTCCACACTCTTAAACCAATCAAAGAGGGGAAGGGCGCATTCGGATAAATTCGAGGGTTGAACCAGCCAGTAATTCATTTCCAAGTTTATATCCATATGAAAATCGGAGGACCAGGCTGCCTGACAAAGAATTGGATTCCAAATTCCTTGCAAATTAGCGGGAGGCGAATGATGGCCGGGACGGGAACTGGAGATCATCAAATATCGTCCATACTGCGCCAATAATGCCTCCAGTTCGGGATCGTTCGGATCTTTTTTGGATTCCACCAGTTGCTTATAAAGGGCGAGCCGCTTATCGGTCGGCAAGTCACGCTTTTCCTGGGGACTACGCCCGAGATCCAACTGGAACCGGTCGAATAGCGACTGATAATCGGCGATATGTCGGGATAGCAATTCTGGATAAGGCCGTTTGGAGGCGGCCTCCAACTGCTGCGTCACCTGGCTATGTGGATCTTCCCCGCGCCAGTTCTTCGAGTAATCCGGCAGATAATCCGTTCCTGCGGCCAACAGAATAGTCACGCGATCAGCATGATCCACCTGAATCTCACCCGAGACTCCAGGTTTAAAGGTTCCGCCTTCGACGATGACCCGCATCTGAGATTCATAATTCATGTCATTGCCCACAAATTTCTCCTTTCCGCTGGCAATTTGTTGCTCTGTGGCCACCGTAATGGTCCGCCTGTCATCCAATAGCGAAAACTTTTTGTCCAGCCGTCCCCGAGCCGTAACCGTTCCGGTTTCCGTGGTAAACTTTGCGAAATGCTTGTCAGTCAAACGCACGCTGCCGGTATAGCTTCCAGGACGATCCGCACTCAAATAAATGACCATGACCTGATCTGGATAGCTGGAAAAATATTCCCGCTTGTAATTCACCCCATTGCATTGATACGTGACCGTGCCAACGGCCCGAGAGATGTCTAATTCACGGTGGTAATTCGAAAACTTCTCGTGGGGAAAGCACAATTCTATGGCCCCAAAAGGTTGAAAGCTGCCGTAATTATCCCGGTTGAGTGTTAAAGGAACACCCTTTTCCGGCCACAAAGTGGCCGAATATTTGTCCGTCCCAGTCCACAAAGTGCTTTCATTGAATTGGATCTGCTCCTTGGCCGTGCTACCATAAAAAACCGCGCCGATCCTCCCATTACCGATCGGCAGTCCCCACTGATCCCACTTGATCTCCTTAACCCTTGAACCCTCTATGGTTCTCATTTTACTTGTCGGCGGTGCGTCTTCCCAGATCGTCAAAGGAGTATTTCCTCTCGCAGGATAGTCAGAAGCGGAACAGGTTGCACCCACGAGGAGAACGAGCAATAGAGGCGAAAATAGGGGCAGAGTCGTTTTCATGGAAACAAGTTATTCTTGGGAAGCCGATGTCAATTCTCCGCCGGATCTTCCTTCGAGGCCGATTTTTTGCCGGAAAGTCTTTCGAACTTTCCAATCCAGCCGGCCATTGCGGGCGGATATTTGTCAAAGACATCCCCGTTGCCAGTGACGCGCGGGTCGGCCTGGGCAGTTAACTGCTCCATCAGCAATTTTTTCATCGCGTCGCAACGATCGCGGAATTCCGGGTTGCCCGCGAGGTTTTTGATGCAGTCCGGGTCCGCCTGAATATCATACAACTCCAATTCAGGCCGCATTCCGAAGCACAATTCCCAAAAATGATGGAGCGCCGGATTGTCGCGCCCGTTCGCGATCAACGACTTGGTTGGACCGTCGTCAGCATCCGGATAGTTCGCCTCGGGGTTGCAGGCCGGCCAGCGGTCGGGTTTCAAATTGAGGATGAGCATATGATTGTCCTTCACGATGCCGCGCACCGGATAACCCTCCAGATTTGGACGTCCCCAATCGTTGCGTTCGCGGCCTACGATGACAAAGTCCCGCAGCAACCGGGGTTTGTTAAACAGCAGGTCGCTGAAACTGTGGCCCGTGATCGGGGCCATGCCGGTTGTGTTTTGCGCGATGCCAAGAAGGTCCAGAAAAGTCGGCGCGATATCCACGAAGCTGACGAGCTCGCTGACCGTCCGGCCGGGATCGCGAATGCCGTCCGGCCAGCAGGCGATGAACGGCAGGTGGGTGGAGATATAGTATGAGTTGCCTTTCGACCTTGGGAACGGCATGCCGTTGTCCGAGGTGACGATCACCAGCGTGTTATCGAACTCGCCCGAGGCTTTCAGCGTCGCGATCAGTCCGCCCACCTGTTTGTCGAAATTATCAACGGCCAGCGCGTAGTTCAACATATCGTTACGCACGACGGGGTCATCCGGCCAGATCGGGGGCACACGGTCAATAGAATCCTGCTTCAGGCCGGCACGCTGCCCCTGATTGATCGCGTAGGGCCGATGCGGATAGTGGCTGCCAAACCAGTAAACAAACGGTTTGCTTCGGTCACGCTCGCGGAGAAACGTTGGGAAGTAAAATTGGCTTGCATCGGTGGCGGTGACGGATATGCCGATGGGGTAGGACTGGTGGTCCATGCCCCACTTCCGGGGCGCGCCGCCGGCGGTTCTGGCAATGCCGGGCGCCCAGAACTTGCCTTCCGCTCCGACGGTCATGCCAGCCTTCACCATCGCCTCGGTGAATACTTCGTAGTTTGGCGGGAAATAACCGTCGTGGTCCGCAGCCGATTCCAGTTGCCACGGGTAGCGCCCGGTCAGGATCGCCGCGCGTGACGGCGAACATTTTGCATCGGTCGTGTAGGCGTTACCAAAGATCAGCCCCTGACGGGCAAGCTGATCGATGTTCGGCGTCTTCACCCACGAACACCCTGTCGCTCCGAAATGTGATGCATCGTCCGCCAGGATAAAAAGAATGTTGGGCTTGCCAGCAGGCGTCTCCGCATTGGCGGCGGGGCTTTGGGGTTTTTCCGCGCTGGCGGAATCGCTACCCACGAGGAACGAACCGGCGACCAGCAACATGGCAACGCAGCTAGCGAAGCGGTTTGTGAAAGTCGCGTTCAACTGGTCAGTTTTCTGAAGCGCGGCGAAGGCGCTATTCTTCAGCTCGTTGATTTTCACGGCGACTATTCTTCTCCGGGGTATTGATTTTTCTGTTTCGATTTTGTCTTTGATTTTGTTTTTGATTTTCCATTTCCTCCGCGCATGTCGTCCACCGAGGGCGCCATCGCCGCTTGGGCGGGAAGCATGGCGGCCATTTTACGCTGTATTTCCGCGTATTCGGGGTTCTTCGTTTGATTCGTCCATTCGTGCGGATCCTTGGCCTCGTCGTAAAACTCGGTGGTTCCGTCTTTGTAACGGATCAACCGGTAGCCATCGTTGCGCACGGACATATTGCTCTGATAAGCCATGAGGTCCGGATGATCCCACGGGGTATTGCAATCTTTGAGCAAGGGCACAATGGAATTCCCCGCAATGCTGCTTGGTTTGGGCAACCCGGCCAGTTCCACCAGCGTGGGATAGACATCCATCAATGAAACAATGCGGTTGCAGACCTGATGCGGCTGGGTCAGGCCGGGCACGCGGAACATCATCAGGACATGCGTGGCTTCCTCCCAAAGCGTGCTCTTTTGCCAATGCTCCTTTTCCCCGATGTGGAAGCCGTTATCGGAGATGAGCACGACGATGGTGTTGTCCTTGTAGGGGCTGCTTTCCAAGGCAGCCAAAATCCGACCGATCTGACCATCCGCGTAGGTCGTGCTGGCGAGATAGCCTTGAATGGCATTCTTCCACTGGTGATGAGCGGCAATTTCGGCGAACGCGCTTGTATGAGCCAGTTCCTGACCCAGCGGCGGAACATCGTCCAGATCGTTCGGAATGGTGGGTGGTAGCAGGATGGAATCCAGCGGATACAGGTCGAAGTATTTTTTTGGGGAATAGGCCGCCATGTGGGGATGGAACAAACCGCACGCCACAAAGAACGGTTTGTCGTGCTTCCTCTTCAATTGAGCAATCGCCTCGTCAGCCCGCTTCGTATCGTTCATTTCACTTTCCGGAATGCCAATGGGACCCCAGTCGTTTTCCGTCACCTTTCCTTTTCTGTCCTTGGAGTAGCCATTCAAAGGTGCGCCCGGCGGAATAGGATCTCTCTTATGGCCGGTCAAATCGTCCAATTCACCCATGTCCCATCCGTGCGAAACCTTCCCATAACTGGCCGCATAATATCCATGTTGTCTGAAATAGGCCGGCAAGGAAACGGCGCCTTTCAAGCCGGGGCTTGAATTCACATCATAGCCATTGTCGTAGACGCCCGACTTCCAGGGAACGACCCCGGATAGAAAGGAGGTTCGCGACGGCTCGCACTTCGGCGCCGCGGCAAAATTCCGGGTAAAGTTCACCCCGCTGTCCGCCAGGCGCGTCATGTTCGGCGCAATCACCTTGCCGGCATAGCGGTTCGTGTCGCCCAACAGCAAGGTGTTCAAATCGTCAACAATCAGAAACAATACATTAGGACGATTCGTCCCCGCTTGATTGGGCCGGGAATCAGTTGCCCCGCCGCCATCCGCCGCCATCGCCATCTTGGTCGAACCGAAAATCACCAATAGCGACAGTAAAAGTCTGCCAATAGTTCTGGTTAAGAAAATGTTAGATTTCGAAACCGGCTTTAGCTCGGCCTGTGCAGGATGCGGGGCAAATCCAAGCGCTCCGACTAACAGAAGGTTGGTTTTGTGAACTACTGATTTTATGTTCATAGATGCAAATTATTTTTTTGGCTTTATTGAACCTCTTCGTCTTTTTCCTTGTTGCGATTCATAATCTTTGTCCCCGGCGCCACACCGGTCAAACAGGCGGCGGCGTCTTTCATCACTTCATCATATTTGGCCTTGAGTTGTTTGACTTTTTCAGGATTCGTGGCGGCGAGATCATTTTTCTCTCCAATATCTTTAGCGAGATTGTAGAGTTCCGGGGTTTTATTCTTATACTTTTCATCGGTCCAAATGATCAGTTTCCAGTCGCCCATGCGGATGGCGAGATCTCCACGGTCGGTCCCGCATAGCGTGACCTCCTCAAAGTGCGGCGACTTGGCACCCTGCGTCAGCACCGGCCAGATATCGCCACCATCCAGCGGCCGTTTCTGTTCCAGCGAACCACCGGCCAGTTTAATCAGCGTGGGATACCAATCCACTTCGTGCAGCACATCATTATTGGTCGCCTGACTGGGAATATGGCCGGGCCAATCGGCGAAAGCACAGACACGCTCACCCCCCTCATACATGCTTCCTTTGTATCCGCGCAAAGGACTGTTGTCGCACGGCCCCCAACCTCCGTTGTCGCTGGAAAAGAGAATGATGGTATTGTCGCGAAGACCTTTGGCATCCAATGCAGCAAGCACCTGACCAACGCCTTCATCCATAGCCGCAAGCATGCCGGCGTAGATCTGGCGATTGCCCTTCAGATTTGGATAGAGCTTTAGATAGTTGGCGGGCGCTTGAAATGGAAAGTGAACGGCGTTGAAAGCGAGGTAAAGGAACAGTGGCTTGTTCGGATCCTTTTCCTGAATCAGCCGACAGGCTTCCTTGGCTAAAAGCGTTGTAGAATACCCCTGATCATTGCAGGGTTTGTCATCCCTCCACCAATCCAGCCGCTTAAGCCGAATGTGCGTAAAGTAATCAATGTTTCCCAAGTGCAGGCCATACTGATGATCAAATCCGCGATGGGTCGGCAAGTAGTCCTCCTTTTGATCACCCAAATGCCACTTACCCACGATGGCGGTCTCGTAGCCGGCTGCTTTCAAAGCCTGCGCCAAAGTCCGTTCTTCCAGCGGCAAACCTCGTCCATCCTTGTTTTCCCCCACCACGCCATAAATGCCCGTGTGGCATGGGTAGCGTCCCGTCAGAAGCGACGCGCGCGAAGTCGAACACAGCGGCTGGCCATAAAACGATTTTAGAATCGTGCCGTCATGCGCGAGCTTGTCCAGATTCGGGGTTTTGATTTCTTTGCAGCCGTTGAACCCGACATCGTTGTAACCCAAATCATCGGCGAGAATGTAGAGAATGTTTGGTTTGGCGGCTGGCAGTGACTCGGCCTGGACGGGATTCGGGGCGAGACCGAACAAGCCGGCCAGCAGCAAGTTGGCTTGGAACAAAAGTGATTTTATTTTCATTGGGATTCCGTTTGTTAATGTTTTGATTTGTGATTGTCGAAAATACTCGTAATCGCGGTATCACTGTCCTTCGTCCGCGCTTTTCTCGCTGCCACCGGCTTTTTTAGTGTCGCCATCGGCTGTGGTCTTACCGCCACTTTTTTCACTGAGCCCCATGACCGGAGTCGGTTTCCAGTGAAAACCAGATTTGGCGTCGGCATCCACTTTGATTCCATCCGCAAATTCCATGACGATCACCGAATCGTTTTCGTCCGGTGCTGCCGCCGGAACTTTCACCGTCAGCGCGTCGCCATTGCGTTCAACGACCAAGTCTTTCCGCGCCGGATCCGCCAGCAAATACGCATGACTCGGCTGACCCAAAATCCCCGTGAGTTCGATTCCCTTTGGATTCCATTTCAACACATGCAGGTAGAGCCGCTTCAGTCCGGTGTTCTGCGTGATCAATCCCCAGGGAAAATCATAATTCAACGGACTGGCCTTTGTGCCATAGATGGATTCTCCGTTCACCGCCATCCATTTGCCAATTCCCTTGAGCCGCTCCGTATCTTGTTCGGTAAATGTGCCATCCGGTTTTGGCCCAAAGTTCAAAAGCATGTTGGCTCCGCGCGCCGCGTCCACGACCAGATATTCAATGAGGAGCTTCACGCTCTTCCAGTGCTCGTCGTGTTGGGCATAAGCCCAATTCAGGCGCGTGGTCATGGGGCATTCGCCGTAGCCCGCTACCGGACGGGTGGCAACCGACCGGTCGCCCAGCGACTTGAAGTCCGCATATTTCTTTTCGGAATCCGGCATTTTTCCGGCGTAGAGACGGCTGCCGATGATGGTCTTCGGCTGAAGCTTTCGCACCAAGGCGCCCAGTTCGTTGTTGAACGCCGTGTTGCCGTCACCCATGTCAAACCACATCACCGCGATGTCGCCGTAATTCGTGAGCAGTTCAGAAATCTGTCCCTTCAAAAGATCGTAGTAGCCGGGATGTTTCTCGTTGTGCCAATCAATTTTCTGCGAGTAATACACACCGAAATGCAGCCCTTGCTTGCGGCACTCATCGGCAAGTTCCTTGATGATATCGCGCTTGAAGGGCGAGGCCTTCATAATGCTGTAATCCGAAACTTTAGTGTCAAACATGGCGAACCCCTCGTGATGCTTCGCCGTGATAACGATGTATTTCATCCCCGCCGCTTTGGCCAGAGAAACCCATTCCGCCGCGTTGAAATTGGTCGGGTTGAATTGGCGGGCCAGTTTTACATACTCGTCGTCCGAAATTTTCGCCCGGTTCTTGATCCACTCGGCGCTGGCGCCGCTGAACTCCTTGCTGTAGTCCTTGCCCTTATACACTCCGCCGAGAACGGAATAAGTTCCCCAGTGAATGAACATACCAAAGCGCGCGTCGCTCCACCACTGCATGCGTTCGCTCTGACTCAAAGCCGGCGCGGCACTTGCGTCCGATTCGTCGCCATTGGCCAACAGCTTGAAAGACGCAAGGCACAACAGGCTGATGAGACAGAACTGGGTGAATATTGTTTGTTGGAACTGCGCACGATGGGCGCTAATCGCCGATGAGGATTTTGCCATGGGTTGACCTAATTGACGCTTCTGGTGTGAGCTAGGTGACATAAATTCAGTGCAGGGGACAAATGCAAATCGTTGAATGATTTTTGGTAGGCCGATGCCAAGTGGGCTCACTCTTCTTCCGGTTTCTGTCCCTTTTTGGCATCGGTTTTTCCGCCGCCAGCCTTGCCGGGCGACCAAGCGGCGGGTTTCGGATTGGGAACAACCAGCGGAGCCTTGTCGCCAAATTCCTTCCGGGTTTTTTCCAGCAGCGCGGTCAGCTCCTTGATTTTTTCAGCGGATTCGGGCTTGCCGGCGAGATCGTTCATCTCATGCGGGTCGGCCTGCAAATCGAACAGTTGAGTTTTGTCGATGAGCGGATAGCGGATTAGTTTCCAGCGATTGTCGCGGATGGAGCGCTGGCAGTTCTTGTAGGCGGTGAATAGATAGTCGCGAATCGCCGGTTGTTGCCCCTTGATGATGGGAGCGAGGCTCTTGGCGTCGAGTCCCGTCGGCACAGAAATGCCCGCCAGCTCGCACAGGGTCGGATAAAGTTCATACAAATAAACCAGCGCGTGGGTCTCGCCCTTCTTGATGCCGGGTCCGGCGAAAACGAGCGGGACCTGCATCCCGCCAAATTCATAAACATTCTGTTTGCCGATAAGTCCGTGTTCGCCCAGCGAGAGGCCGTTGTCGCCCGCGACGATGAAGATGGTGTTGTCATACTGCCCGGCCTCTTTCAGCGCGGCGATTACGCGTCCCACTTCCGCGTCCCAGTAAGTCGTGGAAGCGTAATAGCGCGCGAGTTTGCCGGTGACGCTTTGCTTTGTGCGCGGCCACGGCAGCGTCCTTTCATCGCGCACGGTCATGTCGCCGTTGTCAAACGGATGATACGGCAGGAAATTAACGGGCATGGGAATATCCGCAGAATGATACATGCGGTAAAACTCTTCCGTCGCGTATTGCGGATCGTGCGGTTCGTGCGGCGCGTAGTAGAGAAATAGGGGCTTCTTGCCAGCGTTTTCCTTGATGAATTTGATGATGTTATTCGCATGGAAGGCTGCGTCTCTGTCGGGGGTCTCCGGGCCTTTGCCGTCGTCGATGTGAGCATCGAAATCCACATCCAGTTCGTTGGGATTGTTGCCGCCCTTGCCGCTGCGGATGGAGGCGTAACCGGCGGCCTTCACCGTTTGCGCGAGCGTCGGCGTGGTCGGGTGTTTCCGCAGATAGCTCATGCCGGTCTGAATCATCGTGCGGCTGGGCATGCACACGGCGGCGGAATCCGAGCCAAGCACATAGGCGTTGCGGAAGATAAGGCCGTTCTCCAAAAGCTTGTCCACATTGGGCGTCTTGACGATGGGATGTCCGAGAATGCCGATGCAGTCGGCACGCAAATCATCCGCCAGCAGGAAGACAATGTTGGGTTTGGTGGTGGCTTTCGGTTCCCCCTCGCCGTGGATGGAAACGAATGGAGCGATCAGGAGTGTGCTCAAGATCAGACCGGCAATCAGGCGCTTGGGGTGTTCGTTTTTCATGTTTTTAGTTTTCATTGTCATCGTCAGCGAGCGGTTCATTTTTCCTCCAGATATTCACCTTTAATTCGTTTTTCTCGACCGGTCCGGGCGTGCTGCGACCGTCATTCACATATTTTTCGAGCAAGCGAGTCAACCGCTGCACGATTTCCGGGTGATCGCCCTGCACATTATATTTTTCTCCGATGTCGGATGCCGTGTCGTAGAGTTGCACCTTGGGTAGCGGCCGGTGAGCAAACCATAACGGCTGGGCGTGCAGACCGAGGCGACATCATGGGCATCCGTGAACGACATGCCCTGCGAAGCCAGCCGATCCAGATTCGGCGTCGCGATTTTGCCCCGCGCCGGGTTCAAACAATGC
>CAIXFY010000041.1 GCA_903918885.1 uncultured Verrucomicrobia subdivision 3 bacterium
GTTCGCAAGACGCTGGAAAGCCATTTCAAAGATGTCCAAGACATCGAATTCACCGTCCAGAGCGGCAAGTTGTTCATGCTCCAGACGCGTAACGGCAAGCGCACTGCTGCGGCCGGATTGAAGTTCGCTGCCGACATGGTGAAAGAAAAACTGATTGATTGGGAAACAGCGATTATGCGTAACCCGGCCGATCAGCTCGAACAACTGCTCGCTCCGATTTTTGATTTGAGCGAAGTCAAGAAAGCCAAAGTCATCGCCACCGGTCTTCCGGCGGGTCCGGGCGCGGCCACCGGCAAAATCTATTTCAACGCCGAACGCGCCGTTGAAGCCGAAAAGAAGGGCGAGAAAGTTCTCCTCGTTCGCGTCGAAACTTCCCCGGAAGATTTGCGCGGCATGATCGCGGCGGAAGGCATTCTCACCGCTCGCGGTGGTGTGAGTTCGCACGCGGCGCTCGTTGCCCGTCAGATGGGCAAGGTCTGCGTGTGCGGCGCGGCTGGCGTCGTGATTGATTACGACAAGAAGACGACCACGATTGACGGACACACCTTCAACGAAGGCGACTTCCTTTCCATCGACGGCACCTCTGGTCTCGTTTACGCGGGCCAGATCAAGACCGCACCTTCCGAGATCATCACCGGACTCCTGAACAACGACAAGGTTGCGCAGAAGACCGAGAAGTATAAGAACTACGTCCAGCTCATGGCATGGTGCGCGAAAGCTACCAAGCTGCAGGTTCGCACCAACGCTGATACGCCCGAGCAAACCTCGCAGGCCATCGCGTTCGGCGCCGTCGGCATTGGTCTCACCCGCACAGAACACATGTTCTTCGAAGGCGACCGTATCGACGCGATGCGCGAAATGATTCTCGCGGACAACCTCGCTTCACGCGAAGAAGCGTTGGCCAAGTTGCTCCCGTATCAACGCGAAGACTTCTTCGGCATCTTCAAGGCGCTGAAAGGTTATCCCGCGACGATCCGTTTCCTCGATCCGCCGCTCCACGAATTCCTCCCGAACTCCAAGGAAGCGCAAATGGACCTCGCACGGAAACTCAAAGTGCCGGTTGAAAAAATTATGGCGCGTGTGCACGAACTCCATGAGTTCAATCCGATGCTCGGTTTCCGCGGCTGCCGCCTCGGCATCAAGTATCCGGAAATCACCCGCATGCAGGCCCGCGCCGTGCTCGAAGCCGCCGCCGATGCGACCAAGAAAGGTTTCAAGGCCAAGCCCGAAATCATGATTCCGCTCGTCGGCTTCAAGAAGGAACTCGACCTCCAAGTCGCGATCGTTCACGAAGTCGCTGCCCTCGTGCAGAAAGAGAAGAAGGTCAAGATCAACTACAGCGTCGGCACGATGATCGAAATTCCGCGTGGCGCGCTCACGGCGGACGAGATCGCGCACACCGCTGAATTCTTCAGCTTCGGCACGAACGACCTCACGCAGACCTGCCTCGGCATGTCACGCGACGACTCCGGTTCCTTCCTCGGTGCATACACCGAAAACGAAATCGTGAAGAAGAATCCGTTCGCCTCGATCGACCAGACGGGTGTCGGCCAGCTCATCCAGATCGCGGCGGAGAAGGGCAACAAGACCCGCCCCGGCATCAAGCTCGGCATCTGCGGCGAACACGGCGGCGACCCCGATTCCGTGAAGTTCTGCCATCGCGTCGGTTTGACCTACGTGAGCTGCTCGCCGTATCGCGTGCCGGTGGCCCGCTTGGCCGCTGCACAAGCTGCCATCGAAGAGAAGCGCAAAGCTGCTAAGAAAAAATAATTCGCTTCTGAAAATTCAAAAGCCGCTCCGAGAAATCGGAGCGGCTTTTTTAAATTGGTGCCGGTGGCGGGACTCGAACCCGCACGACTTTTTATGGTCCCAGGATTTTAAGTCCTGTGCGTCTGCCATTTCGCCACACCGGCTTGCGAGTCGGGAATTTATTCTACCGTTACGCTTTTGGCGAGATTTCTCGGCTTGTCCACATCGCAGCCGCGCGCGACGGCAATGTGATATGCGAAGAGTTGCAACGGCACGCTGGCGAGAATTGGATTCAGCGGTTCCAGCGTCTTGGGCAGGTATATCACGTCGTCCGCGACTTTTCTGATGCCCTTGTCGCCCTCAGTCGCCAGCGCGATGACCGGTCCCTTGCGCGCGCGAATCATGGCGAGATTTGCCAGCGTCTTTTCATACATCGCATCCTGTGGCACGAGAAAAACCGTCGGCGTCTTCGCGTCTATAAGCGCAATCGGCCCGTGCTTCATTTCCGCCGCCGAATAACCTTCCGCGTGGATGTAGGAAATTTCCTTCAGCTTGAGCGCGCCTTCGAGCGCGATGGGAAAGGTGTAGCCGCGCCCGAGAAAAAAGAAGTCGTCCGCCTTCGCGTATTTTTTCGCCAGTTTCTTCAGGGCGTTGTTTTGCCCGAGAATCTTTTCAACCTGCTGCGGCAAGGCTTCGAGCGCGTGGAGGATTTCCGTGGCGCGCGGCGCGGCGAGCGAACGCATCCGCCCCAAATGAACCGCCAGCATCATCAAAACGGTGAGCGTCGAGACGAACGCCTTCGTCGAGGCCACGCCGATTTCCGGGCCGGCGTGCATGTAAATGCCGCCGTCCGACTCGCGCGCGATGGTGCTGCCAACGACGTTGACGATGGCCAGCGCCCGGTGGCCGCGCCGCTTCGCCTCGCGCAGCGCGGCGAGCGTGTCCGCCGTCTCGCCGGACTGCGAGAGCACCAGCAGCACGGTGTTTTTTTGGAGCGGCGCGTTGCGATAGCAAAATTCATGGGCGAACTCCACCTCCACGGGAATCTTCGCAAATTCCTCGATCAGGTATTCGCCGACGAGCGCCGCGTGCCAGCTCGTGCCGCTGGCGGCGATGACGATGCGTTCGATGGACCGCAATTCCTTTTCCGTCATGTTCAGCCCGCCGAACTTGGCGGTGGCGCCCGCGAAATCGAGGCGCCCGCGCAGCGCGTTGAGCACCGTCTGCGGCTGCTCGAAAATTTCCTTGAGCATGAAGTGCGCGTGCTTGCCGCGCGCCGCGTCCTCCTGCGAAAATTCCAGTTTGCTGATTTGAACGTTCGCCGTGTCCGCGCCGAGGTTCAACACGTCGAAGCGCTCGCCGGTCACGGTCGCCACGTCGTAGTCGTTCAGATAGACGACCTTTTTCGTGTGCGCCACGATGGCGTTGGCGTCGCTGGTCAGAAAATTTTCCTCGTTGCCGATGCCGATGATGAGCGGCGAACCGCGCCGCGCGCCGACGATCGTGTCTGGAAAATCCGTGCAGATGACGGCGATGCCGTAAGTCCCGATGACCTCGCGCAACGCGTCGCAAACCGCCTGCGTGAGCGCGTCGCCATTCGTGGTAGGGACGGCGCGCTGCGCCGTCCGGTCATCGCAGCGCGATGACCCTACCCGAATCGCGTAATGTTCGCCGATGAGATGCGCAAGCACCTCCGTGTCGGTGTCGGACTTGAACTTGTGTCCGGCGGCGCGCAGTTTTTGTTTTAGCGTGTCGTAGTTCTCGATGACGCCGTTGTGGACGACGGCGATTTTGCCGGAGGCGTCGCGGTGCGGATGGGAATTTTTGTCGGACGGAATCCCGTGCGTGGCCCAGCGCGTGTGTGCGATGCCGATGGTTCCGGCGACGGGTTCCGACTTCAAGAGCCGCGCGATGCCGGCGTCAATCTTGCCGATTTTTTTGCGGATGAGCAGGCTGCCTTCGTGGAGCAGGGCCACCCCCGCGCTGTCGTAGCCGCGATATTCCAGCCGCCGCAAGCCTTCGAGCAGGATGGGCGAGGCCGCTTTCTTTCCAACATATCCGATGATGCCGCACATAAATTATTTTTGGCTTAAAATCCAATCGGCCATTTCATTCAAATCGTTCACGACAATGGCGCGCTTGATTTGTTCAGCATCGTCGCGTTCGACGCCTGTGCCGTAGCCGGTGCGGACAAGTATGCTTTTTTTCACGCCCGCATTCCAGCCGCATTCGAGGTCAATCAGCTTGTCGCCGACCATGAAACTTTCGGCGAGGTTCAAATCAAATTCGTCCCGCGCGTCGAACAAAAATTGCGGTGACGGCTTGCGCACGCGACTTGGCTGGTCGGGCGCTTCGGGCGCGATGTAAATCTTCTCGAAACGCACGCCGTCGCGCGCCAGCTCTTGATTGACGCGGGCATTGACGCTTTCCGCATCCGCCATCGTAAAATAGCCGCGCCCGATGCCAGACTGATTGGTGACGATAAAAAGTTTGAAGCCCGCGTCGGCAAGCCGTTTCAGCGCCGCGCCCGCGCCGGCGAAGATTTCCACTTCTTCAGGGCGGTGCAGATAATTTTTTTCCACGATGAGGGTGCCATCGCGGTCGAGAAATACGGCGCGGTTCATGATGCGGGCAAATTGTGGGCAGATTGCGGCAAGAATGGAATTGAAATTTTAATCGAAAGCCGAAGTCTAAATGTTTATTTGTTTTCAATTTGGCCTTTGCAAGCAGGGAAAAGCCGACAAACAAATTGACCCTCGGGAAAATGCCCCTTAAATTCATCATCAATATGGGTCAAAGCTTGCAAGCGGGAGTTGTCCGGCATCTGTGTTTGTTCGCTTTCCTCTGCCTCGCCGCTTTGCCGGCGTCCGCATTGATCTTCAACGTCAGTAACACGAACGACACCTACAGTTTTACCAGCCTGCGCGGTGCGATCATGGTGGCCAACCAGTTTGGCGGGAAAAACACCATCATCCTTGGCGGTAGCAAGCCGGAGCCCCACCGGCGCCACCAGCCGACACCACGCGTTTATCATCTGACCATCTCCGGTGCGGATGAGGATGCGGCCAGGACTGGCGACTTGGACGTCACGCGCGGCGAACTGACCATCATCGGCGCGACTACCAATGTAGTGATTGACGCAACGGGTTTGGGCGACCGTGTGTTTCAGGTTTTTCCAAAAGCAAAACTGACATTGCAAAATGTAACCATTACCGGAGGAAAGGCATCAGATGCACAATTTGGCAGTTTCTATTCGGCGACTCCATATGCTGAAGCAGGTGGAGCCATCTATAACGCTGGATTACTTATCTTGGACAACTGTGTTATCACCAACAATTCGAGTGGTGGCGGTGCTGGCAGTTCGGGGAATGCCGGCGGGCGAGAAGGTGCCGACGGCGGTGGCATTTACAATAAAGGAACAGCTACCATGAGTCATTGCGTGCTGATTGGAAATACAACTGGTGATGGTTTTGACGGCACTTCCGGTGGTTATGGTGGTGGCATCAAAAATGATGGAACTTGTGTCCTGACGGATTGTGTTATTTCTAAAAATCAAAGTGGCGCGGGCGGTGGTCCGGCTGGAAACGCTTTCGGCTATGGTGGAAGTGGTGGCGATGGCGGTGGCATCTACAATTCTGGAAAAATGGTTTTTGTAAATTGTATTATTGGAGAAAACATTTGTGGGTTGGGAGCCAGCGGAGGTTCTCCGGGCTTTCAAACATACAATACACCCGGCGGCTGGGGTGGCAATGGTGGTAGCGGGGCAGGCATTTACAATCTCGGAGAATTGCAATTAGCTTTCTCCTCGGTTTATGGCAACGCCACTGGCAACGGTGGAAATGGCGGTCAAGCTGGCGCTGGTGGCAATGCCGGTCAGGGTGGCAACGGGGCGGGCATTTATAACGGTGGCAAATTAAGCCTAAACACTTCCACGGTGAGTGGAAATACGTGTGGCTATGGAGGAACCGGTGGGGATGCATTTGCAAACGCCGCTGGAGGTGGTGCTGGCGGCAGTGGTGGTGGCATTTACAATGTGGGTTCACTCAATTCGACCTCATGCACCATTTCATTTAATCAAACCGGTGCTGGCGGCAATGGCGGTAATTGCATTTATGGTTCGTCTGCTTCAAATGGAGGATTAGGCGGCGATGGTGGCGGCATTTTGAATGGGGTGAGCAATACCAACGTTATACTCCGAAATACTTTGGTAGCGCAAAACTTGGTGAACATCGGGGGAGCGGGTGGGACAAATGCCGATTTAGCAATCATGCCGGGGCAACAAACTACCGAACAAATTGGAAGTGCTGGAGCTAACGGCATTGGCTTCGACCTCGACGGTGATTTCACTTCGCAAGGATTTAACCTCATCAGCATCGGCGACGGCAGCACCGGTTTTACCAACGCCGTGAAGGCAGACCAGGTGGGCAGCATCGTCAGACCGATTGACCCGCGCCTCGGCCCGTTACAGATGAACGGCGGCCCGACGCCCACGCACGCCTTGCTGCCCGGCAGTCCGGCGATTGACCAAGGCAACAGTTTCGGCCTCCGCACGGATCAGCGGGGCGACCGGCGACCTTACAACAATCCTTTCCTCGGCAATGCGCCCGGCGGGGACGGCAGTGATATTGGTGCTTTTGAAGTGGAAGCGCGTTGATTTTACTGTTTCAGCCTTCAAACTCGGTAAAAATCGCATTTTTTGCCACTTTTCGAGGTTTTTCCGCCATAACCGAAGCTTGGTTTGCTCCATCCCAAGCTCCGTTTTCCATAAACCAAGCTTGGTTTATTCCATTTGAAGCTTCGTTTGTTCCATCCCAAGCTTCGTTTGCGACATCTGAAACTCGTTTATCGCATCCCAAGCTCCAGTTGTCGCATTCGGAGCTTCGTTTGCTTCATCTGAAGCTCCGTTTATCACATTCGGAGTTCCGTTTGTTGCATCCCAAGCTCCGTTTGTGGCATTTGAAACTTCGTTTGCGACGTCCCACTTGACAGGTTTTATTTTTTTACACTACTGTCCGGTTTAAAAACCGAGTAAACATTGATGATTTTCGGTGTCTGGCGGTTGTGTAGCAGGTGGCAGTTGAGCAAGCGCCTGTAAAATGGGCGTTTTCTCAAAGAGCGTGA
>CAIXFY010000042.1 GCA_903918885.1 uncultured Verrucomicrobia subdivision 3 bacterium
CCATTCTACAGATTTTAAGCCTCACGCTCTTTGAGAAAACGCCCATTTTACAGGCGCTTGCTCAACTGCCACCTGCTACACAACCGCCAGACACCGAAAATCATCAATGTTTACTCGGTTTTTAAACCGGACAGTAGTGGGTGACAATAAAAAAGCCCGCGCTAGGCGGGCTTTGGGGGAAATCTCAAATTTGAGATTTCAAATTCGCCGGTCAGGCGCGTTCCATGTATTTGCGTGTGCGCGTATCAATCTTGATTTTCTCGCCGGTCTTGATGAAGAGCGGCGCCTGCACCGTGATGCCGGTTTCGAGGACGATGGCCTTCTGCACGTTGTTCGCAGAATCGCCGCGCACGCCTTCCGGCGCGTCGGTGACGGTGAGGATTACGCTGGACGGAATTTCCACGGACACCGCCTTTTCTTCGACGAAGGTGATAGTCACCGGCGCGTTTTCCACGAGAAAATCTTTCGCTTCGCCGACGAGTTCGGCGGTGAGCGTCACAGTCTCGTAGGTTTCCGGATCGGTGAAGACGTAATCCTGACCGTCCTTATAGCTGTATTCCATCTTCGTGGTCATCATCGGGATGGGCTCGATTTTTTCGGTGGAGCTGAACCGCACATCGGACGCCTTGCCGGTGCGGATGCTGCGAAGCGTCGCCTGCACAAACGCGCGCAGGTTGCCGGGCGTGCGGTGTTGGAAGTCGAGGACGACGGAGATGTCGCCGTTGTAATTGATTGCCATGCCACGGCGGAGGTCACTTGCGGTTGCCATAAAAATCAGTGTTTAATTTTGCTCTAAAGTTGAGTCTCCCAGCATATCCGGAAAACGGTTGAACGCAAGACGCTTTTGCCGGAATCACCGGCACTCCTTGACGCCACAATGATTAGTGTGCTACAAACAGGCAGCCACCATTAGCAGTGGTTTTATGCGTTGCCCCAAGTGCGGTTGTCAGGATGATAAGGTCATTGATTCGCGTGCCTCGCGTGAAGGTGCGACCATCCGCCGCCGCCGCGAATGCGCCGGCTGCCAGCACCGCTTCACCACCTACGAGGAAGTCGAACACGAAGGTCTCATGGTGCTTAAACGCGACGGCCGTCACGAAGAATTTTCCCGCGAAAAACTTTTATCCGGCATCCGCAAAGCTTGCCAGAAACGCCCCGTCACGCCCAAGGCGATGGAAGATTTGGTGGATCACATCGTCGCCACCGTCACCGCCAAATTTGAAAACGAAGTCCCTGGTGAATTCATCGGTAAGATGGTCATGGAAGGTTTGCGTGATCTCGACGCCGTCGCCTATGTGCGGTTTGCCAGCGTCTATCGGCGGTTTCAAGAAGCCACCGACTTCGTCAACGAAGTGAACAAACTGGAGGCCGCGCGATGATTGCCCTCCGCACTGACTGCCTCCTCTTTCAACTCACCAACGGCGAAAGCGTTCCCTGCTCGGCGGAAATGATTACCGTCGAAATCATCGGCGAAGCTCACCACGCGCTCGACCCAGAAATGCTCCGGCACGCCGCCGCCAGCGTCTTCCACTATTTCAAAGTCGAACTCGAACGCGACAGCGTCACTGTCGGCGAATTTTCCGGTGCACTCGAAAAAGTCCTTGGCCACCTCGGTTACACCATCCACGCGCATCACGCCGACCCAGCCAGCCTTGCCACCGATCTCGGTCGGCTTGCCCGCGAATCCGGCGATAGTTTGGAACTCTTTTTCTTCCCGCGCCTGCGCGACGAACTCCGCGACCACCTCCGCCAATCGCCGCGCGTCGTCCGCTTTCGTGGCCTGCGCGGCTGCGTGAAACAGATGGCTGGAGCCCGCCGCTGGAGCCACCGCTGCGAGCAGTTGCAGGATCAAATCGTCGCCTACCTCCGCGAATGCCTTTCCGCCGAGACCGAGCAAAACAAGTGCGCGCTCGTGGTGGAATAATTTTCAGATACGGATTTCACTAAATAATACGGATGGAAACCGGTGGGGCAAGCGTCTCCGCGAGCCATAATTTAATCCGTGCAAATCCGTGTCAAAAATTTCCGCATGAGCAAAACTTTGTTTGAAAAAATCATCGCACGCGAAATTCCGGCGAAAGTCGTTTTTGAAGACGACCTCGTTCTCGCCATCCATGACATTTCCCCGCAAGCACCAACACACATTTTAATTTTCCCAAAAAAGCCCGTGCCGCGTATCGCCGAAGCCGCGCCCGAAGATCATAAATTGATCGGCCACCTTCTGTTGAAAGCCGCCGAAGTCGCGGACAAAGTGGGCTTAAAAAAAGACGGCTACCGGCTCGTGATCAACAACGGCGCGGACGCCGGCGAAACCGTGCCGCACCTGCACTGCCACATCCTCGGCGGCCGCCACTTGGCCTGGCCACCGGGCTGAAATTAACTTCGCAGTTTACGCACATCCACCGCGTCCATGTCGGCGGAGCGAATCGCCTGCAAACCCAAATCCGTGTCCTCGTAGGCGCGACAAAATTTCGGCTCCACGCCGATACGCCGCGCGGCTTCGAGAAAAATATCCGGTGCGGGTTTCTGGTTCTTCACCATTTCGCTCGTCACCACGGCGGCGAAAAAATGCCGGATTTTCAAATGTTCCAGCACGTCACAAATGATGGTTTGTGTGCCACCAGAAGCTACGGCCATCGGAATTTTTCCAAAATTCGCCTTCGCGATTTCCACCACCTCACGAATTGGCCCAACCCGCGACATCAGCGGCAGATAGGCGTTTTCTTTTTCGTGCGCCACGGCGATATGATCGAGCGAACGACCTTGTTCCGCCGCGAGCATTTTCAAGATGTCGCGCGAGGGCACGCCGCCGAGCGAATAAAACCGGTCCTCGGGAAAATGCAGATTGTGGCGCTGCGTAATCCTCTGCCACGCGTGCCAGTGCAGCGGCATTGTGTCCGCCAGCGTGCCGTCGCAGTCGAAAATCAGTCCTTTGATGTGTGCGGGTAAGCTCATGTTTGTAAAGCGGCCAGTTTAGTTTCCATATCGTGATTCATCAGCGGGTCGAACATCGGGTCGAGGTCGCCGTCGATGAACACCGAGAGATTGTAGAGCGTCAGCTCGATGCGGTGGTCGGTCACGCGGTTCTGTGGAAAATTATAGGTGCGGATTTTTTCGCTGCGTTCGCCGGTGCCAACCTGATCTTTGCGGAACGCGGCGTATTTGGCGTCTTCCTCGGCGATTTTTATTTTCAGCAACCGCGAGCGCAGCACGGTCATCGCCTGGACTTTGTTTTTCTGCTGTGAACGCTGGTCGGCACAGCGCACGATCATGCCGGTCGGCTTGTGGATGATTTGCACGGCGGAATCAGTGGTGTTCACGCCCTGACCGCCTTTGCCGGAAGCGCGACAGACGTTCACTTCGATTTCGTCGGGCTTGATTTCGACATCCACTTCCTGCGCCTCGGGCATCACCGCCACGGTGCAGGTGCTGGTGTGAATGCGTCCCTGCGCCTCGGTCGCGGGCACGCGCTGCACGCGGTGAACGCCGCTCTCGTATTTCAGCCGCTTGAAAACATCCGTGCCGCTGACCTGAAAAATAATTTCCTTGAAGCCGCCCAAATCGGACGGGCTGGAATCCAAAGTTTCCGCCTGCCAGCCGCGCGCCTCGCAATAGCGCGAATACATGCGATACAAATCGGCGGCGAAGAGCGCGGATTCCGAGCCGCCCGCGCCGGCGCGGATTTCGATGATGGTGTTACGCGAATCCGTCGGCTCCGGCGGCACAAGGCCAAACCGCACTTGTTGCGTCAATTTTTGTTCGAGCGGTTCGAGCCGCGCGATTTCGTCCTTGGCCAGTGCCGCCATTTCGGCATCGCCGGATTGCAGTAGTTCGCGGTTGCCGGCGAGTTCGTCCGCGACCTTGAGATATTCGGAGCCGCTGGCGACGAGTTCCTTGAGCCGCGCATATTCGCGGCCGAGTTCCTGCGCGCGCTGCGGATTGGCAAAAGTGTCCGGCGCGCTCAACAAGGATTCAACCTCGGCAAAGCGCTGGCGGAACTTTTCGATGTGCGGGCGTAGATCCATTTATTTTGTAATTTGTAGCGGCGCTCTGTGAGCGTCGCCGGATGACTTGGCGGTCACGGACCGCCGCTACAAAAAACAAACCGCCCGCAGCGCCGGAGTGAACCGGTGTTGCGGGCGGCTGGGGTGCGAAAGCTAGGCTTTTTTCTTTTTCTTCGTGGCAAAGGCCTCGGCGGCGGCGGCCGTCTTGGCGGCGCGCTGCTGGAATTTGTCCACGCGACCGGCGGTGTCCACGAACTTCTGCTGACCCGTGTAGAACGGATGGCAAACGTTGCAAATGCCGACGATGATGGTGTGCTTGGTGGAACGGGTCTTGATCACGTTGCCACAGGCGCAACGAATCTCGGCGTCCACATATTTCGGATGAATGTCCGTCTTCATAAAATTGGTCGGTCAAAGTATCAGGAAAAAGCCGGATGACAAGAGGGATTTTACACCTTGCCAATCCACTTGCGGTCTTCCCACACCGCCTTGAGCGAAGTCAGATTGCGGGAATCAAAAATATTTTTCGCGGCGGCGGAAATTTTCCCCTGTTTTAGGTTGTTGTAGGCATCGCTCGCACTGATGGCGACGAATTGCAGCACGCTCGGGTCGCGGTAGCAGTCAATCATGCACTTGGTGCAGCCGTCGCGGATGAGCTTGGAATCGTCCCAGTCCCAGACCTTGCACATCGGCTCGTGCCACGCGTGGCAGCGGAAAAGGTCGAGATTCCAGTCGAGGTAAAAATACTTGTGGCCGCCGAGGCAGCCGAACTTTTCCTTTTCGCCGCGCAGGTGGCGCTGCATTTCGTCGAGCGATTCCGCCGGGTTGACGACGGGAAAACCGCTGTTCGCCTTCATCCGTTTGATGTTGTCGAAGAGCGCGATGAGTTCTTCCTTGTTGAAATTCACCAACCCGCTGTCGCTGAAACTCAAATAACTGCTCGCGAGCGAGGTCAGCGGATAGCTGAAGGTGCAGCTCTTGAAACCGAGCGTCTCCAAAAATTCCGGCAGCTTCTCGTAATCGTCAATCAACCGGCTGGCCGTGATGCTCGCCGTCGTCTGGATGCCGACGGATTGGAAAAATTCGTTCGCCTTCTTGATTTTTTTGCACACGTCCGGCAGGCCGCGATTTTTTTCGTGCTTCGCCACATCGTGCGCGTCAATGGACATGATCACGCTCGTCAGCCCGTCGCTGGCGAGGTCGCGCATATTCTGGTCGTTCCACAAACCGCCGTTCGTGCAGATCATCGGGTGGATGCCGCGTTCCGCCGCGTAGCGCGTCATCGCGCGGATATCGCGATGCACCATCGGCTCGCCGCCGACGAAGAGCAGGTAGCCGATGTGGTTTTTCAGCGCGACATCAATGACGCGCTTCGCCTCGTCGAGCGTGACGCTGCGGCGCGCCTTCGGGTCAAATTGTGACCGCGCAAAGCCGCAGAAGCCACAGTCAGCATTGCAGATGTTCGTGATGGCGAATTGCAGGTAGCCGGGGCCACCGTGGCGCAAAACTTCCTTGAACAGGTTCAGCGCGCCCTTCTTTGGACGGACAACCGGCTGGGAAAAATCAGCGACCGCAGAAGTTTTGGCTTCCGCAGCGGCGGGCTGGTCGGTGGCGACAGTGTTGCTCATTACAAAAGGTTAGTTTGACATTAAGCAAAGCTGCGGGCAAACCTTCTTTCGCTGGCCATCATTCATTCGCCGACGTGGCCAACTGCAACAGCGCGTCTAGACTCACGCTCGTTTCGGGTTGAAAACGCGGGCTGGCCATGTAATCCAACAGGCTGGCGCGAAATTGCCGGCGCACCGGGTCGTTTTCGAGGTCATGCTCCAAATCCACACTGCACACCAATAATTTCCCCCTGCCCACTTTGGCCTCGAACACCAGTCCCAGCTTACGGTTCGTGCTCCAGTCGTCAATCACCTGCACCGTTGGCCGCAAGTCCGGCGACAAATCGTCGAGAATCATCGGCTGCGCGCGATGCGCCAGATACCACCACTGCCAGTTGCTAAAATTCTCCGTCGGAAATTCCGCGAAGAGCGGGTGTTTTGCATCGCACAAAATTCCCAGCGTCGTCGGCGCCTGCCGCTTCGTCCACGCGGTGTTCCAGAAAATGCTGCTGAAACCAAATTTTACCGGCCGCGTGGAATCGTTGCGCACATTTTGCGGCGACAACCACCACAGCACCGTTCCGCCAGAATCCAGCACGGCCAGCGCGGCGGCGTTTAAGTTGCGGAAAATTTTTACCTCCAGCGCATTCGTCGGCGCGGCGTGCGGCGGATAAACCCACACATCCCAATCATTCTGGATTTTCGTGCCGCTGAAACCCGCAACCAATTTGTAGCGCGCCGGGGCGGGCACATCCGCCAGATTGAAATTCACCCGGCCGAGTGGAATGCCGCTATCCACCGCCACATCCAGCCGGTCGAAAATCTGCGAGGCGACCACGCGACCATCATTCGCAACCAACTGGCAATACGGCGACGCACCGACCAGCGGCGCGGCGCTGAAATTGGCCACTTCCAGTTCCGCCGTGAGCAGCTCATCCGTTGTAAACACGCGTTTCGGCAGCCGCGCCAGCGGCACGATGGCGCTGCAGAAGCGGTTGAACTGCGCGGCATCCACGTAGCCTTTGTCATCCCAAAACGCATCGAGGACGCCGACGAGCGCCGTGCCTTGGCCGGGAAAATCCGTGAGGCCGAGCAGTTCAAATCCGGCCATGCCCGGCGTGCGGAGCGCGGATTCGATTTCTTCCTTGTAGCAAAGTTCCTGTAATTTTCCCGACGCATACAAAAACCCCTTCGCTTCGTCGCCCATGCCGTGCGCGGCGAGCGAAGCGCGGAAAATTTCAAAATTTTTCGCCTTCAGATAGCCGTCGTATTTTTTAATCTCAGCAAAATTTGGATATGCGCACCACTGGCCGATTTCGTGGCTGATGACCGGCACATCGTGTTTGGAAATAAAGTCACCGTAATCGGCCATCGTCGCCGGCGGCTGCGCATTGATTCGCGACTTCAAGCCCTCGCCCCAATGCTGGATGCGCGGCTGCGGCATCACGTCAAACTGGTTTTCCACCAACTCCGGCCAACCGCTCGCGCTCGTCCACAGCCGCCGCGCATCGCGCAATTTGAAATGCGCGACATATTCCGCGAGAAACGGCTTGAAGTTTTTTCCGCCGGGTTCGTTGCCGTAGGCCATCAGCACGAAGCTCGGATGGTTGCCGTAATTTTTCACGATGCGCTCCGTCTCCGCATAAACCCATGCATCCACCCGCTGACCGTCGCCGAGGGTCGCGCTCTGGTTCGCCCACGAACCGGCTTCGACTTGAAAATAAAAACCCAGTTCGTCCGCCGCCTGAAACGCCGCTTCCGGCGGACACCATGAATGAAACCGGATCAAATTCAGCCCGTAACTTTTCGCGATGCCAATAATCCGCCGCCATGATTTCAGGTCGGTCGGCGGATGGCCGGTCCGGGGAAACACGCAGCATTCCAGCGTGCCGCGAAAAAAAGTTTTGCGTCCGTTCACCGTGAACTGCGTGCCTTGCGTCGAGATTTCGCGGAGACCGAAAGTCGTGCTGCGCGTGGCGTCACCAAGTTTGGCGGTCAGGTGGTGAACGGCCGGATGAAATTCGTCCCAGTTCGTCGCGTTCTCGCCCAAAGGAATTTCGCCGGTGAACGTTCCGCCGTTCGTCGTCCAATCCGCGACGACGGATTGCGCGAGCTTTCCGTCCACATAAAAAAGCATTCCCGCCTCGCCGTCCGCGCCAGACACATTGCCGATGCTGCCCGTCACCGTCGCCGAATGCGTGGCGACGTGCGGATATACTTGCAAATCCTCAATCCAAACCAGCGGCGGCGCGCGCAGCGAAAGCTCGCCGACGAGGCCGTTCCAGTTGCCCTGCGTGTGATCGCTGATGCTGTGGGAATTTTCGCCCACGTCCACGACGCGGCGATTGTCCACGCGAATCGTCAGCGTGTGTTTGCCCGGCGC
>CAIXFY010000043.1 GCA_903918885.1 uncultured Verrucomicrobia subdivision 3 bacterium
AAGCGAAACGGATTCCGTCGGCCCCATCGGACCGTAGATTCCGGCGTTCAGCACGAGCGCATCAAGCGAACCAAGTTCGCGCAGCGTGAAGGCGACAAGCTCGTTGACCCGCGCTTCGTTGGAAACGTCGCAAGTCTTGGCTGAAATTTTTTGCGCGGGAAATTTTTTGGCGAGTTCATCGCGCGTGGCGAGCAGTTCTTTTTCGCCACGGGAACAAATCACGACGTTCGCGCCTGCGCGCAAAAAATGTTCGGCGATAGTTTTGCCGAGTCCCTGGCTGCCACCGGTGATGAGCGCGTTGAGATTTTTTAATTTCATAGACACGAATTTCACGAATTAACACGAATCACCGAACGCAAATCCATTTGGATTCGTGCCAATTCGTGAAATTCGTGTCTCGTCTTCATACGCGGCCAACGGAAAGATGCTCGACGCCGGGGACGGTTTTCAATTCCTTTTCGAGAAAACGATTGGCGTCCACGAATACCGGCGAGCGCATCTGCGGAACAATCTTCGCCCAGTCCGCCTGCCGGAACTGCGGCCATTCGGTGCAGACGGCCACGGCCTCCGCACCAGCCAGCACAGCGAAAATGTCGTTGCCTAGCGAAACCAAACTCAATTCGCCCGGAAGATTTTTTACCGCGGGATCAAACGCGGAAACTTTTGCGCCTGCGGCCAGAAGCTGCTGGCACAACTCCACCGCGGCGCTGCGGCGGAGCGTGTCGGTGTTCGTCGTGTAAGTCAGGCCGAGGACGGAAATTTTTTTGCCGCGCAGATCACCGAGCCGCGATTGCAGCCGACGGAACGCCCAGCCGCGATGCAGGTCGTTGCTTTGCTTGATGGCGGGGATGACGGAAATTTTTTCGCCGTTCGCCTCGGCAAGTTTCGTGAGCGTGACAACATCACGCGCGAGCGTGCCGCCAGCGAATGGGCCGCCGGGGCCGAGATACGCCTTCGGACCAATGCGCGCCTCGCTCTTGAGGCCGATGGAAACTTCCTTCGCATCCGCGCCCGTGTGTTCGCAGAGACGCGCGACTTCGTTGATGAAAGTGATGGAGAGCGCGAGAAAGGAATTCAGCGCGTGCTTGACCATCTCCGCCGATTCGGTGCGCATGAAAATCGTCTGCGCGGCGAACGGTTTGAAAAGCTGCTCCAGCAAGGCTTTCTTCGCGTCGCTGCGGATGCCGACGACGGCGCGTTCGGCTTTCTCAAATGCTTCGATGGCTTTGCCGAGGCGCAAATTTTCCGGCGAGCAGGCGAAATGGAATTGTGGAAATTCTTTTTCCAACTGCGCGCAGGTGCCGACGGGCAGTTGCGCGGAAATCAGAACGAGAGCACCCTTCGACAGATGCGGCAAAGTGCGGCGGAGCGGGGCGAGGACAGATTCCACGTCGGACTCATCGCTTTCATTGACCGGCGTGTCGTAGGTGAGCCAGAGAATATCCGCATTGGCACAGGCGATTTTGGCATCGGTCGTGAACGAAAGTTTTTTTGCGGCAAGACCGGCGGCAATGAGTTCGTTCAAGCCCGGTTCCAGCAGCGGAGCCTGGCCGGAATTTAATTTCGCGACATTGGCGGCGTCAAAGTCCAGTCCGAC
>CAIXFY010000044.1 GCA_903918885.1 uncultured Verrucomicrobia subdivision 3 bacterium
CACTTTGCCGTCCGGTGCGGCGGCGGTTTTCACCAACTGCCATTCCGTGCTGCGTGCGAAACCGTGCGCGGGCTCGCCCTCGCGGCCGCCAAACCACGGAAAACAAATCGGCACGCCGCCGCGAATCGGTTTGCCGGCGGCAAAATAACTTTTCGCGCTCATGAAAATCAGCGGCGGCTCGCCGTTTTTCTGGAAGTGCGCGACGTGCGCGCCGAGCAGGTAGATTTCCGCCGTGCTCCACGGCGTGATTATTTTCACGAGCGGCAGACCAGCGCGGCCATTGATGATTTCGACACGACCGGGGGTTGCCAGCCGTTGCAGTTTTTCAAGAGTGGGGTTGTTTTGCATAAAGGTTTGTCGCCAGTTTAGCGACCGGCTTCGTGGACTTGAATATATTTCCGGAACAAAATCGCGCCGAGCGGCGTCACCAGCGCCATGCCGCCGATAATGAGCCACATCGTTTCTGGGCTGCGCGCGCCTGCGGCGGGGCAAAAATTAGCGAGCAGCCAGCCGGAACTGCCGCCCACGAAAAACTTCGCCAAAAAATACGGCAGCAGCGATAGCGCCATGTAGGACGCTTCCTGGCCTTTCGGCGCGATGGCGGCGGCGTATTCGTAAAGGCGCGGCGACCACAGCGCCTCGCCGACCGAGAGCAGCGTGACGAACAGAAAAATCGCAATGTAGAGCGGATTCACCGCGCCGCTGACGTGCAGCCACTGGTGACAAATCAAATTGCCGAGCCAGCCATCCGCCAGCGGCTTGAACCATGCCGCCGGCACCGCGAGAAAAAACACCGACACCGCCGAAATCAAGCTGCCGACGATGACCATGCGATACGCGGCGATTTTCTGCGTGAGCACGCCGGTGATGGGCACGAGCACCACGATGAGAATCGAATTCACCATGCTACTGATTTGCGCGATGGGCGCGCCGTCGCCGAGTTCGCGCAAGCCGTATTTTGGAAAGGTGAAACTCAGGTGATAAAAAATCATCCGCACGCCGACCACAAGCGTCATGAACGCGAGAAACTTGTAGAACGACTTTTCGCGCCACAGGCTCGCGAAAATTGTTCCGGTCTTCACGGCGGTGTCGCGCACCGTCGTGGCCAGCGCGGCCAGCGGATTCGCCGCCGCGATTTTTTCACGCGGTGTGACGGTGATGCCGGCGTCCGTCACTTCCACTCCATCGCGCAGGCAGAACCACGTCAGCAGCATCCCCGGAATCGTGAAGACCACGCCGAACAAAATCAGCACGCGGTAGGTGCTCAAGTCCGTGCCGAGCAGCGGCAACGTCCAGTGGCCGTGTTCGCCGAGGCCGTGCACCGGACTGCGCACGCGGTCGAACAGCCAGTCGCCCGCCGCGAAGCCGAGATTCATCAGCGCGTAGTAAAGTGAGAACGCCACCGAGCGTTGCGCGGTGTTGGAATATTTTTTCATCGCCGCCGCCATCACCGGAATCATCAGCGCGATGCCCACCGCCTGCAGATACAGGCCGAACGGCAGCACCACCCAGCGTTCCGCCGTGAGCGTCATCACGATGCGCGACGCGAGGCAGACGCCGAAGCCGAGCAGGAACGTCCGCCGCACGCCGAGCGCGTCCGTGAGCGGCCCGATGAAGACCGTGATGAGCGTCATCACCGCCGACCACGTCGCCACCATCGCGCCGGCGGATTTATCGCCGAAGCCGAGATCGGACGAAAGCCAGAGCGTGAGCACCGTCGCCGCGCCGACCTTGTAGGCGAGATTTTCGAGGATGTAGGCGGCGTAAATGATCCACAACTCACGCGGTGCCCCGCGCAGCACGGTGAATTTCTTGAGAAAATTCTTCAGCTTGGAATCGGTGGTGGCGGGAGCGGACGACATCAATGCGGTGAACAGTAATTCCTGCAGTGCTGTCCGGCGAGAAATTTTATGTATCGCCACAAGCGGGCTCGCTTTTTGCGGGAGAAAATACCAAGGAAAACTGGTGGAGTGGTGCCTCTCTTTCAAGCCGCTCGAACTTTTTTTCAAGGACAATGCTCGTTGTGAGAGCGCATTTTTATGGTCTTCACCCCTATCCCCACACCTGTCCCCACGGTGGGGATACCCTGTGATGTCAAAACCCCCTTTGTTCACGTCGTTTTGTTGTGGTTTCGACTCTCGTCTCCACCCCCGAATTCGGTCGGTTTTATGGCTCGCGCGGCCTGTTGCATTGTGGACTGCCGCGCTCGCCAAAAACCTCCCTCATCGCTCACGCAAAAACGAGTTCACCGACGGACGGGTTGGACGGTTTTCGAGCAAAACGGACGAGTTGTCCTTTACGAGTTTTAACGAGTTCAACGAGTGGGCGGCGGGAGCGATACCCGCTCCCTTGCCCTGGACTGGTTCAAACGGGTTGCGCCATCATGGCGCACGAGTTTGAACGGGTTAGCCGCCAAAGACTCGTGCTGTTTTCTCCTTTCGGGGTCTCCTCCTCGCCCCCTTTACCCCCTTCGTCGGGACACCCTTCAGTCGTAAGCCATCGCGAGACTTTGGCAGCAGACGGGCGGGCGAGCCGGAGCAAAAAAGCCCCTCCGCAAGCTACGGGGATATTTCGCCCCCGCTCGCTGATCCGCCCTGCTAAATTTTGAACAGTTGCCGCTATCGCGGCAGGACGAATTTTTGGAACGGTCAAAAAAGGAAATTCGGCTGGTCGCCTCATGCGGTTTACTGCCCCGAAGTCCGTCGCACCCCCCCGCATCGCAAATCGCAAAACACAGTGTTCGTTTCGCCGCCGCCTTCTCTCCATTTTACCATCCGGTCAAGGTCGTTCCAGCCCATCCCGGTCGAAGGCGTTCCACCGCGCTCGCCCAACCTTGACTACGGATGCCATCCCGACCGCCTAGCCCGCAATAGCGTGGACGGCGGACGGATCATCTACATGCTCGATACGGGCAAAATCAAAACGCTCAAATTCCCCCGTTCGTGGTTTGAAAACACGCCGCAGGGAAAGCTCATGCTCCACAATGATTTTGGATTTAGTAAATATTTTGTAGATTCGCTTTCCGAAAACACCAAGCGCGGCTTGCGCGAAAAAGTCAGGCGCGGTGAGTTCCCTTGCCTTGCGCCGTTTGGCTACCTAAATGATTACCGCACCAAACGCATCATTGTTGACCGCGAGCAAGCAGCGCTGGTCAAGGAGGCGTTTGAGCGGTATGCGACTGGCGAGGTAACATTGGACAATCTGCGCCACTTTTTCGCGGAACATAATGTCCACACGCGAAACGGCAAAATGTTGACGCGTGGACATATCACTAAGATGCTTTCAAACCCCTTTTACTACGGTCATTTTCGCTATGCCGGCGAGGTATATGAAGGCACACACGAAGCGCTCATTTCCAAGCGGCTTTTTGACGAAGCACTAGCCGTCTTGCAAAGCCGCTATAAATGGTCGCGCAATCACACGCCGGTCAAACCGAAGGCTTTTCTTGGTCTGCTCCATTGTTCGACCTGTGGCGGTGCCATCACCGCCGAGGTTCAGAAAGGCCACATCTACTATCGTTGCACCAAGAAAAGCCGGGCAACAACCTGGTGTTTACAGCCTTACATCCGCGAAGAAGACCTGGACAATGTAATTTCAGACCTGTTGAAACCATATTCGCTGCGATCAGATTGGGCGGACGAAATGCTGACACGGGTTAAAGAGGAAAAAACAGAGAACGCCCAATCCGCTCGGCTCATGGCCGAACAAAAGCGCACGGAGATTGGAAAGATCAATCTCCGTCTCCAAACGCTTCTGGACTCATTCTTGGACGGGATTATTGACCGCGAAACTGACCGGGCTCGACTTTCTGGACCATGTTGGGTGTTAGTCCAAGCACTGGTTTGAGTTTATGTTTTCGTTGTTTCTTTGTCCATTCCCAGTGGAGGGAGGGCGAAGCCCGACCGGAGCTGGGAATGGACAGCTTCGCGCCG
>CAIXFY010000045.1 GCA_903918885.1 uncultured Verrucomicrobia subdivision 3 bacterium
AAACCGCTGGAATGCGGGATGTCACCCTCAAGGAAGCGTCGCAGAATTGAAATCGAAAAATGACCGGACAGCGAGAATAGCCAGATTTTACCGAAATAAAATCGCTGTCAGCAAAACCTTAACCGGACAGTAGTGATTTTTTTAGTAAAAAAGTAAGCGAACCAACGAACCAACGGCAAAGCCGGATGGCTTTGTCAGGTGGTTCAATCAAACAACGGGAAAGGAAATAATGGTATGAAAAATCGGGTGCTGCGGGATTACGCAGCGAAAACAGACGGACAGTTGGGTGACACGGCTTTGCATGTCGCCACCTCACTCACGGGCAACGCCAACTTCACCGCGCCGCCAATTCCTCCGGCGACGCTCACCACGCAGGCTACTGACTTCAATGCCTCGGTTGCCAATGCGCAGAACGGCACTCCGGCGGACACGCTGGCTAAAAACACCAAACGCAATGCGCTCACCGCATCCTTGGATCTACTTGCCAGTTATGTGGAACTCACGGCGAACAACGACCCCGCGAAAATCATCTCGTCGGGTTTCACGCTCAACAGCGCACAACGCACCCCCGCCGTGCCGGACAAGACGAGCATCCTGTCGGTCAACAACGTGGCTTCCGGCAAGCTCGGCCTTGACCTGCAAGTGGCGGCGAATGCGTGGGCGTATGTCGTGGAATACACGGCCTTGCCGAATGGCGTTGTAAAAACGGCAACCTTCACCAATCCGCATGACGTGACGCTGATTGGTCTGACGCCCGGCACGATGTATTCGCTGCGCGTGCAGGTGATGGGTTCGGGCAATCAAACGACCGAATGGTCGGACGCGGTGCAGCACATGGCAACTTAAACAGGCCATTGGAAATCACAGAGGCAACGCCGGAGCTGGAAACGGTTCCGGCGGTTTTGTTTTTGCGGGAAGAATGAAATTGAAATTTTCCTTCGGATGGTCAGAATGCCGCGACTTTGCGTTTGCAAAGCGAACCCAAATAATCACATGAGCGCAAAAGGCAGACTTGGAATCTTGGTCGGCGGCGGTCCGGCGCCCGGCTTGAACGGCGTCATCGCGGCGGCGACCATCGAGGGCATCAATCAGGGCTACGAGATCATCGGTTTTCGCGACGGCTTCAAATACATCGCGCAAGGCGACACCACGCAGATCAAGCCACTGTCCATTCGCGATGTGAAGGACATCCACCTCAAGGGCGGATCCATTCTCGGCACGGCGCGGACGAATCCGACGAAGTCCGAGGAGCAGATGAAAAATATTTTCACCGTGTTCGAGAAGCTCGGCATCACCGCGCTCGTCAGCATCGGCGGCGATGACACGGCGTTTTCCGCCAGCTATGTCGCGAAATACAGTCAGGGCAAAATCAAAGTCGCGCACGTGCCCAAGACGATTGACAACGACCTGCCGCTGCCGGGAACCGCGCCGACCTTCGGCTACGAAACCGCGCGCCACTACGGCGTGCAGCTCGTCCGCAATCTGATGGAAGATGCGCGCACCACTTCGCGTTGGTATCTCATCGTCAGCATGGGCCGCGCCGCTGGGCATCTGGCGCTGGGCATCGCCAAGGCAAGTGCCGCGACGCTCTCGGTGATTCTCGAAGAATTTCGCGGTCGACAGGTTACGGTGGATGAGATTTGCGACATCATCATCGGTTCCATCATCAAGCGCACCGCCGAAGGTTCGCGCTACGGTCTCGTCGTGCTGGCGGAAGGTTTGATCGAAGGCATTGGCGAGAAGGGACTTTTGACCGCGTTGCCCGAAGGCCAGCTTGCGCAATTTGGAAAAATCATCCGCGACGACCACGGCCATCTGCGCCTCGGCGAAATTGAATTTGGCCGCCTGATGAAAGAGCTTTTGTCCGTGCGTTTGGAAAAGCTCGGCATCAAGATGGCGTTTATCGACAAGGATCTTGGCTACGAACTGCGCTGCGCCGACCCGATTCCGTTTGACGCCGAATACACCCGCGACCTCGGTTACGCGGCGGTGAAATTTCTGCGTTCGCCCGAAGCGGAGAAATACGGCGCGATCATCAGCTTCGTGGACGGCAAAATGAACCCGCTGCCGTTCGAGAAGATGCTCGATCCCAAGACCGGCCGCATGCAAAACCGCAAGGTGAACGTGGACGGCGAAGCTTACGAATGCGCGCTGGCCTATCAGATCCGCCTCGAACGCGAGGATTTCGAGGACGCCAAGCAACTCGCCAAACTTGCTGCCGTCATCAAGGTGACGCCGGAGGAATTCAAGAAGCGCTTCGGCTATCTCGTCGGCATCAAATAAACGGTCTTTACCGCAAGACGGCGACGGGATTTTTCCTGTCGCCGTTTTTCTCTTCAAAAAATTCGCGCAATCGCCGCTCCTGCGCTAGAGTCCGCCATGTTTTTCATTGGAATCGGAACCACCGCCCCGCGTCAGTGCTACGAGCAGCGCGCCTGCTGGGACGCGCTAAAAAATTCCGCGCCGTTTTCCCGACTGACGACGCGTTCGCACGCCATCCTCAAGAAAGTTCTCTGCGGCGACAACGGCATTGACTCGCGCCATCTTGCGCTCGACCCGCTCACGGAGGCGTTTGACCAGACACCGGACGCGTTGCAAGCCCGCTTCGCCAAGCACGCGCCCGCGCTCGCCGTCGAAGCTGCCGTTCGCGCCTTGAAGGATGCCGGTTGCCGGCCTGACGAAATGGACGCCGTCATCATCAGCACCTGCACCGGTTATCTTTGTCCCGGCTTGACGAGCTATGTCGCCGAACAACTCGGACTGCGTGAAAATATTTTTGCGCTCGACCTCGTTGGCCAAGGCTGCGGCGCGGCGCTGCCAAATTTCCGCGCGGCGGAATCCATCCTGACCGCTGGTCGCGCGCAAAAAGTCCTTTCCATCTGCGTCGAGGTCTGCAGCGCGGCGTTTTATCTGGATGACGACGCGGGCGTGCTCATCAGTGCGTGTCTGTTTGGCGACGGCGCGGGCGCAACCGTCTTGTCCAGCGAACCTTTGCCCAATCGCCGCCGTGTGGAATGGAAATTCGCCGCGTCCTGCCTCGCGCCGGACAAGCGCGATATCCTCCGGTTCAGTCACAAGAACGGCATGTTGCGCAACATTCTCCTTCCGGAAGTGCCGCAGGTGGCCGGCGTTGAAGCGGCAAAACTTTTTAACGAATCGCTGGTCGCCGCCCGCTTGCCGCGCGAACAAATCACCGGCTGGATTCTCCACACCGGCGGTCGCGATGTGCTGCTCGCGCTGCGGGAAAATCTTCGCCTGACGGAAACGGATGTGCGTCACAGTTCCGCCGTGTTGCGCGAATTTGGCAACATCAGCAGTCCGACCGTCTATTTTGTCCTCGAACGCGCCTTGCGCGAATCCGTGCCGGACGGCTGGTGGTGGATGTCCGCCTTTGGTGCGGGCTTCAGTTGTCACGGAGCTTTGCTGGAAGTGAGCCGGTGAAACGCATCGTCCAACCCGAACTGCTCGACACGCTGCCGCCCGACGATCCGCGCGCCCAACATTCGCGTCGCGACTTGCAGCGCATCAACTGGTGGATGCGGAATCCAGAAATCATGGCTGAAACGCTGAAAAAATTTTCTCCAGCAGCGCCGCAGCAAATCACCGAACTCGGCGCGGGCGATGGAAAATTTCTTCTGCGGGTCGCGCAAAAATTATCCTCTCGCTGGGCGAAAATGCGGGTGACACTCCTTGATTTGCAATCCAATGTTTCCGCCGAATCCCTCGTGGAATTTAGTGCATTTGGATGGCGCGCGAAAACAATTGTGGCGGATGTGTTCGATGGAATTCCTGATTCAGCCGCGGAGCAAGTCGTCATTGCCAATCTTTTTCTCCACCATTTCGAAGACGCGCGTCTTTCCGAACTGCTCGGAAAAATTTCCGTTCAGACCAAGTTGTTCATTGCCGTCGAGCCACGCAGATTTAGCCCCGCATCATTCGTCCGGCCATTGCTTTGGTTAATCGGTTGCAACGAGGTGACGCGACATGACGCGGTCGTCAGCATCCACGCTGGATTCTCTGGCGCTGAAATCTCTGCGCTTTGGGCAGACAAGAAAAACTGGAAACTAACCGAACGCCGAGCTGGTCTGTTCAGCCATCTGTTCATGGCACGCCGTCGTGAATAAATCATGTCCGCGCCCAAGCCCATTCAGATTGTCGGTGGCGGTCTGGCCGGCCTCACACTGGGCATCGCGCTGCGGCGACGGCAAATTCCCGCGACGATTTACGAGGCGGGAAACTATCCACGCCATCGCGTCTGCGGCGAATTCATCAGCGGACGCGGCCAGTCATCGCTTGCGAGGCTTGGCTTGAGTGAATTGATTGAGAACGCTGGCAGCATCTGCGCCAACTCTGCCGCGTTTTTTACCGCGTCCCAGTCTGGGCGGGCGCATACTTTGCCCGTGAGCGCGATTTGTCTTTCCCGCTACAAACTGGACTCCGCGTTGTGCAATGAGTTCAAGCGACTCGGTGGGGAATTGGTTTCCGGTCAGCGTTGGCGCGAAGACAATTTCGCCGAGGGCTTCGTCCGTGCCGGCGGTCGGCGCGTGCAAGTGGAACAGGGGAGTGAACGCTGGTTTGGCCTAAAAATCCAAGCGCGAAATGTGACGCTGGCCGCTGATTTGGAAATGCACCTTTCACGGCAAGGTTATGTCGGCATCTGCCGGTTGAACGACGGCGAGGTAAATGTCTGCGGTCTTTTCCGCCGTCGGCTTGGGGAAAATGCACCCGCCGATTCGCGCGAGTTGTTGCGCGGTGAGCCCGGTTCGCCACTGCGCGAACGGCTCGCCGATGCAAAGTTTGATGACGCTTCATTTTGCGCGGTGGCTGGTCTGTCGTTGAAACCGCAGCGCGCGTTGGCGCGACCGGAAGTCTGCGTGGGCGACGCGATCACGATGATTCCGCCGGTCACTGGCAACGGCATGAGCATGGCATTTGAATCAGCTGAACTCGCCGTCGCCCCGCTGGCCGCGTGGAGCCGTGGAGCAATTTCCTGGAATGAAGCACGAACAGAAATTGCGTCCGCTTGCGATGAGCAGTTTTTCCGCCGCCTGCGCTGGGCGCGCGCCTTGCAACAACTGATGTTCACCTCATCGTTGCACGCGCCGATGCTGTGGCTGGCCGATCACAGTGACCTGTTTTGGCGGTTGGCGTTTGAACGCACGCGCTGATTTGCTAAACTCTTGCCGATGAAACCGCTTGCAGATTGCAAACTTTACACCTTCGTGGACACGGCCTATCTACATGGCCGCGCGCCCGAACTTGTCGCGCAACAACTCTGCGACGGCGGCAGCGATTTGATCCAGCTCCGCGCCAAAAATTCTTCGCCTGAAGAAATCCATCGCATGGCGGAAACGATTTTGCCCATCACGCGCGCCGCGAATGTCTGCCTCGTCATCAATGATCACTTGGAAATTGCGCGAGCGGTCGGTGCGGACATTTGCCACTTGGGTCAGGAAGATTTTTTCGACGCCGGATACAAACATTGTTCAGAAGTCAGAAGTCAGAAGTCAGAAGTCGGAATTGGCTTGTCCACTCACGCGCCCGCGCAAGCGCAGTGCGCCATTGTCGCCGGAGCCGATTATGTCGCCATCGGGCCGATTTACGCCACGGGCACCAAGCCGACCGCCAAGCCCGTTACGCTCGACTATGTTCGCTGGGCGGCGGCGAATGTCACCGTGCCGTGGTTCGCCATCGGCGGCATCAATTTTCAAACGATTGACGCCGTGTTGGCGGCGGGCGCAAAAGGGATATGTGTGGTGTCCGCCATTCTCAACGCGCCGGACATAACTAAAGCCTGCGCGGAATTTCGGGCAAAGCTGGACGAATCACGATAAATTTACCGGGTCAATGTCTACCGCCAGCGTCACTTCGTCCGGCAGCGTGAGCGTGGCGGTGATTTTTGCCAGCGCCTGACTCAACCGGCTCATGGCTCGCGTTCGCAGCATGATTTGATAGCGGTAGAAATTTTCCGCGCGCAACAAGGGTGCGGGCGATGGGCCGGAGACGATTAAATCTTTGACCTCTGCTGCAGTTTTCTCCAGCTCGCGCTTTAGGTGTTCCGCTGAAAATTTCACCTTGTCCTCGTTGCGGCCTTTTAGCGTGAGCAGCGCGACGCGGGCAAACGGCGGATATTTCAACTGCGCGCGGAATTCCGTTTCCTGTTCGTAGAAGCCCACGAAATCGTGGCGGCGCGCGTATTGAATTGCCGGATGAAATGGCGTGAATGCCTGCACAAACACTTCGCCCTCTACATCGCCGCGCCCGGCCCGCCCGGCGACTTGCGTGAGCAACTGGAAGGTGCGTTCGCCCGCGCGAAAATCCGGCTGATGCAGCGCGGAGTCCGCGTAGATGATGCCGACGAGCGTGACGTTCGGAAAATGCAGCCCCTTCGCGATCATTTGCGTGCCGACGAGGATATCAATCTTGCCCGCGCGAAAATCACCGAGCACATGGCGATAATCGTCTTTCCGCTTCATTGTGTCGGCGTCCATCCGTTTGATGCGTGCCTTGGGAAACAATTTGGCCAGCACTTCCTCCACCTTTTGCGTGCCGGTGCCGGCAAAGCGGATCGCTGGATTTTTACACTTCGGCTCCGGGCAGACGGACGGAACTTTTTCGTTGTGGCCGCAGATGTGGCAGGAAAGCTTTTGCTCGATGCGATGATAGGTGAGCGACACGCTGCAATTGGGACAGTTCGCGACGTAACCGCACTTAGGGCATTGCAACGAAGTCGAATAACCGCGCCGGTTCAAAAACAAAATCGTCTGCTCACCGCGATCCAGCCGTTTGTGAATGGCCTCCTTGAGTTGTGGCGAAAAGAGCGGAGGGCCTTTTTCCTTGAACATCGCCTGGCGCATGTCCACAACGCGGACGTGCGGCATCTTCTGGTTGTCCACGCGTTCGAGCAGGTTCAGCAGTGTGAATTTCCCCCGTTGGCAGTTATAAAAACTTTCCATTGAAGGCGTCGCCGAGCCGAGCACCACGACCGCACCTTCCATCTGTCCGCGCATGACGGCGACATCGCGGGCGTGATAGCGTGGCGACTCCTCCTGTTTGTAAGTGGATTCGTGTTCCTCATCTACAATCACAAGGCCGAGCGGTTCGACTGGCGCAAAAATCGCCGAACGCGCGCCGATGACGATGCGCGCGCGGCCATCGCGAATTTTGTGCCACTCGTCGTGTCGCTCGCCAGCGGACAAATGCGAATGCAACACCGCCACGAGCGTCTGCAATTTTCCCGAACTAAACCGCGCTTTAAATCTTTCGACGGTTTGCGGAGTTAGCGAAATTTCCGGCACGAGCACGATTGCGCCTTTGCCCTGTTCCAGCGCGTGCGCGATAGCTTGCAGATAAATCTCGGTCTTGCCGGAGCCGGTGACTCCGTGAAGAAGAAAAGTTGAGGTCAGAGGTCGGAGGTCAGAGGTCGGATTCCTAGTTTCTGGCTTCTGACCATCCATTGCCGTCTTGATTTCTTTTAGCGCTACCGCTTGCGTGGGATTCAAAACGATTGGTTGCGAGGCGAGGATGGTTTCCTTTGCGTAAGGATCGCGTTCGGAAATTTCCGAAGTGATTTCAACAAGTTTTAAATCTTCAAGTTTGCGAACAACGGAGATAGTTGCTTTGGAAACCTTGAGCAACTCAGGCAATAGCATTTCTCGACGTTCTTCAATGATATGCCAAACCTCCTGTTGACGCGCGGTGAGTTTTGGAAATTCACCAATCAACTGAAGCACGCGAATGAGGCGTTCTTTTTTCCATCCCTCCTTTTCCTTGCGCACGGCTTCGGGCAAAACACTTTTCAGCGCCGTCTCCGGCGCGCAGCAGTAATACTCGCCAATCCAGCGTGCGAGCTTCAGCACCTTCGGCGTCACCAGCGTTTGCGAGCCGATGACCTTGAGAATTGGTTTGAGATTCGCGTGGCCGGATTCTTCAGCGACGGCGGTGACGACGCCGAGTATTTTGCGCGGACCAAACGGCACCTGCACGCGGCTGCCGACATCAATCTGTCCGGCCAACTCCGTCGGAATCAGATAATCAAATTCCTTCCGCAGCGCGATTTCCAGACTGACGCGGGCAATCATTTTTCAATCGCGCGTGATGGCGCGGAGTTCGGCCTCAACTTCGGCGCGAAATTTTTGGCGCGCGGCGTCCGTCAATTCGCGCGGCACGCGAAAAACTTTGCCGACGGAAATGTCGCAACGCGCGAAGGGCAGGGGAATCTGAAATTTGTCCCAGCTCTTCAGTTGAATTTTCCAATTCAAATGATAGGAAGTCGGCACCAGCGGTAGTCCGGTCACTTGGGCGAGCGTGATGGCACCATCGGCCAGCACATAGCGTGGTCCGCGCGGTCCGTCCGGCGTGATGGCGAGATCGTAGCCGCGCTCGCCCCAGGAACTCAATTCCAGCAACGCCTGCGCGCCGCGTCGCGATGAAGATCCGCGCACCGGCTGGACGCCGAAGCGTTGGAAAATGGCGGAAAGCAGCGCGCCGTCCTTGCTGGCGCTGACGAGTCCGGCGAGTCCGGGCGAGTTGTGACGCTTTTGACTGAAGGCAAAATAAATTTTTACGCAAAGCGCGAGGCGGTTGTGCCAGATGCAATAAATGGACTGGCTGAAATCCTTGCGCGTCATGAAGCCATGCGGATCAATGACGCGATAGCGGATGGTCACGGCCACGGCGCTCACCAAAACCCAGACCAGCCAAGCGGCGAGGCGTTGATGCCATTTCGGCGCGTGGGGAACCACGATGCCTGATTGACGATTGCGGATTGCAGATTGTGGATTGGCTGCGGCCATGAGGTCAAAAATGATGAATGATGAATGATGAAAACTTCAAACAGCGCCCGCAGGTAAAAACTTCATCATTCATCATTCTGCCTTCAGCCTTTCTTCAAACACGCGCGGACGAGTTGTTCGACGGTCGCGGCTGCGCCGAGCATGGCTTGCGCCGCGCGGACGGCATCAAACGCTTCATTTTGCTTGAAGCCCAAAGCCATGAGCGCGAGCGTGGCGTCGTTCGTTTTTTGGTCGTCGGCGGAAAGCGAATGCTTGGCGCTTGCGGCTTCGAGCGCGCCGACTGAACCGATTTTATCGCGCAACTCCACGACGATGCGCTCGGCGGTTTTTTTGCCAACGCCGGAAATTTGCGAGAGCGACTTCACATCGCCGTTGGCAACTGCCCCGCGAAAGGCGGTCACGGAAACACCGCTTAAAATATTCAGCGCCGTCTTTGGGCCGATGCCGCTGACACTGTTGATGAGCAGCCGGAATAAATCTCGCTCCGCCGCAGTCGCGAAGCCGTAGAGAATGTGCGCGTCTTCGCGGACGATAAGTTGCGTGAGCAGCTTCACCTCGCCGCCGGGTTGCGGCAATTTGTCGAAGGACGACAATGGAATCAAAACTTCGTAGCCGATGCCGTTCACATCCACAATCGCCTGCGTGGGCAGGGCTTCAACGAGTTTGCCGTGGAGAAAGGTGATCATAATTTAGAATATTAAACCCGAGCTGCCACCGGCATCGTGGAATTTTGGATTAAATTTTTTGGCGCGTTTTTCTTCCTGATCCATTTCTTTTTTCCAAAAGGCGATTTCTGCATCGTTCATCAAGAGTTCTTTCGGTAACGGTTGTTCACATACACCGCAAATTTTTAGTTTACGGCTGTAAATCGGCGCATGGCAGTGTGGGCAGCGAAATTCCATTTTAAATTTTCTTCGGCGGATACAAACTAAACCGGCGTTGGCCGTGGGCGAAAGCAATTGCCAGTGCCAATGCGTCGGCCGCATCGGGCTCGGGCTGTTCGGTCAGGTTCAGCATGCGTTGAATCATTTTGGCAACCGCCAATTTTTGCGCCGCGCCGTAACCGACGATGGCCTGCTTTACCTTGCGCGGAGAGATTTCGTAGATGTCGAGCCCGGCTTCCGCAACGGTGGCCATCGCCGCGCCGCGCGCCTCGCCCATGATGAGCGCGGTCTTCAAATTCTGCGCGAAGAAGAGGCCTTCAACGACGCAGATTTCCGGCTGATAATCACGGAGTAAGGCGCGTAAGGTGCTGGAGATTTGCGCGAGACAGCGGGAACGCGTCCAGTTTTTCGGGCAGGCGATGGTTCCTTGAGCCAGTGCGATGAGGTCGTCTCCGCCGGTGCGGATGACGCCGTAACCAGTGCCGCGCAGCGACGGATCCACGCCCAGAATCAGGCGGGCGTCTGCCGGTTTGTCGCCGGTTTCCGGCAACTCTTCCGGGGCGTCGGGGCGGGATGTTTTTGCGCGCAGGCGCTCCTGCATCTGCTCAAACTGTTGACGGGAAATGGCCACGCGGACAACTTGCCAGCCGCCGCGCGCGAGCTAAAGCAAAAAACTCCGGGCGGTTGCGCGCCGCCCGGAGTTTGGGAAATGCCGGTCAATGATTTTTCCGGTCGTCGTTCTTATCCTTGTTCGAGTCACTATGGTTTGATTGGGTGGGCGCGGACGCTGCGGGCGCGTAGTTGTGCGTGGCGTTTTCCGTGACCGTCGGACGAGGCGGCGCGGAATCGTTGTGTTGCGGCGGTTGCGCATGCTGCGGAACGCTGGCCGCCGGCGGATTGAATGACCGTTGTTGTTCATGCGCGTCATTGCGGGTGTAGGGCGAGCCGTCCTGATTGTTCAGTTGGCGGTTGGCCGGTGGAATCACGGCCTGTCGATCCGGTTGGCGAACCAGCTGCGCGGGCGACGATTGCGGAACAAATCCCGGCGTCACGGGGTTTTGCCGAGGCGAATCGTGCCGCTGATTTTGTTCGTTGATGCCATTTGCGTTATCGCGTGGCTGGTTGTGAATGAAGGGCGAACCGGTGGCGGGATGATTGTTCGCCGGCGGCGTGGCGGTTGGCGGCGCGCTTGGTTGATTCATATTTCGGTTGCCATAATCGCGGTCGTGCTGGTTGCTCTGGTTTTCGTTCTGGCGTGTCGGCGAATTTCCGTTCCAATTGTGATTCGGCGAAACCGGTTGTGCGCTGGGACTAGCTTGATGAATGCCGGGCGTCACCATCGGATGTTGGTCGGTTTGCGGCGGGCGAGAATCATGGTTGTGATTGTCACGGCCGCTGGCATCCCGCTGATTTTGCGGCGTGGAAAAATTATTGTGTCCGGCGGCGGCGTTGCCGATCTGCTGGCTGGGGCGATGGTCATCGTCGCGCCAGCCATGGCGGCGGGCGTTCGGAAGCTCGGCCACCGCGACCGCTTGGATGGGGCGATGGTTATCGCTGCTGATGCGATCCACAGAAATGCCGCCATTGACGACCGTTTGGCCGTGCACATTGTAATTGTTGATGACCGTGGTCTGGTTGAAAATTTGCGTCACGCGTTCATGGTCTTCACGGTAGTAGCGCGGACGCCGGTCACAAAAATGATCCGCGGCAATAAAGGTGAAACAATCCGCGCCCAAGCCGAAATCAAACCCGACGGTCACCCCCGCGCCGCGATAGAAAAATCCGATTCCGGGCCGATACACCGACATCGGCGGCAGCGGCGCCCAGCCGCAATATTCACCGCCGGAACGCCAGGTCACCCACGACGGCGCCCAGACGGTATCCGGCCACCAGCACCAGCCGAAGCGCGGGTGATTGAACCAACGCCCGTAATGAAAGGTCGCGCCCCACGAATAATCCGAGTCCCAATACCAGCCGCAGTCGGTATAAACCCAGTGGCCGCGGTCGCAATACGGCCGCCAGGTGGAATCATACACCACCACGGTGGGCCGCCAGCAACGGCCATAACCTTCGACCTCCACCCAGTTGCCGTAGGGCGAAAGGTTTTCCTGAAAATAAGTCACATTCACCTCCGTCGCCGGTGCCGCGGTGGTGGGTTCGGGCGAATAAGTGTTGTTGTTCGCCGGTGCAGGCGCGGGGTTTTGGGTTGCGATTAGATTTTTATCGTGGTTCAGCATCGCGTCCACCACGCTGGTCGGCACACCGGCGTCGGTGAGGGCGAGAATGGTCGCGGCGTCGAGACTGAAGGCGCCGGGACAATTCGCAATGTATGTCTGGATGACGCTCGCTTCCACGCTGGCCTGAACGAGCTTGAGGACATCGGCGACGGGACTGCCGGGCGCGATGCCCGCCGGCAATGCGCTCTCGCTCGCCGGTGGCGGCATGGGTTGTTCGTTGGCGAGGCTGGTGTAAGCGGCGGACGCAGCTACGGCCACGGCCAGCGCGATCAGGGTTTTGGAGAAAAAGAATGTTTTCATGGAAGTATGATTGTTGTTTTAGGATGTTAATCTAACACCGAGATAGACGCGATAGTTTCCAAAATGTTCACATGTAATATGCAACTGATTGGAAAACAACGAATTAAAAATGCAACCTAATCCTACCGATTGGTAGAATCAGTGGGTTTGGTTCTTCAGTAAATTCATTCATGTTTGCTTCGCAGTTTCGTGCGACCCGTTACAAACCATGCCATTGCAGGAAAATTCATTCGCTTGCGGCACAATTTTTTCGCATCATTCGCCGGATGAAATCCATGACGGGCTACGGGCGCGGCGAATGCGCGCAGGACGGCTTCAAGGTCACGGTCGAATTGAGTTCCGTGAACCGCAAGCAGGCCGAGGTCGCGGTCACGCTGCCGCGCGAGCTGGACATGCTCGAAGCGCAGATTCGCGACGCCGTCAACCGCGTCGTCGCGCGCGGTCGCGTGAATGTTCGCGTCACGCTGCACGCCGCCGAAGGCAAGTTGAGCGCGCGCAAACACATCAACGCCGCCCTCGCCAAAGATTACGCCGCCGAGTTTGCGCGGTTGGGCAAGGCGCTGAAAATTTCCGGTGAAGTTACGCTTGATCAGGTTCTGCGCGCGCCCGGTGTTTTTCACACGGACGAGGAGTTGGCCGAGACGCAAGACTTGTGGCCGGCGGTGGAAAAGGCCTTGGATCAAGGTCTCGCCGCACTGTTAAAAATGCGCGAACGCGAAGGCGCACATCTGGCAAAAGATTTGTCCGCGCGCATCGGCGTCATGCACGCGGCGGTGGATAAAATTCAGATACAGGCGCCCACGACGGCAGAAAATTACCGCAGAAATTTGCTGGAACGCATCAAGAGCGCAGGTATTGAAAACATTGCGCCGGATGACGAGCGGCTGTTGAAAGAAATTGTGTTGTTTGCCGACCGCTCGGACATTTCGGAAGAGCTGACGCGGCTGCAAAGCCATTTCCAACAGTATGCCGATTGCGTGAAATCGAAGGAGCCGGTTGGCCGCACGCTGGATTTTCTCGCGCAGGAAATGAACCGCGAAATCAACACCATCGGCTCAAAGGCAAATGACGCCGTCATCTCGCACGAGGTTGTGACGCTGAAGGCGGAACTTGAAAAATTCCGTGAGCAGGCGATGAATGTCGAATGAAAAAGCCAAACCAAAGTCAGAAGCCTAAACTGGCGGCGAAGAACAGCGCGCCGTTGCTCATTTTGATTTCAGCGCCGTCGGGCGGCGGTAAGACGACGCTGTGTGATTTGCTGCTCCAGTCGCGGAAAGAAATGACGCGCGCCATCACCTGCACGACGCGTGCGCCGCGTCCGGGCGAGAAGAATGGCGTGGACTATTATTTTTTTACGGCCGCTGAATTTTTGAAACGTGTCCAAGCGGGGAATTTTCTGGAACATGCCACGGTTTACGGCAACAGCTACGGATTGTTGAAATCGGAGTTGCTCGGCAAACTGCGCGCGGGCAAGGATGTTTTGCTGAACGTGGACGTGCAGGGTGCGGCCACGATTCGCGCGGCGGCGATGGGAGAACCAGAGTTGCGTGAAGCGTTGGTAACGGTTTTTCTAACGCCAGCTTCGGTGGAGGTTTTAGAGCAGCGCTTGAAGAAGCGAAATTCCGATCCGGCGGCGGCCATCCAAAAACGTTTGGCCGTAGCGAAGCAGGAGGTTTCGCAATGGAAAAATTTTGATTACCTTCTAATCAGCACCAGCAAGTCCGAAGATTTGCGGCGGGCACTGGCGATTGTGGAGACGGAAAAAATGCGCGTGGCGCGGTCGCATGCGCCTGAATTTTGATTTTATGAAAAAGAACGTCATTCTCGGCGTGACCGGATCCATCGCCGCGCACAAGGCGGCGGATTTGGCGTCGTTGTTGACCAAGGCGAAGTGCGCTGTGCGCGTGGTGATGACTGCCGACGCGCAGAAGTTCATTACGCCGCTGCCGTTCAAGACGCTGACGCGCCAGCCGGTGGTGACGGATCTTTACGACGAGGACGAGGGTTGGAAGCCGACGCACATCGAGTTGGCGGACGCAGCGGACTTGCTGGTCATTGCGCCGGCCACGGCGAACGTCATCGCCAAGCTGGCGCATGGAATCGCCGACGATGCGCTGACGTGCATCGCGCTGGCGTTGAATCCCAAGGCGAAAATTCTAATTGCGCCGGCCATGAACGGAAAAATGTGGCTGCATCCGGCAACGCAGGAAAATGTAAAAACTTTGAAGAAGCGCGGCGCGGAATTCATCGGGCCGGACGAAGGAATGTTATCCTGTGGCTATGAAGGTGTTGGTCGGCTGTGGCCGGTGGAGAAGATTGCCGTGCGCGTTCAAAAAATCCTTCATTGAAATCCATGGACACGCGCCGCGAGCCTTTGTTGAAGCGCCTGCCGGCTTTGTTTGAGATTCCGGCGCCGGATGCCGGACGGGCGCGGCGACGGATTGAGTTGATGGAACGCACGGTGATGTTACCGGTGAAAGTTTTTTTTGTCGGGATAATTTTTTATTCGTTCAGTTTTTCTCCGTGGATGAGCCAAGTTTCCAGTGCGCTGGATGTAACGGTGGATACGGTCCAGTCGTTTTTCTTTTTTTACGTTTTGACCAGCGTGCTGCTGGCACTGCCGATGTTTGCCATCAACCGCCTGCCGCTGGCGTTGGTGCAATGGGCGGCGGTGGCCAGTGCGCTGGTGGACGGTTTGTCGCTCGCGGCCATGACCCTCATCACCGGCGGAATTGACAGTATTTTGTTCTGGCTTTTCTTGGGGTTGATCGTGCGTAACGCGGTGAGCGTGCCGCCGGGGTTCTCCCAAATTTTTCTGAATTTTGCGACCAGCCTTTGTTACGCGTTGGTCGCGGCCATGGATGTAGCGATTTCCAATAGTCTGGATGAAACCACGTTGCGGGTTCTGGACTTGACGCCGCACGGCGCCGTTGGCGAACTAATTTTATTGCGGATGCTGGTGCTGTGGTTGACGGCTTTGAGTTGCTACGGTGCGCAGGCATTTCTGGAGCGGCAGCGCATCGCCGCGGAAGAGGCGAATGAATTTGCGACACGGGAAAATCAGATTCGTTCAGCCGGACGTTTGTCCGCCGAGTTTGCCCACCAAATAAAAAATCCGCTCGCCGTCATTAACAACACTGTATTTTCCCTGCGTCGCGCACTCGATCAGCAAAATACAGTTGCCGCCCGTCAGCAAATCGAAATTATACGCGAGGAGGTTTCGCGGGCCGACCAAGTTATCACGCAGGTCATGGGCTACGCGCAGTTGAGCGAGGGCCGGGTGGAAAAACTGGATGTGCGTGAAAAAATTAATCGGGCGGTGGATCGGGTTTTTAGCGCGGTCGAACCGGCTGAAATCAAAGTCATAAAATTATTTGCCGCACAGTTGCCGCCGCTGTTGATGCAGCGAAATCATCTGACGGAAATTTTGACGAATCTTTTGCTGAATGCGCGTGAAGCTTTGAATGGGCAGGGCACGGTCACGGTGGCGGCGAACTATCTTCCGGATCAGTCTGTTCAAATTTCGGTGCGGGATGACGGGGTGGGAATTGCTCTGGACAAATTGGGACAGATTTTTGAAGCCTATTTTACGACCAAAGAAAAGGGAACCGGTCTTGGTCTGGCCATTGTTAAGCACAACGTCGAGCTTTACGGAGGAACGGTGCGCGTGGAATCGGAGCTTGGAAAAGGCGCGGAATTCATCGTAACCTTCCCGGCGAAGTCGCTGCCAAAATCTTTAATGAAATGAGCCTCCCGCTGCCACCCGTGCTCGTCGTGGACGATGAGAAAAACATGCGCCGCTCGCTCCAGACCTTGCTGGGTGATGAAGGTTATGGCGTGCGTGTCGCTGAGTCTGCCGAGGAAGGGCTTCGATTTTTGGCGCAGGAAACTTTTTTCATGGTTGTCACCGATGCGCGCCTCGGCGGCATGAGTGGCTATGATTTTCTAACTAAAATCCACAGCCAGTGGCCAGATTTGCCGACGCTGATGATCACCGCCTATGCCACGCCAAAGCTGGCAGTTGAGGCCATCAAGGCAGGGGCGATAGATTATCTAGCCAAGCCGTTTGAACCCGAAGAATTATTCCATGCCGTCGCTCGCTGTGCCGAACGTCACCGACTTTTGCAGGAAAATGCAGCGCTACGTTCGCGCACTGGCGAAAATTACAGCCTCGAAAAAATCATCGGCGAATCACCTAAGATGCGCGAATTGCGCCAGCTTGTCCGCACCGTGGCCGCGACGGATGCGCGGGTGTTGATTTTAGGTGAGAGCGGCACGGGCAAGGAACTGGTGGCGGGCGCGTTGCACGCCTTGAGCCGCCGAAAAAATGAGAATTATATCCGAATTAATTGCGCTGCGATTCCTGAGACGCTGTTGGAAAGCGAATTATTCGGCCACGAACGCGGAGCCTTTACGGGGGCGTTGAAGCAAAAAAATGGCCGCGTCGAAGAAGCGGATGGCGGCACAATTTTTCTCGACGAAATTGCCGACATGGGCAAGCCGCTCCAAGCCAAGCTGCTGCGCTTTCTGGAAGACGGCACATTTACCCGCGTCGGCGGCACGGAAGAATTGCGCGTCAATGTGCGGCTGATTGCGGCCACCAACCGTGATTTGGTTCAGGCCATCAGTGCTGGTGAGTTTCGCGAGGATCTGTATCATCGGCTGAACGTCGTCCAATTCAATCTGCCGCCGTTACGCGAGCGAGGCGAGGATGTTCAGCTGTTGGCTGAACATTTCCTAAAAATTTTCCGCGCCACGCTGAACAAAAATCTCAACTCTTTTACGCCCGCCGCTGGCCAGAAATTGCGCTCACACCATTGGCCGGGCAACGTGCGCGAACTGCGCAACGTGGTCGAGCGCGCGCTGATTTTGGAAACTGGCAATGAAATCCAGCCCGGTAGTCTGCCGGATTTCACCTCCGAACAACGGTTGCAAAAAAGCGGGCAGATGATTTCGGCGGTTGGTGATTCGCTTGGAGCCGCCTTGGAACAGAAGGAGCGTGAGTTGATTCATGCCGCTCTGGAGCAGAGTAATTTCAGCCTGACACGCGCGGCTGAACAGCTTAAGCTGACCCGACATTCCTTGCGTTATCGGATGCAGCGATTGAACATGAAAATTGCCGGCCACGAAATTGACTGATGGGTTCCCTCGACATGCAGAGTAGTAGTGCGTCTTCAGAGTGGTTGATTTTCATCGCCATTTTGCTGGCGGTTGGCATTGGCATTGCCTGCTTCATTATCTGGCTTTTTCTTTTCCGTAAATCCGGCAAAAAACGTCGCAAGCGCCAAGGCCGCAATCATCGCAAAATCAATCCAACGCTTGCTGAAACCGGCGGTCTGCCGCCCGTTCGAAAACTAAACCAGCCGCCCCGCGGAACCTGACCATGCAGCACAGCCGCGCGCTCACTCAAAAAAGCGCCTCCAACCTTGCGCTCGCCTTCGTCTTGTTGCCGCGCGAAAAGCGCGACGCCATGTCCGCGCTCTACGCGTTCTGCCGCGCCGTAGACGACGTGGCCGACGAAGATTCTGTGCCTACGGAAAAACGGCGCGAACAACTCGCCGCGTGGCGCACTGACATCCGCTGCGCCTGCGAAAACAAAAATCCGCAGTTTGTTCTCAACCAAGAATTCGCGCCCATCATCCAGCAATTTAAGCTGCCGTTTGCACTCTTCGACGAACTCATCAAAGGCTGCGAGATGGATTTGGACACGCTGCGCTACGAAAATTTTGAGCAGCTTGAACTCTACTGCTACCGCGTCGCGTCCGTCGTTGGCTTGTTGAGCATTGAGATTTTTGGCTATCAAAATTCCGCGTGCCACGATTACGCCGTGTATCTCGGCCGGGCGCTGCAGTTGACGAACATTCTGCGCGACGTAAAAAACGACGCCGCGCGCGGCCGGATTTATCTGCCGCAAAGCGAACTGAAAAAGTTCAACGTCAGCGAAGCCGAAATTCTGTCGGGAAAATTCTCGGGGAATTATTTTCAACTCGCCACAAGCATTGCTGCCCGCGCCAAACATTATTATCAGCTTGCGCAAAAAACCCTGCCGCCGGAAGACCGCAAGGCGATGGTCGCCGCCGAGTTGATGGGCAGTGTCTATTGGCAGTTGCTGCTGAAACTGGAATGTGGTCGGTTCGACGTCTTCGGTTTTCAGCCGCTGAAATTGTCCAAGCCGCACAAGCTCGCGCTCATCTTTAACTCCTGGCTGCGCCACGCCGCTGGCTCGACTTCACCCAGCTATGGCCAGTTCTGAAAAACGCCGGCTTATCGTCAATGCCGACGACTTCGGCCTTTCGTCCTCGGTGAACGAAGCCGTTATTCGCGCGCATCGCGAAGGTATTTTGACGACCACCAGCCTGATGGTGAACGAACCCGGATTTAACGAAGCCGTCAAACTTGCGAAAGAAAATCTCCGTCTCGGCGTCGGCTTGCATCTCACGTTTTTGATGGGCCATGCCGCGCTGTCGCCGGAAAACATCCCCGGCCTCGTCAACGCGCGCGGCGAGTTCACCAGTTCACCCTTCGGTGCGGGCATGAGCTATTTTTTCAAGCGCAGCCTGCGCGAACAGCTTCGCGCCGAGATTCACGCGCAGTTCGCCAAGTTCCATGCCACCGGACTGCCCATCGACCATGTCAACGGCCACCTGCATCTCCATCTGCATCCCGTCATCTTTAAAATCCTCATGGCCGACGCAGAGAAGCTTCGCATCACGCACCTGCGCCTCACGCGCGATTGCCTGGCTCGCAGCCGCCGGATGTCGCGCGGCCATTTGTTTTACAAAGTCTCGCATGCGGCCATTTTTGAATTGCTTTCCCGGCGCGCGCGAAAGATTTTGGCGGCGAAGAATATACGCCACGCGCAGATCACCTTTGGCCTGTTAAAAGATTCGGAAGTGGACGAGGAATACGTTTTGAAGCTGCTGCCCGAATTGCCACCCGGTGATTCCGAGCTTTACTCGCACCCGTCGCTGGACAAATTTAAGCACGAATTCGCTGCCCTCGTCAGTCCGCGCGTGAGGGAGCAGATTGAAAAACTCGGCATCGAACTGACTCGTTACCAGGATTTGTGATATGACCAAGCTGCTTGCCATACTTTTGATCGGCCTCGTGCTTGAGGCCGTGGGCGTCGTTTTTTTGAGCCAGGGATTGCACGAAATCGGCGAGGTGAAAAAAATCTCGGCCGTCGAAATCGGGCGCATCATCGGGCGGGGTGCGTGCAACCGCAATATCCTGCTCGGCGTGCTGTTCGAGTCGCTGTTCTTTGGCGTGTTGCTTTATCTGCTCTCGCAAAAAGACGTGAGCTTAATCTGGCCGCTGACCTCGCTGGGCTTTGTCATTACCGCGCTGGCGGCGCGACTGGTTCGGCACGAGGAAGTCAGCGCCTTGCGCTGGACGGGCGTGGCCGTCATTGTCATTGGTGCCGCGCTCGTCGCGTGGAGTGAACAAACCAAAACCAAGCCCGTCGCGCCGCCGCCGCCTCAATCTGCCGACGGCGTGAAATAATCTGTTGTCGCGTTGCGACTTCAAATAGTTTTCTCCAACACCGTCGCCAACCGCTCTGCCGCGAACTTCGTTTTCTTCTGCAACTGCATCAACTGCGGAATCTTCTTCGGCGACTTCGCGATGGCGAGAAACAGTTTTCCGAAATGAATGCTCTTGTCCGCCTTGGCCAGCGCGTTGAAATCCAGCGGCAAATCCTCGTGCGCCGTATCCGAAATCACGCGGACGGTGACGCAGGGAATATTGTATTCCGCGCAGACCGCGTGGATCGCGGCGGATTCCATCTCCACCGCGTCCGCGCTCGTGGCGTAGCGCAATTGTTTTTTCTCGGCGACGGTCGTGGCGATGCGGTCGGCGCAGTAAATCGTGGCAGGCTTGGCGCCGGCGGCGAGAAGTTTTTCTCGGAGGGACGAGCTCTGCGAGTCCTCAATCGAATTCCCAGTTTCTTTTTCAGTTTGGGACTCGTGGAACTCGTCCCTCCGATTGCCGATTTGAAACACCACGTCGCCGAGTTTCAAATCAGGATTCAGGCCGCCGGCGAAACCGCAGGTCAGCACCAACTCGGGGGCTTGACCGCCGCCGGCCAGAAAGCTCCGCACGGATTTCTCGGCGTTCGCGCGGCCGATGCCGACGATGAACGTGGACAAACCAGTTTTGCCCGCCGCGATTTTGCGAAACGGCGCGGCTTCTTCTTTCAGGGCGAAGCAGATGAGGGTGGATGGCAAAGCCATTGGTAATTAAAGAATTTTTGCACCCTTTTTTATATTTTCAATCCCCCACAATGGTTGCAAATTTTTGTAATGAAAGCACGTCCTCTGCTGCTCCGGTTTGGTAAGATCAAAGGCCACGCATGGAATTAGATGGTCAACATGCCAAAGTCCGTAATTGTCCCACGACATACCGCTCTGGAATTTATTCTGAATCCAAGCCGAGAGCGTTTGCCAGTCTGCGCCAGTAAGATTCATTGACGAATCACATTTCTTACCGCCTTGGCTTTTGACGGCATACTGTAGCCGAGAGCGTAGATTCTTGCCAATGCGAGCTTGAATGTTATTGCGAAAATACTCTCGCCTTTCGAGTCTGTTCTTTCCGTTAAGCTTACGTTTGAGATAGGTTTTTGCTCTGATTATTTTGTAAGCTGCGGCCTTATTTGGATCAGTTTTGCGAATTTTGGATTGTGCCTTTTGACTGCATTCTTGCGAACAGAATTTGACGCAGTTCATCTGATAAAACCTAGGAAAAGGAATCTGTTTCTGACAAAAGTTACACCTCGGTTCTCTGGACGCATAAAGACGTTCTGCGCGTGATTTTCGAGAGTTCTCCGATTTCCTTCTGCTTTTTTCTGCAATCACATCGCGGTTTAGTTTTAAGTAAGATTTTGTCCGGCAAGCAGGAGTGCAAAATTCTTGAAACTTAATTGTTGGCTTAAAACTAATTTTACATTCCTTGCAAATGTATAATCTAGAAAGTCGCTCCATCGTTTTTATTGACGCCATTTCTTGATTACGCTTCTTTCGTGCTGCGCTTTGCGCCAACCAAACTGGACGACGTATTTTTGCAATTTGTTTTGCTGTGAGAGGTTTATAAATGCCCGCCGCAGTCAGCCATCGCGCAATCTGGTTTGGATTCTTTCCGAGCAGCTTTGCAATTTTTATGGCAGGATATTTTAACAGCGTGTGCATCCGCACGGATTCGGACCTCGCCGCGATTAACTCTGGCGTTTCCCATGGCTTATTCTTTTTTACAACCTTTTGATAGGCCATTTGAATAATTTGTGGCTTTAATTTTTATTTTATCCCCGCCAGCCGTTCCTTCCAGATTTGGTAAAGTTCCACGGTGGCTTTCACGTCGCGCAAACAGTATTCGGCAATCTCGCGGAATTTGCCGGCTTCCATCAAATCTTTCACGTCCATGCCGGTCACGCCCGCGCTCTTGGGCGATTCGATGCCGAAGGCTTTGCAGTAAAAATCCAGATTGAACCGCCGCGCCGCGCCGTCGCGTCCGCTAACGCTGTAAAAGGTGAATTGCTCCGCGAGGTCGCAGTGCGGTTCGGTGGCGTAACGGTAGCCGAGCCAGTTTTTCTTGGAGATGGGCACGTTGAGCAGCGCCGACCGCAGGTAGATGAACGGCACGTCGAACCCGCGTCCGTTGAAGGTGACGATGTGGTCGTATTTCTTGGCGACTTCCCAGAATTGCGTGAGGAGTTCGGTCTCGTCGGCGCAGGGAATGAATTTCACGGGCGCATCGGTTTCGGGTTCTTCATCAAAATCGTCGGCGATGAACAGGGATTGGCCGCGTTGCGATTCGGCATTGAGCATGGCGATGCAGACGACTTGCGAGGTGAACGGCCAGAGCGACATGAAGCGCGTGATCTCCTCGCGCTTGGCTTCCTTGGCGATGGCGTCCTCGATCTTCTCGGTCTCGCGGAAAAGATATTCCTGCTGCGCCTCGTCGAAGTTTTCGATGGGTTGCGCGGAGGTTTCGATGTCGAAAACGAGAGTTGCCATACGCTCGTTTTAGAGGAATCAAACCGGCTCGGCAATCAAATCGTAATCAGTGTGGCCGATGACTTTGACCTTGGTGAACTGGCCGACGGGAAGTTTGCCGCCGCGAATGTAAACGCGGCCATCAATGTCCGGCGCATCCGCCTCGCCGCGACCAATGAGGAAGTGGCGAGTGGCGAGTGACGAGTGACGAGCTTCCGGCTCGCGCATCAAACCGTGTTCCCACGAACTGACATTCGCGCTTTGCAACTGTTTGGCGTTCGCCTCGCCTTCGATGAGGACTTTGATTTCGCGGCCAACGAAAGATTCGGAAACGGCGATGGCGACTTTGTGCTGCGCGGCCATGGCGAGTTCGCGGCGCTTTTGTTTCACCTTGTCGGAAAGCTGGCCGGCCATCGCGCCCGCGCGCGTGCCGTCTTCTTTTGAGTAAGCAAACACACCGAGTCGCTCGAACTTCGTGTCGCGAATGAAATCGAGCAGGGCGTTGAAACTGGTTTCCGTTTCGCCGGGAAAACCAACGATGAACGTCGTGCGAATCGCGATACCGGGAATGCCAGCGCGAATGCGTTTGATGAGATCCACGATGTATTCCTGCGAAGTCTCGCGGCGCATGCGTTCGAGCATGTTCTCGTGGATGTGCTGGAGCGGAATGTCAATGTAGCGTGCGACCTTCTTGCATTCGGCAATCGTCTGGATGAGTTCATCCGTCCAATGCGCGGGATGTGTGTAAAGCAAACGAATCCAGAAATCGCCCTTGAGCAAATTGAGTTCGCGGAGCAGGGTGCAAATCGTCGTCGCATCGGCGGAAAGTGATTTGGTCGCGGCGTTGAATTTCTCCGGTGAAGAAATCGCGCGCGAATGGTTTGGACGCAAATCGAGTCCGTAATACGTCGAGTCCTGCGAAATCAAATTGATCTCCTTCACGCCGTCGGCGATGAGCGCTTTGACTTCCTTGACGATGTCGGCCTGCGTGCGGCTGCGGTGCGTGCCGCGCATGCGCGGGATGATGCAGAAGCTGCACGGATGATTGCAGCCCTCGGCGATTTTCAGATACGCAAAATGTTTCGGCGTCAGCCGAAAGCGAGGCGTCTCGAAATCAGGAATGAACACGGGGCGCTGCGTTACGTCAAAAACCGGACCGCTCGCCGGAGTCACCATGGTTTTCGTTTTGCCAAATTTATCCGTGCTGCGAATGGATTCTTCTTTTTCGTGTTCGGACAAGTCGCGATTTTTCTCCAGCTCGTTCAAGCGCGAAACCACTTTGCCTTTGGTGGCTTTGGCTTTGGGCGCAGAAACTTTGGTCGCGCGGCTGGCAATGGCTTTGCCCACGATGTCGCCGACTTGCGCGACTTGATCAATGCCCATGAACGCATCCACTTCCGGCATGAGCTTGGGCAGTTCGTCGCGAAAGCGTTGCGAGAGACAGCCGGAAACGATGACCGCCTGACCGCGCTGATTCGCGTCGCGGAGTTCGACGGATTCAAGAATCGTGTCCACGCTTTCTTCCTGCGCGGAATCAATGAACGAGCAGGTGTTGACGATGACGGCGTCGGCGCTCGCGGCGTCGTTGGTGATCTCCACGCCGCTTTTCATGAGCGAGCCGAGCATGATCTCGGCGTCCACGAGATTTTTCGCGCAGCCGAGGGAAATCATGCCGACGCGCACGGGCTTGGAACTGGAATTTTTCTTGGTCACAGAAAAATAAATTTAGCGGAAACGGCGTCAGCGGTCGAAATTATTTCGCCGGTGAATTCGTTGAGAGATTTTCCAAGAGATTCGTGGAATCAAGTTTCTTCAGTAATTCCTCGCCTTCCGTCGGCAGACGCAGGGCGGTGCGCAGGGCGGCGCGGGCGGCGTAGGGCACGCCTTTTTCCCGGTCGAGCAGTTGTTGCAGCACAGTCTGGTTCAAGGTGTCAAACGGGGGCAGTGGAATGCGCTGGTCGCCCCTGAAACCGGAGGTTTTGCTGACATAGCGTTGATAGACTTTGACGGCGAGCCGCTTCAGGTTTTCGTAGCGGTCGTCGTTGCCGGTGGCGAGATCGTAGTAGGCACGCGTCAACAAACCCTGCACGGCGGCGGTCACGCGTTCCTGCGAAGTTTCGCCAATGTCAATTTGCACCACGGCCACAGCATATTCGTCGAGCGTCAGGTTTTTTGGCAGCGAATCCGGCTGGCTCTCAATGATGGGTTTATCGGGAAACTTATCGCCGAGATATTTAAACCACTTTTGCGCGTTGACCAAGCGGTTATCTTCATAGAGGAAATAAACCGCGTCGCGCAGAAAATTCCGTTGCGCACGGAGGATGCCGTCGCGCTGGCCGGAATCCGTTTCCTCAGCACCAAGCGTTTCGTAGGCGGCATTGACCTGCGGAACTAGTTCAAGGTTCGGGCCGATGGAATAGGCTTTGCTGAACGGACTGGATATAATTCGCCCGTTATGAAACGCCTGCAACATAGATTGGTAAATGATCCGGCGGAGTTTGATGAGGTCGTCGGACTTCACCTTGTCGGCATTTTCCTTCGCTGCCTCCAGACCGCGTGC
>CAIXFY010000046.1 GCA_903918885.1 uncultured Verrucomicrobia subdivision 3 bacterium
AGGGACGCCAGCTTGCCAGCCAATCTTGGCGTTGCTTTGCATCACAGCAATCTGCTCTTTGATGACTTCATTGAAGATTTCAATTCCCCGATCCAAAGTCTTATTAAACGCCTCTTCCTCGCGCTGGATGGTTTCCTGCACGATTTTCTTCTTGGCCCGGATTTCGGGAAAAACGTCGCCGAAGTTTTCGGCCACGACGTCCACGAGTTTGTAGAAGAACGGTTCGCGGAAGCCGAGCGTGCGGCCGTAACGCACGGCGCGGCGCAGGATGCGGCGGAGAACGTAGTTACGGTCGTTGTTGCCGGGCTGGATGCCGTCGGCGATGGAAAAGCTGAGCGTGCGGATGTGGTCAGCGATGACGCGGAACGCGATATCGAGCTGGATTTGCTCGGGGAGCGCGCCCGCCTCGGGCGCAGTTTCCCGCGCCCTCGCGGGAAACTCAGGGGCGTCCGCTGCAACCGACGCGTCCGGAGTCCACAGCCAGCGATAATTCTCCGTCAGGGGGACAACTCCGTTGTCCCAAGGATTCCGGCAAATGTAATGAAATTTTTCTTCCAAGTCAGCGTCACCACGCATCAAGCGGTCAAAAGATTCTTCTTCCCAGACGTGAACTCCCGTCACCTTCGCGGCTTTATTAATCTTGTGCGCGGTGGTGGATTTGATGCCGTGGAGAATTTCTCCGAGCGAATAAAAGACTGGCTGGCCGTCCTTGTCCTGCTCCTTGATTTGCGGCTCAAACAACAGGTGAACGTGATCAGGCATCACGCACGCGGCGAAGAGCTGATACTGGCGATGCGTGTGTGCGTAGAGAATACTTTCCAGCACGATGTCGCGTTCGGCAGGAGACAGTTGGCGACGTTCCCGTGTGGAAAATGTGACCATGTATTTGCCCCACGGACGCTCGAAATGTGGGAGACGTCGTTTTGCATATTTTGCACCTTGGATGGTGGATGCTTCAGAGCCGACCGCGAGGGCGCGGTCGGCTGCGCCCGAGGCGGGCGCGCTCCCCAAGGGAAGAGTGCTTCCATATTTCTTGCCGCTCATCTTTTCCAGCGCGTCGAAGATCGGACGAAAGATGTCGGTCTCGTAGTTGGAAATCTTGGCGTTCTGGAAATCGGTCAGGTTCTTCGTGCCCTGAATGATGCTGGTGACGCGCTCGAAGCCCATGCCGGTATCCACATGCTGCGCGGGCAGCGGCGAGAACGTGCCGTCGGGATTGGCGTTGTATTGGATGAAGACGTTGTTCCAGATTTCGATGCAGCGCGCGTCGGAGCCGTTGACGAGTTTCGCGCCGGCGATCTGTTCTTCCACGCTGGTTTCGCGCGGGCCGGGGCGGAGGTCCACGTGGATTTCGGTGCAAGGACCGCACGGGCCGGTTTCGCCCATCATCCAGAAATTATCCTTCTTGCCGCCGTTGACGATGTGGATGGCGGGATCGAGGCCGACGCTGCGGAATTTTTCCGCCCAGAAATTCCACGCTTCTTCGTCGCGATCGGCGGGATCGTTCTTTTCCTTGTTCGGCTGGTAAATGGTGGCGTAGGTGCGTTGCGGCGGAAATTTCCAGACTTCGATGACGAGTTCCCACGCCCACGCGATGGCTTCTTTCTTGAAGTAATCGCCAAAGCTCCAGTTGCCGAGCATCTCGAAAAACGTGTGGTGATAGGTGTCGAGCCCGACGTCGTCGAGGTCGTTGTGCTTACCGCCAGCACGGATGCACTTCTGCGTGTCGGCAGCGCGACCGGGTGTGTAAGGACATTTGGTCTGGCCGAGAAAAATCGGGACGAACTGGTTCATGCCGGCGTTGGTGAACAAAAGGTTCGGCGAGTCCGGCATCAGCGAGGATGACGGGACGATGGTGTGCTGCTTCGACTTGAAGAAGTCGAGGAACGACTGGCGGATCTGGTTGCCGGAACGGATTTGGGTGCTGGTCATCATGCGAAAATGAGCGGCCAGCATAGCGGAAACGCGGGCGGCAAGGCGAGTTGGATTTTTTGCGACGGTTGGTTGCAAATCAACGGGAGTTAAAACATAATGCCCTGACATTTCCCACATGAGCCGTAAACCACATATCCTGGCCCTCCGGGTGAGCTTGTTTTACGGTGTTCTGGCGGGGCTGTGGATTCTATTTTCCGACCGTTTACTGGCCGAATTGGTCAAAGATAGCAAGCAATTGACGGAGCTTGAAATTTACAAAGGTTGGGCGTTCGTGGGATTCACCGGCATCATGTTTTTTCTCATACTTCGGCAACTGTTGGCCAATGAGCAGGAAAAAATCCAACAACTACAACAAGCCGAACTACTCGCCAGCCTCCAGCGTGAAACTTTGGAACGCTTCGCCCGCAGCCAGCCACTCCCGGAAACGCTCGCACACCTGCTGCGCGGCCTCGAGACGCTGGCGCCAGAAATGATCGGCTCCGTGCTGTTGCTGGATTCCGACGGACGCCACCTGCGCCACGGCGCGGCTCCTTCGCTGCCGGAGGATTACAACCGGGCGATTGACGGCGCGGCAATCGGACCCAAAGCGGGTAGTTGCGGCACGGCGGCGTTTCGCGTTTCGCCGGTGTTCGTCAGCGACATTGCCCGCGATCCGCTGTGGACGGATTACAAAGCGCTTGCGCTACCACATGGACTTCGCGCGTGCTGGTCCACGCCGATTCTCGACGAGCAGAAAAAAGTGTTGGGCACGTTTGCGATTTATCATCGCACCACCGGTCTACCGTCAGAGGCGGACGTGCGCATCATTGAGCTGGTCACGCACACGGTCGCCACCGGCCTCATCAAGTTGCGCGCAGAAAAAGCGCTGCGGGAGAGCGAGGAACGTTTCCGCACATTGGTGGAACAGGCGTCTGATGCGATTTATGTTCACGACACAGCGGGCCGGCTGCTGGATGTGAACCAGAGCGCGTGCAAAAGTCTGGGCTATTCGCGCAAGGAGCTGTTGCAGTTGACGGTGGCGGATGTCGCGGCGGATCATCCGCTGGCGAAGGCGAAGGAAATCTGGAATCAACTTCGCCCCGGCCAGTCACAAATCGTCCGTGACCGCCATCGCCGCAAGGACAGCACGCTGTTTCCGGTGGAAGTGAACGTCACCTGCTACGAAGTGCAGGGCCAGTTGGTTTTGGCGGCGCTCGTGCGCAACATGAGCGAGCGCAAAGAATACGAGGAACAACTGGCACAATCTGTCTCGCTGCTGCGCGCCACGATTGAATCCAGCCCGAGCGGCGTGCTGGTGGTAGATCTCAATGGAAAAGTTACCCTTTACAATAACCGCTTTCTGGAAATGTGGCGGATTCCGATTGAGGCTATGGCACAAGGCAGTGACGCCGAACTGCTACAACTGATTCGGCAGCAACTCGCCGCACCGGAAATTTTTTTGCAACGCGTTCAGGAGCTTTATCAACAACCGGAGGCGGAATCCAGCGACACAATTCATTTCAAAGACGGTCGTATCTTTCAGCGCTTATCACTGCCGCAGCGCCTAGGCGACAAAATCATCGGTCGGGTCTGGCGTTTTACCGACATCACCGAGCAAGAGCAAGCCCAGCGATTAATGAAGGATGAGCGGCGGTTGCTGCGCACTCTGATTGACCTACAGCCTGATTATATTTTTGTCAAGGATACCGCCAGTCGCTTTCTCGTCGTGAATCAGGCGCTGGCAAAAATTTATGGCCGGATACCGCCGGAATTGATTGGCCACGCGGATGCAGAACTGCTGCCGTCCGCACTGGCCGAGCGCTTCCGTAATTCCGAAGTGAAAGTGATTGAGAGCGGCGCGCTGCACACGCTGGAAGACACGATTTGCTTCCCCGACGGCCAGACCCGCACCGTGCGCACCAACATGGTGGCATTCCGCGATGACCACGGCCAGGTCAGCGGACTGGTTGGCGTCGGTCACGATATCACCGAACAAAAGTCGACGGAAAAATTCGTCCGCTTGCAGAGTTTGGCCCTGAACACGGCCGTCAATGCGGTGATGATTACGGATGCGCGCGGCAGCATCGAGTGGGTGAACCACGCCTTCACAGAGAATTCCGGTTACACTCTCGCGGAATGCGTTGGCAAGAACCCGCGCGAACTGGTGCGCTCCGGCCAGCACACGCCTGAATTTTATCGGCAGATGTGGCAGACCATTCTCGCCGGCGAGGCGTGGCACGGGGAATTGGTTAATCGTCGCAGGGACGGCAGCTTGTTCGAAGAAGAGATGACCATCACGCCGTTGCGGAACGACACCGGGCAGATTACCCACTTCATCGCCATCAAACAAGACATCACGCGGCGGCGGGAAATGGAAGAAACCATGCGGCGCGCAGCGGAGCGCACGCAATTCTACATGAACCGGCTGCCGCTGGCCTTCATCGCATGGGATCGGGATTTCTGTGTGACGGAATGGAACGTCGCCGCTGAAAAAATTTTTGGCTGGAGCGCTGCTGAAGCGATCGGCCAGCACGCCTACAAGTTGATTGTCCCGCCGGACGTCCAAAATATCGTCAACCAAGTCTGGCAGGAGATTATTTCCAGCGGCAACATGTCCAGCCACTCTATCAACGACAACATCGCCAAGAACGGTCGCCGCCTGACTTGCGAATGGCGCAATATGCCGTGGCGCAATGCCCAAGGTCAGATTTCCGGCTGCCTTTCCATTGTTGAAGACATCACGGACCGGATTCAAAACGAAAAAATACGCAGTGAACTTGAAGCCCAATTGCGCCAATCCCAAAAAATGGAGGCCGTCGGCCAACTGTCCGGCGGCATCGCCCACGATTTCAACAACATCCTCACCGTCATTCAAGGCAACGCCGCGTTGCTCCAAAATCTCGACCTCGAACCGGCAGAGATCCGCGATTGCTCCAACCAAATTTCCCGTGCCTCCGAGCGCGCCGCTGGCCTCACGCGCCAGTTACTCATGTTTGCCCGCAAGCAGGAAATGAAGCTGGTCAATCTGGATCTCAACGAAACCATCGCGCAAATCACAAAGATGCTGAACCGCATCCTCGGCGAGGACATCACCCTGCGCGCCGAATACGCTCCAACCTTGCCGTTGATTCACGCCGACATAGGCATGATGGAGCAAATCATCATGAACCTCGCGGTCAACGCCCGCGACGCCATGACCAACGGCGGCAAACTCACCCTGCGCACCGGCACTGAAAAGCGCGTTGACAAGGACACCGGTATTGAAGAAACCCATGTACGACTTGAGATTACGGACACTGGCAGTGGCATCGCCCCGGAAATTTTGCCGCGCATCTTCGAGCCGTTCTTCACGACCAAGGAAATCGGCAAAGGCACGGGTCTTGGTCTTGCCACCGTTTACGGCATTGTAGAACAGCACCGGGGGGAAATAGCGGTCCAGAGCGAACCCGGCAAGGGCACCACCTTCATCCTCACATTCCCCACAATCAGCAACACCGAAATCATCCGCGCGGCCAAGGCTCCTCAATCGGCTTTGCCGTGGGGCACGGAAACCATTCTGGTCGTGGAGGACGAGCCTCCCTTGCGCGTCTTTGTCTGCGAGTTGCTACAACGCTGCGGTTACAAGGTGATTGAAGCCAGTTCCGGCCCGGCCGCGCTCAAAATCTGGCGGGAAAAACGGGGTGCAATCCAACTGCTTTTCACCGACGTCATCATGCCAGAGGACATGAATGGCCTCGAACTTGCCCAGTTGCTGATCGCGGAAAAACCCGACCTCAAAGTGATTTACACCAGCGGTTACACCGGCAATCTGGAGAATCGCAAGGCTGAATTGGTAGAGGGCTATAACTTCATCTGCAAACCTTACAAACCGGAAGACCTCGCGGCCATCATCCGCAGACGCCTCGATAAAACAGAAAACCGCCCGACGGAATCGGATTAAAACGCGGAAAGAAATTTAATTAAACTCCGCCGTCTCGTGGGATGCAAGCATCGGCTGAAGAATTCTAAAAATATTTTTCAAAATTTCACTTGAGAAAAATTCACCAGGAGACGAGCTTGTCACCAGTCACAGTTGTTCTTTTAAAAAACCAGATTTCCCTGCCCTGTTCGTGATTCGCAACAGTCCTTGGACCGTAAATAAAACGAACTCGGGATGAGCCGCAGACGGTGGCCAATAGGTCGGCATTGCGTCCGAAAATTATAAGCCGCCGGGCAAGTTCCACATATGGCAACATATGTCCGAAGGATCGAGTTAGACACGGCAATGGTGGGGTTTCTTTCAAGATTACCGGACTGCTTTGGCAACCCGGCAATCAAAGCCCGCCACCCGTGCGGGCTTTTTTATTTTGGGCAAACAACTTCAACTGCTAACGTCTCCGCATGGCGCGCGATGAATTATTTTCCACCCCGGCAGAAAAATTGCCGGATCAAAAAATCACGCCCGCACCCGACCCTTCCGCCGGCCGCCCGCTCGCCGCGCGCATGCGCCCGCGTAACCTCGATGAATACGCCGGCCAGACGCACATCCTCGGCGTGGGACAACTGCTACGCCGCGCAATCGAGGCGGACCGCATCCAGTCGCTCATTTTTTACGGCCCACCCGGCACCGGCAAAACATCGCTCGCGCAAATCATCGCGCGCCAGACGAAATCGAAATTTGAGCGCCTGAGCGGCGTGGAATCCAACGTTGCTGACATGCGCCGGGTTTTGTCCGCCGCGGCTAATCGACTGGAAAACACCGGCGCATCTACGATTCTCTTCATTGACGAAATCCACCGCTTCAACAAATCGCAGCAGGATGTTTTGCTGCCAGACGTGGAAAGCGGCGTCATCAAACTCATCGGCGCGACCACGCATAATCCGTTTTTCTTCGTCAACTCGCCGCTCGTCTCGCGCTCGCAGATTTTTGAACTGCGGCCGCTGACGGAAGAAGATTTGTTTTCGCTGCTGCAACGCGCGTTGAAAGACGAGGAGCGCGGCCTCGGCTACCTGAAAATTTCCACCGACGAAAATGCTCTGCGGCATATCGCCTCCATTTCCGATGGCGACGCGCGCAAAGCGCTCAACTCGTTGGAAATCGCCGCGCTCACTACGGCACCGGATGCGGACGGCGTCATTCGCATCACGTTGCAAGTCGCCGAGCAGAGCATTCAGAAAAAGGCCGTGGTGTATGACGGCGATGGCGACGCGCATTACGACACGATTTCCGCGTTCATCAAATCGATGCGTGGCAGCGATCCCGACGCGGCGCTTTACTGGCTCGCCAAGATGATTCACGCCGGCGAAGACCCGCGCTTCATCGCGCGGCGCATCGTGATTTGCGCGGCGGAAGATGTCGGCCTCGCTGATCCGATGGCGCTGGTGCTGGCCAATGCCTGCCTGGCTGCTTCGGAATTTGTCGGCTGGCCGGAGGCGCGGATTCCGTTGGCCGAGGCGACGATTTACATCGCCACCGCGAACAAGAGCAACTCCGCCTACAAGGCCATTGACGCCGCGCTGGAAGACGTGAAATCCGGTCGCACGATTCCCGTGCCGGAACATTTGCGCAGCGCCGCTTACAAAGGCGCGGAACGGCTCGGCCACGGCAAAGGCTACGAATACGCGCACGACGGCAAGGATCATTTCGTGGCGCAGGATTATCTGGGCGTGGACAAAACTTATTACGAACCGACCGAGCAAGGCGTGGAAAAGAAAATCAAGGAGCGACTCGATAACTGGCGAAAACAAACTGCGCTAAAAAAATCTTCCAATCAGCACACTTAAATCAAATATAAAGTTTATGTTGAAACTTTACCGTAAAACTGAAAGCGGAATTTTTTACTGGGAAACTTGGGAAAATGGCAAAGTGCATACGATTCATTGGGGCAAGCTTGGTGAACGTGGACAAAGCAAAGAAATTACCGATTCACTTTTTCGGGCAGCAAAAAAAATCATTCAAGCGGAAATAGATGAAAAAATTGCCGACGGTTATCAACAAATTCCCGATGCGGAACATCATGTTCTGCTGATTGAATATGCAGTGCAAGGCATGGGAACTGCGGCAGATTTAGAAAAGCGTCACCGGCTGCAAAGCCGAATGGATGAAACTTTAGGGTGGACTGGACTTGGCAACTGTGACGGCGGCAGCATTGGCAGCGGAACGATGGAGGTTTGTTGTTATGTGGTTGATTTTGCAACCGCCGAAATAGTTATAGCAGCAGATTTGCGAGATTCGGAGTTTTCAAATTTTAGCCGAATTTACAGGGAGGATGCTTGACCGAAAAATTGAAATGAGTTCTTCCGTTGCCAATTCCAAATCCGAGCTACGGGCGCACATCCGCGCGCGGCTGGAAAAGATTTCCTCGGCAGTGCGGGCGGTGGAATCCATTGACCTGTGCGAGCGGCTGAAAACGCAGATGCCGAGTGCGCGGACGATTCTGTTTTTCGCGCCGCTACCGGATGAGCTGGATGTCTGGCCGGTGCTGGAACTCTCGCTGGCGTTGGGCGTGAACTGCGCCCTACCGTTTTTCGACGCGGCGAAAAAAACTTACGGCGCAAAACAAATTCAAAAGTTGGCGACAGACATTGTCACCGGAAAATTTGGCGTGCGCGAGCCGGCGGCAAGCTGCACAGACATTGCGTTGAACCAGTTTGATTTGATTCTCGTGGCGGGCATGGCGTTTGATTTAAGCGGCAATCGGCTCGGTCGCGGCCAAGGTTTTTACGACCGTTTATTGGAAAATGCGAGCGGTATCAAATGCGGTGTGGGCTACGATTTTCAATTACTGGAAAAAATCCCGTCGGAGCCGCACGATGCGAAGGTGGATTTTATACTGACGCCGAACCGTTGCGTGCGCCGGAAGAAAGATTAGCGATGCTGCGTGTCCATGCTGCCGAGCGCGCCACCTTGCTGCCAACTCGTCGGGGAGTTCCACGGACGAACGGAAGCATTATCGGGATCAGTCGAAGCACAACCGGAAAACAAACCGGCAACGGCTAGAAGCGCGAGGAACAAAAACAGTTTTGCCACGCGAATTTTCATTTTAGGAAGCAGGATGCGCCGGGCAAACTTCGTCGCCTTCAATCATTTCGCCGATTTTCCAGCCGGGAACGAGATTGGCAATGCTGCGGTCTTTCTCGACGCTGCGGATGACGACTTTGCCGACGAGTTTACCCTGACGGCTGACGAGCAATTCGCCATCGGAAATGACGCCCTGATCTTCACCGATGTTGAGCACCACAAAATCCCACTTGGGATCTACGACAACAATCTTGCCACGCAAATCGGCGCGCAACTTTACGACATTATCCGGGCCGATGTATTTGGCCAGCTCGTTGGTCAGGCGGCCGATGGTGTGCATCAGAACTACTTTTTCACCATTGACCACTTCAATTTCCGCGCGGGCGTCTTTGAGATTTTTGTTCAACTTGATGATTTGATCCGGCGTCAAATCCGTGGCCTTGTATGAGGCGAGTGAATTTTGCGCGTCATCACGCTCGGCGGAAACCTTGGTCAGCTTGTCGGACAATTCATCCGCGCGCTTGGTCTGGGTTTCGGCTCGCGCCACAGCTTTGTCGCGTTCGCCCTTGGTGTCGGAAAGTTCTTGCTGCGTGCTGGCCAGTTCAACCTGAGTTTTCTTGAGCTCGGTCTTGGTTTTGCTGTGCGCCGCAATTTCGGAAACCTTGGCGTCGTGCTCCTTATTGCGCTGGTCGGTAAGCGCAGGAATCTTGTCGGAGACTTCAATGTAAGAAACCACGCCGGCGCCGAGCCCGGCCAGAATTGCCACAATTAAGCTGATGCGAAGTAACATGGTGTTGCCGTTTTCAAAAGACTAGACACCCACACGACAGGTGTCAACGCCCTTTGCATTCCTTCAAACGGAGGCTCGCCAGCCGCCGGAGATTTTGGTTTTCTTCGTCCGCCACATGAACTCCGCCCCGCTCCTGCGCACGCTGCTCGCCCTCGGGCGGGTGGCGCTGCTGCCGACCATTTGGTCGAACTGTCTCGCGGGCTGGTGGCTTTCCGGCGGCGGAAATTATTGGAAACTGCCTTTTTTATTCCTCGGCGTCAGCCTACTCTACACCGGTGGTGCATTTTTAAATGACGCCTTCGACGCGGACTTTGATCGGCAACGCCGCGCAGAACGGCCAATTCCGCTGGGAAAAATCTCCATCGAAACCGTCTGGCGGCTCGGTTTTGGACAGCTGGTCGCGGGAATTTTCCTGTTGATATTTTGCAGCCAACTCGCGGCGGGCGCGGGAATTTTTCTCGCGCTTTTCATCCTGCTCTACAATTTTTCGCATAATTTTTTTACCGCCGCACCGTGGCTGATGGGCGCTTGCCGATTCTGGGTTTATATCATCGCCGGTGCGACGGGAAGTTATGGATTGAATGGCTGGCCGATTTTCTGCGGCGCGGCGCTGGCGTTTTATACGGCCGGGGCAAGCTATGTCGTGCGCCGAAAAACCTTTTGCGGACTGATTCCGCACTGGCCACTGCTGCTGTTGGCCGCGCCAGTCGCACTGGCAATCATGATGAACTCCGGTCATTTTCGCACATTAGCCATGACCATTTCGGTCGTGATGGTGGGTTGGATTATCCGCTGCCTACAAAATATTTTTCTCGGTAGCGAAATCAATGTTGCACGCACCAATGCAAACCTGATTGCCGGAATCGTCTTCGTGGACTGGCTCGCCAGCGCGCCGCAAATTTCTACAGGCAACGGCTTGATGGTTTTTCTCGCGTTATTCGGGTTGACAAAGCTGGCGCAGAAATTCGTCCTCGCGATTTGAAACGCCTGCTGGTTATCAATTCCCCGGAGGTGCTACGCCGCCACCGTTACGGTTACCCGAGCGACGGCTGCTCCCGCCACCAAAGAGTTGCCGCATATCCATGGGCTGGCCGGACTGGAGCGAAGTTATGGTGGCAGTGATGACCTGCAAAAGCTGTTCGTCACCGGCAAATTGCGGCTGCAGCGAAGTGAGTAGCTGAATACGACCGTTAGCCACTTGTGGATCAATCGGAGCATCGGTGGAACCTGGGCCAAACCCGCCGCCAGCGAGACGGGCAACAGCAAAAGTTTTTGCGCGCGGATCCATGTCAGCGCTTTGCAACGTCTCCGTGAAAAACTGGTTGGCCGTGGCATTCTGGCCAACGTAACCGACCAGCTCGCGACCCAAATCAAACTTGTCTATCTGGTTGGTCAGGGCTGGATTTTTGTAGGCGGCATAGATCACAGCGGCGGATTGGTCTTTCAAAGTTTGCGACAGATAGTCCAAGGCGTCGTTGTTCAGCCGGCCGTCCGCACCGACCAACATCTGCTGCGCGTTGATCACGAAAGACGTGTCCTTGTAAAATTCCAAAACCCCATAGAGATAAGATTTAGCGAGCGCATCCAGCCGGTCAGCATTGTCTGCGGACGGCGGCGTCATCAACAATTCCCGCGCCGCTGCGATAGCTGCATCACGATATTTTCCGGGAACCATCTGCTCCAGCGTCACCGTGAGATAGGCGACCTCCACGCCGCGGCCGGTCGTGCTCAACATATAGGCCAATTCTTGTTCTGCCCCGACGCCACCAATTTCCCTCAAGGCGGTGATGACGCCCAGCCGTAACGTCGGTGGGGCAACCCAGTTGGCACTGAAATTTTGCAGATCGCGCGCGCGACGAGCCTCGCCCCGACCAGAAAAACCCCGCTGGCTGCCACCAACATTTCGACGACCGCCCGGATTCGCCGCCGCATCTGCGGCCACCGTATTGGTTCCGTTCGCCGCATCTGCGGTCAGGGGTTCATACGAAATATCAATGTTCTGGCTACTAAAGCCATGGATTGCTGGCAAAGCCGTTTCCCCGCGTGACGCGAGTAATTCCAATTTATAGACCACCTTGCGCAGTGCCGGATTGCGTTCGTTGGCCACACCAAGCTTGATGGCCAGCAGATCATTTAAAATTTCCTGCGGCGATTCTTCCACGCGAACGGTGTCCGTATTGGTCACTACTTTTTCCACAAAAACCTGTTCGGGCTGCTTTGGGGAAGCGGATTCCATCTGTGATTTTTCCGCATCCCAGACGGCCTTGGCTTGATTTAACTTGGTCGTGGCCTGTTGGGATACGAACGAAAAAGTGGCCAACCCAACGACGGCAGCAACAGCGAAAATGATAACTATAGTCTTCACGTTATTTTTAAATAGAGATGTTTGACGCCATCTAGACGCTCGCACACGGCAACTTGTTACACAAACCATAAAGCCAAACGCTGCGCTTGAACAGAAGTTCCCCGCAAGCTATCTTTTCCGTTCGCTTATGAGCGCTGACGCACCAGTTAAAAAATTAACGCACAACGAAGAAATCAAGGCCGCCATCCCGACCTTGGCCGGCGCCATTGCCGCGACGTTCAACAATCCGGCGAATGATCATTTCTCCGATGATGACAACCAGTTCCTGAAATTTCACGGTTCCTACCAGCAGGACGACCGCGACCTGCGCAAGACGGGCAAGAAATACATCATGATGATCCGCGGCCGGATTCCCGGCGGCGTCATGACGGCCAAGCAATACGGCGTCTTTGATCAGCTCGCGACGGATTACGGCAACAACACGCTACGCATCACCACGCGGCAGAGCATCCAGTTCCACGGCGTCGTGATGGCTGGCCTGCAACCGCTCGTCAAAAAAATCAACGAGTCCTTGCTCTCCACGCTTGCCGCTTGCGGCGATGTGAACCGCAACGTCCTCGCGCCCGCCACACCCGCCTACACGAAAGCGCGCGAGGAAGTTTATGCGGACGCGCACAAGGTCGCCATGGCGCTCGCTCCGCAGACCAAGGCGTATCACTCCATCTGGATTGATGGCGTGCAGATTGATAACGACGCGGCGGAAAACAAAAACTTCGTCGATCCGCTTTACGGCAAAACCTATTTGCCGCGCAAATTCAAGATCGCGTTCGTCATTCCGCCGGTGAACGACTTGGACGTTTACACGAATTGCCTCGGCTTCATCGCCGTGGTCGAGAACGACAAGCTCATCGGTTACAACCTTGCAGTTGGCGGCGGCATGGGTCGCAGTCACGGCAACGAAGCGACGTATGCGCGGCTCGCGGACGTCATCGGCTTCTTCACGCCAGACAAGCTCGTGGATGTGGCGAAGGCCGTGCTCACGATTCATCGCGATTTTGGTGACCGCACCGACCGCAAACACGCGCGGCTGAAATACGTCGTGGCTGAACGCGGCGCAAAGTTTATTCAAGCCGAAGTGAACCAGCGCGCCGGCATCACGCTCGCGCCCGCGAAGCCGTATCAATTCACCACGACGAGCGATCTGCTCGGCTGGCGTAAGGCGGTGGACGGAAGCAATTTTCTCGGCGTGTTCGTCGAGTCCGGCCGCGTGAAGGGCGTGCAAAAAAAAGCGCTGCGCGAAGTCGCGGACAAATTCCCGAAAATCGAATTCCGTTTGACGGCGAATCAAAATGTCATTCTCGCCAACGTCAGCGACGCGGACAAAGCCGGCATCAATGCCGTGCTGACCGCGCACGGTTTGAAGACGGAAAACCAGACGACCGTTTTGCATGCCGCCGCGATGGCGTGTCCGTCGCTGCCGACCTGCGGCCTCGGCCTCGCGGAATCCGAGCGGATGCTGCCCGGCTTCATTGACCGCATCGAAAAACTTTTGGCCGAAGTCGGTTTGGCCGGCGAGGAAATCATCATCCGTTCGACCGGCTGTCCGAACGGCTGCGCGCGGCCTTACATGGCGGAAATCGCCTTCGTCGGCAAGGCGCCCGGCCGTTATCAGGTCTGGCTCGGCGGCGATGTCGCCGGCACGCGCCTGAACAAAGTTTGGAAGGACATGCTCAAGGAACCGGAATTGGAAACCGAATTCCGTCCCGTGTTCGCGCGCTTTGCGCAGGAACGCAACGCCGGCGAACGCTTCGGCGATTGGTGCCAGCGCACCCTCTTGAAAGAACAAAAGATTTAACCACCAAGACACCAAGACACAAAGACACAAAGGGCTTGGTGCCTTGGTGTCTTTGTGGTTGAAAAATGACCTCCGACCAAATTTCAAAAGCCAACGCTGAACTGCGCGATAAGTCGCCGCTGGAAATCGTGAAGTGGGCCATCGCGCAAGCGAACGGTCGCGCCATCGTCTCGACCAATTACCGGCCTTATGAGGCGGTCATCCTGCATCTCGTTACACAGGTGCAGCCGGACATTCCGGTGCTCTGGGTGGATCACGGCTACAATCGTCCGGCGACTTATGTCCACGCCGAGCAGGTCAAAAAAATGCTCAAGCTGAACATCAAGGCGTATATCCCGAAGATGACGGCGGCGCATTACGATGCCGCGTTCGGTGGCATGCCGGAACCGACGCCGGAAAACGAGGAACGCATCAAGGCGTTCAGCACGGCGATGAAGCTGGAGCCGTTCCAGCGCGGCATGAAGGAGCTTGCGCCGACGGTGTGGCTCACGGCGCTGCGCAAGGTGCAAAACCCGAACCGCGCCGGTCTCGACATTGTCAGCGAGGATAAGAATTTTAATTCGCTGAAAGTCAGCCCGCTCTTTTACTGGAGCGACGGGGACATGGAAAATTATTTGAAGCAGCACAACCTGCCGAACGAGTGGGATTATTTTGATCCCGCGAAAGCCGACGAAAAACGCGAATGCGGTTTGCACGCGAGCTGGGGCGGCAAGGCTGCGGCAACAACCTAAACTTCCCGCAGATGCCGCCGATTTCCGCAGATTGGTTTTTTATTTTATCTGCGTCCATCTGCGTTAATCTGCGGGCGACAAAATGAGTTCATACCATTTAGATCATTTGCAGTATCTGGAAACCGAGGCGATTCACGTCATGCGTGAAGTCGCCGCCGAGTTTGAGCGCCCCGCCCTGCTCTTTTCCGGCGGCAAGGATTCCATCTGCCTACTGCGCCTTGCCGAAAAGGCTTTCCGTCCGTCCGACATCCCGATGCCGTTTCTGAACGTCGAGACCGGCCACGAATTTCCCGAGCTGATTGAGTTCCGCGACCGCCGCGCCAAGGAACTCGGCGCGAAGCTCATCGTTCGCACGGTGGACGAAGCCTTTGCCAAAGGCATCGCGCATCCGACGCCGGGCCAGGTCAGCCGCAATCAACTTCAGATTCCCGTGCTGCTGGCGGCGATTGAGGAATTTCAATTCGACTGCGCCATCGGCGGCGCTCGCCGCGACGAGGAAAAGGCCCGCGCCAAGGAACGCTTCTTCAGCTTTCGCGATTCGTTCGGCCAGTGGGATCCGAAAAATCAACGGCCGGAAATCTGGAACCTTTACAACGCCCGCGTGAATCCCGGCGAAAACATGCGCGTGTTCCCGCTCTCCAACTGGACGGAAATGGACGTTTGGGAATACATCAAGAAAGAGAAGCTCGAAGTGCCGAACATCTATTTCAGCCACGAGCGGGAATGTTATCGCAAAGGCGGCCAGTGGCTGCCGGTGCCCCCGCCGCACACGGACGCGACGAAGCCCGATCCCTACGCCGGCGCGCGCCCGAAGGCGAACGACACGGTCAAAAAAATGGTCTGCCGCGTCCGCACCATCGCCGACATGATCAGCACCGGCATGATCGAATCCAAGACGGAAACGATTGACGACATCATCGCCGAGGTCAGCGCCGCGCGCGTCACCGAACGCGGCACCCGCGCCGACGACAAGGCCAGCGAAGCCGCGATGGAAGACCGCAAGAAGGCGGGATATTTTTAACCACAGATTAACACAGATGAACACAGATTTTTTCAAAACAGATTTACGCCGGCTTGCTTGTTTGCATCCGTGTTTATCTGTGCCCATCTGTGGTTGAATTATTTTCCACCATGCCCCACACGCAACATCCCATCGAACTTTTGCGCTTCAACACTTGCGGTTCTGTTGACGACGGAAAATCCACACTCATTGGCCGGCTGCTTTACGATTCCAAGTCGCTGATGGAAGACCAGGTCGAGGCGCTGGAAAAATCCGCCGACATCACCGGCGGCGGCCAGATCAATCTCGCCAACCTCACCGACGGCCTCCGCGCCGAACGCGAACAGGGCATCACGATTGATGTCGCCTATCGCTATTTTGCCACGCCGAAACGCAAGTTCATCGTCGCCGACACGCCTGGCCATGTGCAATACACCCGCAACATGGTCACGGGCGCTTCGTCCGCGAACCTTTCCATCGTGCTCGTGGATGCGCGGCAGGGTGTGATTGAGCAGACGCGCCGGCATACTTACATCGCGGCGCTGCTGGGCATTCCGCACCTCGTCATTGCGGTGAACAAGATGGATCTCGTGGATTGGAAGGTAGAACGCTTTCAGGAAATCCGCGATGAGATTGAAGATTTCCTGCCGAAGCTCGGTGGTTTTCACGACGTGAAGTTCATTCCCATGAGCGCGCTCAACGGCGACAACGTGGTGGACACTTCCAAGCACACGCCGTGGTATGAAGGCCCCTGCCTGCTGCATCATCTGGAAAATGTCCACATCGCGAGCGACTGGAATTTCGGCACGTTCCGCTTTCCCGTGCAATGGGTCAACCGCCCGAACAATCCCACCGACCATTCGCTCCACGATTTTCGCGGGTTGAGCGGCCAGATCGCCAGCGGCATCGTGCGCAAAGGTCAGCAGGTCGTCGTGCTGCCCGCCGGCATCAAGACCACCGTCAAAGACATCTGGACTTATGACGGTTCGCTCGCCGAGGCCTTCTGCCCGCAGTCAGCCACGCTCTGTCTGGAGCATGACATTGACATCAGCCGCGGCGATATGATTGTCGGCTTGGAGAATCTGCCCGGTCGCGCCTCGGACTTTTCCGCGCGCGTCTGTTGGATGAATCAACGTCCGTTGCAGACCGGTAAAAAATATTTTCTCAAGCACACCACACAGACCGTGCAAGCCGTCGTGACGGCGGTGGAAAATAAAATTAACTTCGACACGCTCGAAACCATGGACGCGCCCGGCACGCTGGCGATGAACGACATCGGCGGCATCAAAATCCGCACCGCCAAGCCGCTGGTGTTCGACGGCTACCAGAGCAACCGGCTGACCGGCTCATTCATCTTGATTGAACAGGGAACGAATCTCACCGTGGGTGCCGGCATGCTCGCGCCGCCGCTTGAGGCGGTGAAGCCGGAGTATTCCGACTTCGCGATTTGAATCGTCAGTGGAAAAAAGCGGCGAAAAGATTTTTGCCGCCAAAAATCCAGATAACCGCCGCCAGCGCGATGTAGGGGCCGTAGGGCATCCGCGAAGACCATTCGCGTTTGCGCAATAGAATCAAGGCGATGCCTATCACCGAGCCGATAACGGAACTCGCCATCAGCGAAAACACCGCGCCCTGCCAACCGATGAACGCACCGATGGCCGCCATGAATTTCACATCGCCCAAGCCCATCGCCTCGCGCGGCAGCACCAGTTCGGAACAGACCACCTCGATGTGCGGCACGGTTTCGGGATCAAGTTTTTCATCGCCGATACACAATATCTCCGGCGTCAGCCGCAGGGTCACATCGCGGTAACCGCGATCCACCAATTCCACCGTGGACGCCGCCAGCACGACGGTGTCGGACTTGCGGTAAAAAATTTCTTCATAGGGAATCTCTTTGTCCGGCAGGCACAGCGCGGTTTCGGTAAAGACAACTTTCGTTTCGCCATCGAGCTTTAGCCTTTGCCGACCGAACAGTAGTTTTCCCAATCGCAGCACCGCATAGACAATGCCCGCACCGATGGCGATGCCGAGCAAACTTTTCACCATGCTCTCGCCATGCGACTTAGCGTCGTGCAGTTGCGGGAGAAAAAATGAAATCACAAAACCGACCACCGCGCCGCCGAGAGTGATTTCATCCGGGATGATGAAATGCTCGAAGTCAATGAACGTCGCCGTGATGAGTCCCGCGAGAAACAGGCAATAGACCAGCGCCATCCACGGCGTGGTGTGCCCATACGCCAGCCAGCACGCGAGAAACGCCACGCCCGTCAGCAATTCCACGATGAAGTAACGCGGCGAAATCGGCGCGCCGCAGTTCTTACATTTGCCACGCAGCGAGAGCCACGTCAGCAGCGGCACGTTGAGGTAAAACGGGATTGAGTATTTGCAATGCGGACAATGCGACGGCGGCGAGACCACGCTCAAGTCCAGCGGCATCCGGTAGATGCAGACGTTCAAAAAACTGCCGACGATGCAACCGAACGAAAAGAACACCAGCGACCAAAAATGGAACGGCACCGCTTCCCAGTTCTGTGGATTGAAAACGTTTTCAAACACCATAAACACTCCCTTCCACCGCGCGCCGCATGACCGCGACCGGCGCGGGCTGCCCCGTCCAAATCTCAAACGCCTTCGCGCCTTGATGCACCAACATGCCGATGCCATTGGCGGTTTTACATCCAGCGGCTTTGGCGGCAGCGAGCAATTTCGTCTCCGCTGGTTTGTAAATCATGTCGTAAACGGCGCGAGTTTGTTTCAGGGAAAATTCTTTCTCATCAAGCGGTGAACCGTCGTCCGACTTCAAGCCGAGCGATGTGGCGTTCAGCAATAAATCAATTTCCGTTTGCGGATAACCGACGGAAACCTTGACCGCCGGAAATTGCTTTTTGATTTCACTGGCGATTTCCTCCGCCTTGCACACGGTGCGGTTGACGAGAAAAAGTTCCGCCACGTTTTCAGCCGCGAGTTTCAGCGCCGCCGTGCGCCCCGCGCCGCCCGCGCCGAGCAGCAAAACTTTCACGCCGCGCAACTCCACCGCCAAATCTTCGTGCAACGAAGTAACAATCGCATCGGCATCGGTGTTGAAGCCGGTAGCAAGACCATTTTCAAATTTGATGGTGTTCACCGCGCGCCAAGTTTTGGCAGAGGCATCGAGTTCATCCACCATGTCCACGGCCAGCAATTTGTGCGGCACGGTGAGATTGAGTCCGGCAAAACCTTTTGCGCGCGCGTCTTCGATGGCGGCGCGGAGATTTTTAGGTTCCACTTCCAGCGCGAGGTAATGCCAGTTCAGATCAAGCGCCGCGAACGCCGCGTTGTGCATCGCCGGCGAAGCGGAATGCCGGATGGGCGAACCCAGCACCGCGCACAGGCGCGTGGCGGCGTTGATGGGGGCTAAACTAGTTTGCGGCACGCGCAATTTATAAGCGGCGACGGCGCGAGTTCAAAGCACGGAATTTGTCAGTGAATGGTGAATGGTGAATGGTTACATCGTTACATCGGAAGATCGTCATCGGCAGCCGTTGTGTATTCGACCGGCATCTCGCGCAACTGAAGATTCTCCCCGGCTTTGCATTTGCGGAGGAAGCGGATGTAACCACCAAGTAATTGCGAAACCCGCCAGCCAGCTTGTTTCAACCTTTCAACTTCAGCCGTCGGCAAATACTTTTCATCAGCACAAACATTCAATTCATCCAACAACTCCTCCAGTGAACCGCGTGCTTGCAGCATGAATTTGATCTGATCCAAGTAGTGATAACGTCCGTGTCCTTCAGCGATGTTATTTGTCAGTGAAACCGCCGCCCGCCGAATCTGACTCACCAAGCCAAACTTTTCAGAGTCTGGAAGTCCGCGCGCCATGGCATACATTTCTTTCCGAAACTCACGCGCAATCTTATAAGCTTCCAGATTCTCAAACGTCTTGAATGTCTCTTTCGCGTCCATTTTTAACCGATGTGACGATTCACAATTCAACGCTTCAACGATTCATCAATACAGCCATTTCCCAATCTTCCCCTCCGCATCCAGCGTCACACCCTGCCGACGGAACGCCCAGCACATGTAGCTTACGCTCACGAAATACGACGCCGGCACGCGGTTCGCCACGCAGATTTTCACGCCCAGCAACGTCGTCTTGCCACCAAAACCCATCGGGCCGATGCCGAGTTCGTTCGCGGTCTTCAAGATGTCCTGCTCCAGCGCGTAGAGCTTCGGTTCGGGATTGCGGTCGTCCAGCAGGCGCAGCAGTTGGGTCTTGGAAAGTTCGTAGCCCGTCGCGCGATCGCCGCCGATGCACACGCCGAGCACGCCCGGCCCGCAGCCTTTGCCCTGCGCTTGAAGCACCGCGTCGAGAATCGCCTTGCGGCAGCCGTCGAGGTCGCGGTTGGCGTGCAGCGCGTCGTCCGGCAGCGAGTATTGCGCGCCCACGTTTTCGCATCCGCCGCCCTTGAGCACGAGCTTCACGGAAATTTCCGGCGAGCGGTGCTGATGAAAATGAAACGCCGGCGCGCCCGGCCCGACATTTGTGCCGTCGTTTTTGCCGGTGAGCGAGTCCACGGAGTTTTGCCGGAGAAAGCCTTTTTTCGTCGCCAGCGTCACCGCTGCGCGCGCCGTCTCGGCGAACGCGATCTGGTCGTAGCCGACCGGCACGTCCACATAAAACAAAATGCTGCCGGTGTCCTGGCAGATCGGCTGCGACTTGTTTTTCGCCAGCGCGATGTTTTGGTCAATGATCTTGAAGGCGCTGGCCGCGAGGGAATTTTTCTTCTCATTTTCCAATGACGCGAGAATCGCGCGGTGGACGTCGTCGGGAATCTCGGCGGAGGTGCGGCGGATGAGTTCGACGAGGGAATCTAGCAGTTGGCTCATAAAATTGATTCGACAGCGTAAGACTTGGCGGCGAAAGCGTCAATTACCGCCAGTAAAAAAACTTTTTCCGCACCCCGAAAATCTTTAACCTATGGGCGTGTCTCTTAAACTTGGCGATAAAATTTCCCTGACCATCCACGACCTCGCGTTCGGCGGCGAAGGTGTCGGGCGCAGCGAAGAATTGGTGGTCTTTGTGCCGTTTGTCATCGTCGGCGAAACCGTCGAGGTGGAAATCACGGAGCTGAAAAAGAATTTCGCCCGTGCCAGGCTGGTGCGCGTCATCACGCCATCGCCGGAACGCGTGGAGCCGCAATGCCGTTACTTCGGCGCGTGCGGCGGCTGCCAGTATCAGCATATTTCCTACGCGGAACAGTTGCGCGTGAAACAGAAACAAATCGCGGATTTGTTCGAGCGCGTCGGCAAACTGTCGCGCGCGGTTGTCGCGCCGGTCATCGGCTGTCCGCAACCCTACGCTTACCGCAACCGCATCATGATTCGCAGCCAGTGGAACGGTCCGGCGAAGAAATTGGAAATCGGGTTCGTGCGCGTGGACAATAAATTTGTCGAGGACATTACCGAATGCAAAATCGCGGAACCGGCGCTCAACGAACAAATCACGGAAGTCCGGGCGCATCCGCCGCACAAGGGCGGTATCAAAGTGGTTTTGCGCGTCCAGCCGGAAGGCTGGGAAGTGCCGAAGGATTCCTTTTTCCAAAATAATTTCTTCCTGCTTCCAAAACTGGTCGAGACCGTGCGCACCATGTTGACGACGGGTGGCGCGCGGCATCTGATTGATTTGTATTGCGGAGTGGGCTACTTCGGCATCGAGGCGGCGAGCGCGGTGGAATCATTTGTGGGCGTGGAATACGACAAGCTGGCTATCGCCGCCGCGCGGCGGAACGCGGCTTCACGCAATATTAACAATGGCGAGTTTGTGGCGGCGCAGGTGGAAGAAGTATTGCCGGAATTGCTGAAGAAGTTTTCGACGGAGAATACGGCGGTGATTCTCGATCCGCCACGCAAGGGCTGCTGGCCGGCGACGCTGGAGCTTTTGCGCACGATGCGGCCGGCACAGGTGATTTATGTCTCGTGTCATCCGGCGACGATGGCGCGGGATTTGAACATTTTGTGCGCGGACGGGGTCTTTGAATTGGTGCGCGTGCAGCCGTTGGACATGTTTCCACAAACGCAGCACGTCGAGTGCGTGGCGGACTTGCGCCGTCGAAACTGAACTTGCCAAGGGGCGGTTCTTGGATTCAACTGAATAATCCTGATGCCAAAAGAAAATCAATCTGACCCGACCAAACACTTTGCCCCGCGCATCCTGCCATGGCTACTGGGCGCGGCGATGCTGGCAGTCTATCTGCTGACGCTAAATCACTGGGTCTCGCTGGCCAACATTCTGCCCGTGTCCGTGGTGTCTGGCTTTATTTGGGAGCCGGATTATTACAATCCGCTTTTGTTTCTGGCGACTTTGCCCTTCCGCCTAATTTCAACGGCTAGCATTCCGCTGGCGTTGAATATTTTTTCCGCCGTGTGCGCGGCCCTGACGCTGGTTTTATTGGCGCGCTCGGTGGCGATATTACCGCATGATCGCACGGAAGTGGAACGAGTGCGGGAACGCAGCGACTTCGCATATTTGACGACGGGCAGCGCGTGGTTTCCGCCACTGCTGGCGGTCGGTTTGCTGGGGGTGCAATTTGGTTTCTGGCAACAAGCCACCAATTTCACCGGTGAATCACTGAACCTGCTGATCTACTCGGCCATCATTTGGTTGTTGCTGGAATTCCGGCTGGATGAAAGACCGGGGCGTTTGATGTTGGCGGCATTTATTTACGGCGCGGGCATGACCGACAACTGGGCGTTGATTGGTTTCCTCCCGATATTCGTCATCGCCGTCATCTGGTTGAAGGGTTTGGAGTTTTTTAATCTCCGTTTCCTGTCGCAAATGATTTTGAGCGGCCTAGTCGGGCTTTTGTTTCTCCTAGTGCTGCCGGTGTATGGCAAGATTTCCGGAAATCCATTCGCACTTAGTTTTTGGGAAATGCTCAAACCCGCCTTGCGCATGGACTGGCTGGTAATCAAGGCGTTTGGCATGGGCACGGTGCGGCATAATTTGTTGCTAATGTCGGTGACGACACTATTGCCGGTGCTGGTGATGAGCATCCGCTGGAGTGCAACCTTCGGTGATTCCAGTCGCATAGGCGCATTGCTGGCGAGTCAGATGTTCCATTTGATTCATGCCGTAGTTTTTGGAGCCTGTGTGTGGGTTATGTTTGATCCGCCGTTCAGCCCAAGCCAACTGGCGATGAGTTCACCAGCGTTAACATTTTATTATTTGTCCGCCTTGGCATTAGGCTACTACTGCGGATATTTTCTGCTGGTCTTTGGAAAAAAGGGCGTGCCCACCCGACGCAATCCGCGGCCACCGACAGCCTTGCCGGGCCAATTCGACTTACTTTCACCGGTCATCTATTGGGCAACCTACGTTACTGCGGTGCTGATTATCGGAGCGCTTGGCTATAAAAATTTACCATTGCTCCGCAGCCTCAACGACAACACCCTGCTGCATTACGCTGAGCTAACAGAAAAAAGTCTGCCACCCGGTGGCGGAATCTTATTGAGCGACGCGGAGAGCATCACCTCCAGCCAACAAACCCGCACATTGCTCATGCAGGCGGCGCTCGCTCGCAGCGGTCGTAGTAAAAATTATCTAGTGGTAGACACGCAGTCGCTGAACTACGCGGCGTATCACCGTTATCTGCACCAAAAATCTCCGCACCAATGGCCGCTGGTGATTGGCGAAAAAGACACGGGCGGGGTCAGCCCGCTTAACGTATTGAATTGCCTCGTCCAAATTTCCAAGAGCAACAACATCTGCTATCTCAATCCCAGTTACGGCTACTACTTTGAATTTTTTTATTTGGAACCACACGGTCTAGTTTACCAATTTAAAAAACTGCCCGAAACCAACCTTTTGTCACCTGTCCTGTCCACCAACCTGATTGCCGAAAACCAAAATTTCTGGGCGGAATTTAACGAAAAAACATTACCGCGCATTGAAAAAGCCATTGTTCCCTACGACCCGACCGCCCACTTGAATCTCTTCAATTGGATTATCATGCACCTGCACGGTTTGGGCGATCCGAATCCGAGCGCGTTGTTTGTGGCGAATCTTTACTCGCGGTCTTTGGATTATTGGGGCGTCGAACTTCAACGCGCCGGCAACCTGACCGGTGCGGCCGAATGTTTCGTCAACGCCCAAAAAATCAATCCCGACAACATAGTTGCCACCATCAACCTTGAATTCAACCAGAACCTCCAGTCCGGCACGAATACCACCATTGACCTCAACCGTGTCAGCGCCGACCAATTCGGCAAATATCGCAACTGGAACGCGCTGCTCAATGCCAACGGCCCGTTTGATGAACCCAGTTTCCTTTTTGCCAACAGCATCCTCGTCGCCCAAAGCGGCCTCATGCGGCAGACACTTGCGCCATTCAATCGCGTCCGCCAACTCGCCCCCGACAATCTCCCCGTCCGGCTCTGGCTGGCTCAAGTTTATCTCTACAATCACCTACCCTCACCCGCCCTCGAAGCCCTGCAAGACCCGCAGAATCATCCCGCGCGTTTTGGCCTACACGAAACCAATTCCACCGAACTCAACCTGCTGGCCTCCGCCGCTCATTTTCAAAAAAACGAACTCCCACAGGGCGTCAAATTACTGGAAACTGAAATCTCCCGTCACCCAGACGATACCAACCTGCTCACCACCGCCTCGCAGGCATTTTTTCTGCGCGGGCTCTTCCCCGAGGCGCTGCGCGTCATCGAACATCGCCTCGCTCAGACGCCCGACGACCCGCAATGGCTCTTCGGCAAAGGCTACGCCTATCTACAAATCTCCAATTACAACCAATCCATCACCGCCTTCACCCGCGTCATGGAAATCGCCACCAACGATCCCACCGCCCGGTTCAACCGCGCCTTCGCCTTTCTCAAAACTGACCGGTTAAACGAAGCCCGCGCCGACTACGCCGCCCTCCAGTCCACCTACACCAATTCATTTCAAATCGCGTTCGGTCTGGCCGAAGTCTCCTGGCTCCAACACCAGACCAACGAAGCCATTCGCAACTACCAAATCTTTCTCGCCAACGCGCCCACCAACGCCGTCGAACTCAACCTCGTCCGCGACCGGCTTAAACAGTTGCAGAAAAAATAACGCGCCATGCGCGTCACCCACCTCATCACCCGGCTCGTCATCGGCGGCGCGCAGGAAAACACCCTCGCCACCATCCGCGGCCTGCGCCAAATTCCCGGCGTCGAAGTGAATTTGATTTCCGGCCCGACCGGCGGCCCCGAAGGCTCACTCGAAAACGAGGCGCGGAAAATTTTTGCCGGCGCGGGGGACGATTTCACCATCGTTCCCGAACTCGTCCGTCCCGTTCATCCGCTGAAAGATTTTCTCGCGCTCCGCCAACTGGAAAAACTCCTGCGCGCCCAAAAGCCCGACCTCGTCCACACGCACAGCGGCAAGGCCGGCATCCTCGGCCGCCTCGCCGCCAAACTCGCCGGCGTGCCCGTCATCATTCATCATATCCACGGTCCGTCCTTCGGCAATTTTCAAGGGTCAATCGCCAACCTTGTTTTCACCGCCGCCGAGAAATACGCCGCGCGCGTCACCGACCACTTTTTCTGCTCCGCCGGCGCGATGACCAAACGCTATCTCGCCGCCGGCATTGGCCGGCCGGAAAATTACACGCGCATCTTCAGCGGCTTCAATCTCGAACCGTTTCTGCAAGCCACCAACGACCTTGCGCTGCGGAAAAAATTCGGCTTGGACGCCACGCATTTTGTCATCGGCAAAGTCGCCCGCATTTTCAAGCTAAAAGGGCACGCTGATTTGCTCACCGCGTTCTCAAAAATCGCCCTCCAAATCCCGCACGCCCGGCTGCTCTTCGTCGGCGATGGCGCGCTGCGCGGTGAAATTCAAATCCAAGCCCGCGCGCTCGGCCTCGACGACAAGGTGATTTTTGCCGGCCTCGTGCCGCCCGGCGAAGTCGCGCGGCTCGTCGGCATCATGGATTGCCTCGTCCACCTTTCGTATCGCGAAGCGCTGTCGCGCGCGCTGCCGCAGGCGCTCGCCGCCGGCAAGCCCGTCATTGCTTATGATTTTGACGGCGCGGATGAAGTATGCCGCGAGAACGAAACCGGCTTCGTCGTCCGCACCGGCGACACGAACGCCGTGGCGGACAAGCTGCTTTTGCTCGCCCGCAATCCGGAACTCCGCGAAAGGCTCGGCCGCGCCGGACAAAAATTCGTCGCGGAAAATTTTTCGGTCGAAAAAATGGTCGCCGACCAATACGCCGTTTACCAACAACTAGCCGCCAAGCGCGGCCTCCGCGCATGAATTTTCCCTTCAACTTTTTTCTCGCCGCTTTTGCGGGCGCGTTTGCGACCTCGCTACTTGCGCTACCGCTCTGGCGCAAGTGGTGTCTGCGCACCAACCTCGTGGACGACCCCGGACACCGCAAAATTCACAGCACGCCCGTGCCGCTCGCCGGTGGCTTCGCAGTGCTAACCGGCTTGCTCCTGCCACTCGCTACCGGCGCAATTTTGCTGAAGCTCGATTTGATTAAAATTTCTTCCACGCACCTGATTGTTCACGGCATTGACCGGCGCGCGCTGGAACTCGCCGTTATCGCGCTCGGCGCGGTGGCCATCACGTTTCTTGGCTGGTTGGACGATAAACACGAGTTGAAAGCCCTGCCAAAATTCATCGGACAAATCCTCATCGCCTTCGCCGTGGCCAGCGCGTGCAAACGCATCACGCTCTTTGTCCACAGCGATATTTTCAGCTATGCCGTCACTGTTCTGTGGCTGCTCACCGTCATCAACGCCTTCAACTTTGTGGACAACATGAACGGCCTTTGCGCCGGACTCGGCGCGATCGGCGCGCTGCTCTTTGCGTTCATCGCGGCGGCGAACGGCGAATACCTCGTCGCCCTCACCGGCTTTCTGATGGCCGGCGCGCTGGCGGGCTTTCTGCCGTGGAATTTTCCGCACGCCCGCGCGTTTCTCGGCGACGCGGGCAGCCATCTCACCGGCTACCTGCTCGCCGTGATGGCCATTCTGCCGCACTTTTATACGAAGCAAAACCCGCGTCCGTTCGCCGTGCTCGCGCCGCTGCTGGTGCTGGCAATTCCGCTGGCCGACCTCGCGCAAGTGAGTTTGTTTCGCACACTGAATAAAAAACCGTTCTGGATCGGCGACACGAATCATCTTTCGCACCGTCTGTCAAAAACCGGAATCAGCCGAACCAAAACTGTTTTATTGCTTTGGCTGCTCGCGGCGGAAATCGGCGTGCTGGCCTGTCTGCTGTGAACCGCCGCACGCGGCATTGCCTTCGCCGCGTTTCTCGGCCAAACTGAAAAGCTTAATGAGTAAACGGTTTTACATCACCACCGCGATCGATTACGTCAACGGCCAGCCACACCTCGGCCACGCTTACGAGAAAATCATCGCCGACGTCATCGCGCGATCGCGGCGCAGCCTAGGGCAAGAAGTTTTTTTTCTGACCGGCCTCGACGAACACGGTCAGAAAGTCCAGCAGGCCGCTCTCGCGGAGAAAAAAAGTCCGCAGGAATACTGCGATGCCCTCGCCGCCGACTGGCAAGCGTTCGTGAAAAAACTGGAGCTGACCAATGATGATTTCGTCCGCACCACGCAGCCGCGCCACAAAGATTTTGTGCAGGCCACGCTCACGAAACTCAATGCCGCCGGACATTTCTACAAGGCGAGCTACACCGGGTTTTATTCGGCGAAGGAAGAAACTTTTCTGACTGAAAAAGATCGTTTGCCCGATGGAAAATTTGACGCGAGTTACGGCGAAGTGGTCGAACTGAAGGAAGATAATTATTACTTCAAGCTCGGCGCGCACCAGCAGTGGCTGATCGATTACATCGAGGCGAATCCGGATTTCATCGCGCCGTCGTATCGCCGCAACGAGGTGCTCGGATTCCTCAAGAACAACACGCTCGAAGATTTGTGCATCTCGCGTCCGCTAGCGCGGTTGAACTGGGGCATCCCCCTGCCCTTCGATCCCGAGTTCGTCACTTACGTCTGGTTCGACGCGCTCGTGAATTACACCAGCATCGCAAACGCGCACGCGCCGCTCGGACTTTGGCCGGCAGACATCCACGTCATCGGCAAGGACATCGTGAAATTTCACGCCGTCTATTGGCCGATCATGCTCAAAGCGATGGGCCAACCGCTGCCGAAACAAATTCTCGTCCACGGTTGGTGGCAGAAGGACGGCGCGAAAATTTCCAAAAGCACCGGCAACGTCGTTGATCCCATTGCGGTCATCAACGAATGGGGCCTGGACGCGTTTCGCTTTTACGTGCTACGCGAGCTCGACATCGGCCCGGACGGCAACTGGACCGACGCCGGTTTCCGTTCGCGCTATCAGGCCGAACTAGGCAACGGCCTGGGCAATCTCGTCAACCGCTCGCTCTCCATGCTCAAGCGCTATCGCAACGGCATCGTTCCGGCGCGCTCCAATGAACTGGCGGCGGACGCTAACAAAGCTGCGGACGAAACGCGCACGCTGCTGAAACAAAACCAACTTCAGGCCGCGCTGCAAAGCATCTGGGGCCTGGTCAATCGCGCGAACAAATACGTGGACGAGACCGCGCCGTTCAAGCTGGCAAAAGACCCGGCGCAGGCGGCGCGGCTCGACGAAGTGCTTTACAACCTCGCCGAATCCTGTCGCGTGTTGTCAGTTTTATTGAATCCATTTCTGCCGGGAACCTCGGCGAAAATCTACGCGCAGCTCGGTTTGACGGACTCGCCGGAAAAATTTTCCGAATCGGCCTGGGGCAAATTGAACGCCGGTCACGCCATCGGCGAACCCGCACCGCTCTTTCCTCGCAAGGACGAGCCGAAGCCGTGACCGTAGCGGCGTCTCGGCAGAGGGCCGCAAACTGGCAATGTGGTTTAGTTGGCGGTTTTCTACAGAAAGCCGCTAAGTCGTCAGAATAAAAAAGCCCGCTCAATCGAGCGGGCTTTTGTTTTATAACGGTTTAAAACTTCAGACCTTGCCGAGCGTTTCTTCGACGACTTGCTTGAAATTATTCTCGCCCGGCTTGACGATGCCAAACTCGCGCTGGGCGTTTTCCGCCGAATCGCTGGCGTGGGCGGCGTTGACCATGATGGTAGATCCGAATTCGCGGCGGATGGAGCCGGGCGGCGCCTTGGACGGATCGGTCGGCCCGAGCACGTCGCGAATCTTGTTCACCGCGCCGACGCCTTCATAGACGAGCGCAATGCATTTCTCGGTGCCGGGCTTTGACCAGTCGGCCTGTGGGATTTCGCCGGGCGCGTGACCGGACATGAAGCGCACGATATTGTCAAACTGCGAGTCGCCCTGAACGGGGCCGAGAATTTCGCCGAGCGCCTTCTGGTCGGCTTCGGAAAGTTTGAAGCCGAATTCTTTTTCCAAAATGTCCTTGGCCTTGGAGCTAACGCCATCTTTAAGTTTGGCCCGGAGAAATTCGCGGACGGGGCCGTAAAATTCCATCGCCTGCGCGGTGCTCATACGCAGCACTTTCGCGCCGACGATGTAAAGACCGGTGCGTGAAAAGAAATCAATGACGTTGCCGGGGCGACCGGTGGGAAACTTAAAATTATCTGGCTTGATGAGCACCAAAGTCCGTTCCGGAGCAGCGCCAGCGGGATAATTGATGACGTTTTCCAAGATGCCGCCATCGGCATCGGAGTAGCGCGCCCACATCTTGAGTTTCTTTTCCGCTTCCTCGGCGTTCGGCGCGGCCAGCACGGCGGGCTCGAAATAGCGGACGCCGCCCGAGGCGTCGAGAATAAGATCGCTGTAAGTGTCGCGGATGGTTTCGCCGCCGCGACGGTCGGGACTCAAATTGCCAACGACGCTGCGGACTTTGCGCACGGCTTCATCGCCGCGAAACAACAGCATCATCACGCGCCGACGCAAACCGGTTTTCGGATCAGCCGAAAGATTTTCAAGAACGTATTGCTTGAGCAACTCTTGAATGTTTCGATCCTGCGTGTCGTGCGCGGAAACAATCGTTTCCGCGTATTCCTTTACGAGTTCGGCACTCGGCGCAATCATCCGCAGTCCAACCAGATCGAGTCCGGTGCGCGTGATGAGACGGGTCAGAATACCGCCGGTGCGAGATTTGTAGAGCGAGTAAGGGGTGACAATGACGTAAGCGAGCTGTTGCGACATAATTAGGCGGGCGGCGGTGTGGGATTAGCGGGAGCGACGGCAGACTTGCCAAGGATCTTGAACATAACCGTGCCACATGTCGGACACTTGCCCTTGATGGCTTTACGGCCATTTTTCATCGTTTCCTCAACGCCATCAGAAATTTCTTTCTTGGCCTTGCACTTGACACAATATCCTTCTGCCATAAATTTTTTACCGCCCGAGCTTCATGCCCGAAACAGTTCTGATAGCTTACCGGCAACCGGCGATAGCGTCAATTGCCAAAGAAAACCATTGATTTAAAAAGGTTTTTTCCGTGTTTTAAACATCTTGGCTGGTTGACCATTTTCGCCAAAACATAAAGGCGAAACCCGAAGGTTTCGCCTTGAAATTTGCCGGTGCGAATTACTTCGCGGCCGCGACGGTCTTCTTTTCCAGCTCCTTGACCAACGTCGCGCCCTTGCCGATGCGCTTGCGCAGGTAGGTGAGCTTGGCGCGGCGGACATCGCCCTGGCGCTCGACTTCAATCTTGTCCACGCGCGGGGAGTGATACGGGAAAATACGTTCCACGCCTTCGCCGTAGCTGATGCGGCGGACGCTGAACGTTTCGTTCAAACCCGTGCCGCGTTTGCCGATGACGACGCCCGCAAAAATCTGAATGCGTTCCTTGTCGCCTTCGACGACTTTGGTGTGGACTTTGACGGAGTCGCCCACGTTAAACTTCGCGTTGTCTTTGCGAAACTGTGCCGATTCAATTTTGAGTTGTAATGCCTGGTTCATATTAAATTCAATTTTAAGTTTTTAATTCTTAATTTTTAGTGGCCGCGCTTTCGTTTTTCCAACTTAAAACTCAACACTAAAAATTAAAAACTTACTGCAATAAATCTGGTCGCTGCTCTTTTGTCTTCAACTTCGCCTGTTCGCGCCGCCATTTTTCAATCTCAGCGTGGTTGCCGTTCAGCAACACCTCGGGAACTTTCATCCCGCGAAAATCAGCCGGCCGCGTCCACTGCGGATATTCCAGCAATCCGTGACTGAACGATTCGTCGTGCGAACTTTCGTCATCGCCCAAAACTCCGGGCAGCAACCGCGCAATCGCGTCAATCACCACCATCGCGGGCAACGCGCCGTTCGTCAGCACATAATCGCCGATGGACAACTCGTCATCCGCCAGCGTTTCCCGAATCCGCTCGTCAAACCCTTCGTAATGACCCGTGACGAGCAGCAAATCTTTTTCCTGCGCCAGTTCCTGCGCGATTTTCTGGTCGAACTTTCGTCCGCTCGGCGAAAGCAAAATCACTTTCGTCCCTTCACGCTTCAAACTTTCCACCGCTTCAAAAATCGGTTGCGGTTTCAGCAACATTCCCGGCCCGCCGCCAAACGGATGGTCATCCACCGTTTTATGTTTGTCGTGCGTCCAGTCGCGCAACTG
>CAIXFY010000047.1 GCA_903918885.1 uncultured Verrucomicrobia subdivision 3 bacterium
GTTGATCACTTGTTTCGTCAGATAATTCAGACAATGAAGTTTTTTTATCAAGCTGACCAAATTCGGTCATAAATTAAGGCTGTATGCCGTGCATAATAACCTACTTGGCCGACGAACATGGATTTTTAGAAATCTCAATCTTTGGAATCCGCAAACAATCGAGGCCGATAGATGCATGGTTAATTTTTATGTGCAATCTGGAGGCGAGGTTTCTTGGCTTGGCATGTAGACTGCTAAATTTTGCAAAAGGGGTTGGGAATTTAACGCCAAATTAAAATCAAGTTCGCATTGAAAAAAAAACGAGGTTCAGTTTTAGACCCTGTCATCTGGGAAGCACTGACGTGGGAAGAGGTTCTTGGTATCCGTCGTGCCGGAACTGATTACTGTTTGCTACCAATTGGAGCTACCGAGCAACACGGACCGCATCTTGGCCTCGGCATGGATTCGGCGAATGCAAACTTGCTGTGCGCCGCTGTGTCGCGGTTAACAGGTGCGCCCATTTTGCCGGCGATTCGCTACGGCTGTTCGCTCGGTCACTCGCACCGCTGGCCGGGGACGATTGCCTTGCAGCCGAACACGCTCACGGAAACTGTCACGCAGATTTACGAATGGATTTACCGCGCTGGCTTCCGGCGTTTGTTCATCGTCAACGGCCACGTCGGCAACGCCGCGCCGTTGCGATGCGCGCTGGAGATCATCCGCAGCCATTATGACGACGCACTTGTCCGCATCGTGAGCGTCGCCGAAATCAGTCCGCGCGTGCGCGCGGAATTTTTCGGCGATGCGGAGGATTGGCACGCTAATGCCGCCGAAACTTCGCTCATGCTCGCGCTCGCGCCGGAACTGGTGCGGGCGAATAAAATCAAACAAGCAGACGACGCGGATCGCACTGCGAATCTCGTCTTCACGCATCCGGTGAACCGCACCAGTAAAAATGGCGTCACCGGATTCCCCAGCCGCGCCACGAAGCGTCAGGGCGAAATCCTGTTCCAGATGATGGTCGAGGATTTGTCCGCGCTCGTAAAACGCGGCGCCAAAGAAAAACCTCCGTTAAACCAAAGTTATTTCACTACCGTTAAATGAATTCAAAAAATAAATCCGGCCAAAAAAATCTGGCCGCTTTGCAGAAAAAATTGTCGGCGCAGGGCGTCAAATATTGTCTCGGCGCGTATGTGGACATCCACGGCGTGCCGAAGGGTAAGTTTGTGCCGATTGACCACTTTGTGCATTTTGCCGAAGGCTCCGAGCTTTACACCGGTTACGCGCTCGACGGTCTCGGTCAGGCGCCGAACGACGATGAGATTTCGTCTGTGCCGGACTTGAACCACATCATCCAGTTGCCGTGGCAAAAGGAAGTCGCATGGATGCCGGCGGACAATCATTTTCACGGCCAGCCGTATCCGCTCAACTCGCGCGTGCTGTTGAAAAATATTTTGGCGGACGCGGCCAAGCTTGGTTTCACCTTCAATCTCGGCATCGAGTGCGAAATTTACGTGCTCAAGCAAAACGAGCGCGGCCAGCTTTACGTTCCGAATCCCGACGACAACCTTACCAAACCGTGTTACGACGTGAAGCGCTTCATGGACGTGTTTCCGTGGCTCGACGAAATGGTCACCACGATGAACGGCCTTGGCTGGGACGTTTATTCGCTCGACCACGAAGACGGTAATTCGCAGTTCGAATTTGATTTCAACTACGCCGACGCGCTCACGATGGCCGACCGCTACATTTTCTTCCGCTACATGGCGAAGACGATTGCGGCGAAACACGGCTTGCTCGCGACCTTCATGCCGAAACCATTCGCGGACAAAACCGGCAACGGCGCGCATTTCAACATGTCACTGGCCGACAAGCGCTCAGGAAAAAATCTTTTTAAATCCGACAAAGACCCGCGCGGCCTCGGGCTTTCGCCGCTCGCTTATTCATTTATCGCCGGCATTTTGCGGCACGGACGGGCGCTGTGTGCCGTGCTCGCGCCGACGGTGAATAGCTACAAACGCCTGATTCGGCGCGGCGCGATGAGTTATTATTCGTGGGCGCCGGTGTTCAATTCCTTTGGCACGAACAACCGCACGAATTCCATCCGCGTGCCGATGAACGGTGGCCGTTGCGAAAGTCGCAATGCCGATTCCGCGTGCAATCCGTATCTCGCCGCCGCGCTGGTGCTGGCCGCCGGTCTTGAAGGCGTGCGCGAGAAACTCGATCCGGGCGAACCGCATCACGAAAACCTTTACGAACTGTCGCCCGCCGAATTGGAAAAAATCGGCGTGCAGGAATTGCCGCGCACTCTGGGTGAAGCGGTCGAGGCGTTCGCCGCCGATCCGTTCGTGGAAAAAGTTCTCGGCAAGGAATTGCGCGATGAATTCATCAAATACAAATCCGCCGAGTGGACGGAATATCACCAAAGCGTGAGCCAGTGGGAAATTGACCGCTACGCGCGGTTGTTCTGAAAAATTTGGTCGCAGATCACTACTGTCCGGTTAAGGTTTTGCTGACAGCGATTTTATTTCGGTAAAATCTGGCTATTCTCGCTGTCCGGTCATTTTTCGATTTCAATTCTGCGACGCTTCCTTGAGGGTGACA
>CAIXFY010000048.1 GCA_903918885.1 uncultured Verrucomicrobia subdivision 3 bacterium
GCGCTGCAAAAAAAGGCGTTCGAGGTCGAGCGTGTCGTGCGGAAAATTCCCGGCGCGGTCGGCGTCGCCGCGTCGCGCGTGCAGGGCAAGCCGTATCTCGACATCGAAGTGGATCGTGCGGCGATGGCGCGGTTCGGCCTGCGCGCGCAGGATGTTTTGGATGTCGTGCAATCCAGCCTCGGCGGCGAAAATGTTTCCACCGCCATCGAAGGCCGCGAACGGATTCCGATTCAAGTGCGTTTGCAACGCGACGAGCGCGACGACATTTCGCGACTCGGCGATGTTTTGGTTCCCACGCTGGCGGGAAAATTTGTTCCACTCGGTTCCGTCGCCAAAATCAGCCGCGAAATCGGGCCCAGCGAAATCGCCAGTGAAAACGGCCGACTGCGCGTGTTCGTGCAAGCGAATGTCCAGGATCGCGACCTCGGCGGTTTCGTGAAGGAAACGCAGGCGCGCATCGCGCAGGAAATTTCCTTGCCGCCGGGCATGACGCTTGAATGGAGCGGCCAATACGAAAACCAAATCCGCGCACAAAAGACGTTGCAAATCATCGTGCCAGCGGCGCTGTTCGTGATTTTCATTTTGCTCTATGTCGTCTATCACAGTGCAAAAGAAGCGGCGCATGTCATCCTCGCCGTGCCGTTCGCGCTGACCGGCGGCGTGTTTCTGCAATGGTGGCTGGGTTACAATTTCAGCGTCGCGGTGTGGGTCGGCTACATCGCGCTGTTTGGCACGGCTATTCAAACCGGTGTCGTCATGGTGGTTTATCTGGACGAAGCGGTGAAAAAGAAGATGGCCGAACTGGGTGACAAGTTCTCCCGCGCGGATTTAATTCGTGCCGTGAAAGACGGCGCGCGATTGCGGTTGCGTCCGAAAGTGATGACCGTTGCCACGATTGTCGCCGGTTTGCTGCCGATTTTATGGAGCACGCGCACCGGCGCGGAAGTGATGAAGCCGATTGCGGCACCGGTGGTCGGTGGTATGTTGAGCAGTCTGATTCACATCCTGATCGTGACGCCGGTGATTTTTTGCTGGCTGCGCGAGCGGGAATTGAAAAAGATTTCGACGGCAACCGTGGGTGCTGTCGTTCATCAACCCACCACGGAGAAAACCAACCAATAAAATGAAAACCATAATGATACTGGCAGTCATGGCGGTCGCGGGAATTTTCCTGACGACCGGCTGTGCGAGTTGCGGTGATAAAGCTGGCTGCTGCGCGAAGCCCGCTGCTTCCGCCTGCACCGGTGATTGCTGCAAAGACCCGGCGACCTGCGCGAAATGCTGCACGGACGCTGCCGGTTGCGCCAAGTGCTGCAAAAAATAATCCGCACAAAATTCACGCGCCGGATGGATTTTCTCCGTCCGGCGTTTTTGTTTGGTTTCATCGCCGATGAAAATTTGTTTTCATTCCACCGGTGAATGAGTTTCTCACAGTGCTGACGGCGGTGCTGCCGGTGTTCGGCGTCATGGGCATCGGCCTGTGGCTGCGGCGGCGCGGTTGGCTCACGGCGGACGCCGACGCGAGTCTGATGCGCGTGACGATCAACCTGCTGTTGCCGGCGCTCATCTTCGGTTCCGTGCTTGGCAATCCCGCGTTGCGCCGGCCGGAAAATCTTTTGCTCCCGCCGCTGGTCGGTTTTGTGATGGTCGCCGTCGGCATTGGCGTGTCACGAATTTTCGCGCGCGTCGCCGGTTTGGAAACCAAATCCGAACAACGCACCTTTGCGTTTCTCACCGGCTTGCAAAATTACGCCTATCTCGTCATTCCGCTGTGCTTCTCGCTGTTCGACACGCGCACGACCGGCGTGCTGTTCGTCCACAATGTCGGCACGGAAATGGCGATGTGGATTTTGGGCGTCGCCACTTTGAGCGGCGGATTTGCCGGCGGCTGGAAAAAAATCCTCAACGCGCCGCTGGCCGCGCTGCTGCTGGCGCTGGCGCTGAATTTTGTCGGAACCATTTTCACGCCGCCCGCGCCGCTGGCGTTCGCGGGCCACGTTATGCTGACTGGCATCCACTGGTTCGGCCAGAGTGCGATTCCGCTGGCACTGCTGCTCATCGGCGCGATTGTGGCTGATCATTTTGAAGAGGCGCGTGGCGGAAAGCTATTTCGCGTCGTGGCCGTGGCAGCGCTGGTGCGGATTGGCCTACTGCCAATTTTATTTTTGTTGCTGGCAAAGTTTTTGCCGTGTTCCATCGAACTAAAGCGCGTTCTTATTTTACAGGGCGCGATGCCCTCGGCCGTGCTGCCCATCGTCATCACCAAGCACTACGGCGGCGACGCGCGGACGGCGTTGCAAGTGGCGCTCGGCACTTCGATCATCGGCCTCGCAACGATTCCGCTGTGGATTCACTTCGGCGGAAGATTCGTCGGCCTTTTGGTAAATCAAAAACTGTAGCCAATCAACAAACGGACATTCAGGCGTTCGTGGCCTTCCAGTTCCAGTTGGGAATTTTGGCCGGGGTTGCCGAGGAAGTTGGCGCCGTAGATTTGCGGCATCACGCTGAACGCCGTCCACCAGTTCAGCCGGTGATAGCTCAAGGTCGGGCCGAGATAGACGGCGGTATTTTCCCACTGCCTATATTCGGGCAATTCGTTGTGGTCGCGGAATTCCAAGCCGAGCGTCCAGTTCGCGGACAAGTTTCGCGCGAGACCGGCGGAGAGTTCCAGTTCGCCTTCGCTGGATTTGGAGTCGTCCGTCCACTCGGTTGCGTGCGTCAGGTTCACCGCCCATTTCCATTCGCCGAAACGCTGGCCGAGAATGATTTTTTGCTCCAACTCGGCGTTCTGTCCGTCCCAACTCGGTTCCAAATATAGCGTGAGGCCGACGGGATTTTCCACCGGGTCGAGAACGAGGTAGCGATTTTCAATAGAAATTCCGGCCCAACGGTTCCCGGAAGAATTTGCGCCTGTGGCCGGGTCGCGATAACTCTCGTAGGTGTCGTTCACATAAAGTGACGCCGTGTAGCGGTCGGTGAAACCGTGTTCGACCTCGGTGCGGAATTCCCACTGCTGATAATCCTGCTGACCGACGACGGCGTTGCGCCCAACGCGCGCAGTGACGGATTGCTCCAGTTCCCAATCGCCTTTCGGCTCGGTCTCCGGCTCGTAGGTGTAGGTGAAGATGCGGTTGTCGGCGAGCGCGGTTCCCGCCAGCAACAAGGTTGCAAACAGCCATGAACTTTTCATGGCGACAGACTACATGGAGATTTTTTTCCTGCTGCCGCCAGCTTGCGGAAGTTTGGCGGCGGCTTGTGGTCGTCAACCCGCTTTCTGTGCGGGCGTTTTCAGCGGATACAAACCCGGACAGCAGCCGAAGGTCTCGTGGAACGCCGCGCTGAAATGGCTCAAACTGTTGTAGCCGACTTCAAGCGCGGTCTCGGTCACATTGTGTTCGCCGGACTTGAGCAACTCCGCCGCGCGTTCCATGCGGAGCTGGCGCAGATGCTGCGTGATGGTGTGGCCGGTCTGCGCGGAAAAAATCCGGCTCAAATAAAAATGGCTGCAACCGATTTTTTTGCCGAGTTCCTCCAAAGTCAGCGGCTCGGCGAGATTTTGTTTCAATAAAAAAATCACCTGCTCCACGCGTTCCTGCGCGACGCGCTGCTGGCGGGAACAGAACATTTCCGTTTCCGGCGGTGGCTGGAGTAAAAAGGTGACGGCGAGTTCCAGCGCCTTGCATTGATACCAGAGCGGCTGCGCTGCCGCATAAACCGGCGGCTGCCGCAGCGTGCTGATGAGCTGCTGCTGCGCTGCCGTGAGCCGGACGGTTGCGCCAGAGACGAGTTCATGCGGACGATTCTCGATGGCCGCGCGCACCAGCGGATGCAGCATCGGTTCCATGCCCGCAAGATGTTTGGCGAGAAACGCGCAGGAAAATTCCACCGTCAGAAATTGATGTTGTTCGTTCGCCGCGCGCTTCGCCGTGAGCGGTTCGTCCTTGCGATGATAAAACCCGACCGTGCCCGGCGCGAAATCCGTGCGCTTGGATTTGCACTCCACGAAGCCGTGGCCGACGAGGTTCAGGCACAGTTCGATGCAGCCGGGATGAAAGCTCGCGGCCCAATCGAATTCACGCTTCGCAAAAAAATCGTGCCACTCGATGCTGTAACCCGCGCCGTGGAAGCTGCCGAACAACGGCTGCCAACCCTTGCCGACATCGCGCCACGCACCCGCCTCGGAAAACAACGGCGCGGCGCGGTGGGAATTCGGCGGTGAAGCGGGCACGCAAAAAATCAGTTCCCGGTCAGTTTCTTTTCCCACTCGGCGACTTTTTTGAGCAAGTCCGGCAGGCGTTGCAGCGCGATCATGATGCGCTTGGCCTGCTTGTCCGGCAACGCCGGCGCGCCGAGCCACATTTCGCCGTCGGGAATGTTGTGCATCACGCCGGACTTGGAACCGACGGTGACTTGGTTGCCGATTTTCAAATGCCCGGCGATGCCAACCTGTCCGGCGAAAACGCAATAGCTGCCAATCTTCGCGCTGCCCGCGATGCCGCCCTGCGCGCAGATGATGGTGTGTTCGCCAATTTCGACATTGTGCGCGATTTGCACGAGGTTATCAATTTTCGTGCCTGTGCCGATGACCGTCGCGCCGAGCGCGCCGCGATCCACGGAACAATTTGAGCCGATTTCCACATCGTCGCCGATGACGACGTTGCCGACCTGCGGCACTTTTCGGTGAAAGCTCGCATCCAAAACATAACCAAAACCATCCGCGCCAATCACCGTGCCGGAATGAATGCGCACGCACTTGCCAATTTGCGAGCGGGAATAGATTGTGACGTTCGGAAAAAGATTCGTTTCGTCGCCGAGGGCGGAATCGTCGCCGACGAAATTGCCGGATTGCAAAACCGCGTTCGCGCCAATCTTCACGCGTTCGCCAATCGTGCAATGCGGACCGACGTGCGCGGTGGCATCAATCTGCGCGGACTTGGCGATGACGGCGGACGGATGGATGCCTGGGGCGAATTTCGGATCCGGAAAAAAAATGGCGAGCGCCTTCGCGAACGCCACGCGCGGGTTGGCGACGCGAATGAGGATTTTTTTGTCCGAAGTAAAATCCTTGCCGCAGATGATGGCAGTGGCGGCGCTGGCTTCAGCGGCGGCGAAGTAGTCGGCGTTTTCCGCAAACGTCAGGTCGCCGGGTTTGGCGACGTCGGCGGCAGCGAAGCCGGTGAGCGCGGCGCTGGCGTCGCCAAGGACTTCGCCGGCGAGATGTTTCGCGATTTCAGCAGTGGTAAGTGTCATTGACTTGATTTATTCGGCTCACTATAAAGCCGGAAAGATTCTGTTCAATCCCAACTTTATGGCCAAAACATTCCGCGTCGGACTAATCGGCTACAAATTCATGGGCCGCGCCCACTCGAATGCGTGGCGGCAGGCGCCGAAATTTTTCGACCTCAAGGCGAACGTTGAGCTGCACACTATCTGCGGCCGCGACGCAGCCGCCGTGCAGGCCGCGCGCGCGAAACTCGGCTGGCAGTTCGCCGCCACCGACTGGCGCGAAGTCGTGGAATCGCGGTTGATTGACATCGTGGATATCGGCACGCCCACCGACACGCACGCGGAAATCGCCATCGCCGCGCTCAAGCACGGCAAGCACGTCCTGCTCGAAAAACCTATGGGCCGCGACTTAAAAGAATGCGAAGCCATCTTTGCCGCCGCCAAAAAATCCAAATGCGTCCATATGATTTGTCACAACTACCGGCGCATTCCCGCCATCGCGCTCGCGAAACGTATGATGGAAGAAGGTGCGCTCGGAAAGATTTATCATTTCCGCGCCCGCTACGCGCAGGACCGGCTGGCGGATCCGGAATTTCCCGTGGACTGGCGATTGCAGAAGGAGACCAGCGGCAGCGGCGTCCACAGCGACATCAATTCCCACATCATTGACCTCGCGCGCTATCTCGTCGGCGAATTTACGTCGGTTTGCGGTGTCGTTCACACGTTCATTCCCGAACGCCCGCGCGCCGATATGCTCGCGAAGGGCAAGCGCCAGCTCGGCAAAGTGACCGCGCCAGACTCGGCGGCGTTCATCGGTTGGATGGAAGGTGGCGTGATGGCTAATCTTGAAGCCACGCGCTACGCGCTGGGGCGGCGCAATCAAATCACTATCGAGATCAATGGCAGCAAAGGCTCAATCTACTTTGATTTCGAGGACATGAATAAATTGAAATTTTACAACGGCGAAGATCCGAAAGACCGGCAGGGTTTCCGCGACATTCTCGTGACGCAGCGCGACGGCGTGCAGCCTTACGTCGCGAATTGGTGGCCGCCCGGCCACGGGCTCGGCTACGAACACACGTTCGTCCACTCCGTTGCGGATTTTGTGAATGCCTGCGCCGATGGAAAGTCCGTTCAACCAACATTTGAAGACGGATTAAAAAATCAGCGCGTGCTGACGGCGGTGGAAAAATCTTCAGCGAACGGGAAATGGGTCAAATTGTGATGGTTGATTGTTTGGCCGCCCCCGATAAACTGTGTGCGTAACTTATGTTGCCACCCACCACCCTCCAACAAATCATCCCTGAACTGCGCGATGCCGTCGGGCCGGTCATCCTCATTTCCGGCGTTGGCCTGTTGCTGCTGACGATGACCAATCGCCTCGGTCGCTGCATTGATCGCGCTCGCCAGCTCCAAAACGAACTGTGTGCTCAAGTCGGCAGCGAACGCGCGGCCACGCAGGCGCAGGTGGACATCATTTATCGTCGCGCAAAAATCATCCGGCTCGCCATCTGGTTTTCCGTGACGAGCGCGTTTCTGGCGGCGTTCCTGGTGATGACACTGTTCTTGGCGGCGTGGCTGGGCTGGGAACAGTCGTGGCCGGCGGGAATCATTTTCAGCGCGTGTCTGGCTTCACTGTGCGCATCGCTCATTGCATTCATGGGCGACATCAATCTTTCTTTGCGCGCCTTGAAACTGGAATTGGAAAGTTCCGCGCCGCCGCCGAAATAAATTTTCAGCCCCGCGCGCCGAACACCGCGTCGAGAATCACTTCCTTGGTTTTCCAAATCAGCGCCATCGTCATGGCCAGCGGCAGCAGGATGAAAAAGATGAGCAGCAGGTCGCTCGCGCGGTTCAACCAGACCAGCACGCGTCCGACCTGTGGTGATGGATGCGGAAATTGCATCAAGCAGGTGAAGCCGATGGCGAAAAATAGCAGTGCCACGAGCAGCCAGCGGTTCAGCGTGGTGAACTGGCGGGTCTCGCTGCGAAGCGTTTCATCCGGCAGCATCGCGCCGAGACGTTTGAGGACGAGGTTCAAATTAAAAAGGAACAACACGGCGGCGAGCTCCAACACGAAGACGGCGTCGGTGAAGAAATTTTGTTCCGGCATTTTGTTGTGCCAGTAAATGAACGGACACAAACCGAGCAGCACGAGCGCGAGCAGTTGCGCGCGGTCAAGCGCGTGCCGCCACGGGCGTTCCTGTTTTTGAAAATCCGACATCTGCCACAGGCCGTAGACGAGCAGGGCGTTGACGGCGAGCGCGGGCAGAAAGCCGAGCGGCTTGAGCCAGTCGGCGCGCGCGGTTTCGGCGCCGATCAGCAACGCGGCGGGCAAACCCCAGAACAGCGCGGACAGTCCGCGCGCGAGTTTGCCGAGCGAGCGGAGCAGTTGCGGATTCGGCGATGTCATCGGGGAAATTATGAAGGAAGAATGAGGAATGATGAAACAAATTTACGCCGCACCTGAACAGCCATGAACCGCGAACCACACGAAATACGCGAAAGAAAAAACATTTTCACCTTTCGCGTATTCGGCGTATTTCGCGGTTAAAACTGACAATCTTTCAAAAACTCAAATAAGTATAAGCTTTCAGCCCGCGTTCGTAATCGTCCAGCAGGCGCATCGCTTCGCTGGGTTTCATGCGGTCGGATTTGATGGCTTCGTCCATCTGCGCCTTCATCTGGCGCTTCAGTTCGTTCTCGTCGTATTGCACGGCGGTGAGCGAATGGATGACGGTGTCGCCCTCGATAACTTCCTCGATGTAATAACCGGTCGGCTCGTCGGGTTCGAGGAAGACGTGGACTTCATTCACGCGGCCGAAGAGATTGTGCAGGTCGCCCATGATGTCCTGATACGCACCCATCAGAAAAAAGCCGAGGTAGTAAGGTTCCTGTTTGCCGTCGCCGTTGGTGTTGAGCTGGTGGAGTGGCAGCGTGTCACGCACATCGCGGAGATCAATGAACTTGTTGATCGCGCCGTCGGAATCGCAGGTGATGTCCACCAACGTGCCTTCGCGCGTCGGGCGCTCATTGAGACGCGATACGGGCATGATGGGAAATAACTGACCGAGCGCCCAATGATCCAGCAGCGATTGGAACACGGAGAAATTGCAGAGGTATTGGTCGCCGAGCGAATCTTCGAGCTTCTGGATTTCGTCCGGGATGTAAGCCTGGCCTTTGAAACTCGCGACGACTTCCTGGCTGATCTCCCAGTAAAGATTTTCGATGCGCGCCTTGTCCGGCAATTCCATGACGCCGAGCGTGAACATATTGTGTGCGTCTTCTTTGCGTTCCTGCGCGTCGTGAAACGCTTCGAGCTTGTTAAGCTTCGAGAGATTTTTTTTGATGTCGAGCAGCTCCTTCACGAGCGGATGCTCGCTGTCACCGTATTTGAAAGCGTCGCCAGGACGAATTTTTTCAATTGCGCCAAAAACTTCGACGATGAGCACGCTGTGATGCGCGACGATGGCGCGTCCGCTTTCGCTGACGATGTCGGGATGCGGCACCTTCTCGGCGTTGCAAACATCGGCGATGTAATAAACGATGTCGTTCGTATATTCCTGCAGTGAGTAGTTCGTGGAGGAATCAAACGCGCTGCGCGAACCGTCGTAATCCACGCCCAGCCCGCCGCCGACATCCATGAACTCGATGGCGAAACCCATTTTCACCAGCTTCGCGTAAAACCGCGCGGCTTCCTGAACGGCTTTCTTGACCGTGAGAATATCCGGCACCTGCGAGCCGATGTGGAAATGCAGCAGCTTCAAACAGTGGCCGAGATTTTCCGCCTTCAACATTTCCGTCGCGGTGAGCAATTCGACTGTGCTCAAGCCGAACTTCGCGTTTTCGCCGCCGCTCTCCGCCCACTTGCCCGCGCCTTTGCTGAGCAGCCGCGCGCGGATGCCGATGAGCGGCTCCACGTTGAGCGATTTGGAAATCGTGATAATCTGACGCAACTCCTCGAGCTTCTCCACGACCATGATGACGCGCTTGCCAAGCTTGATGCCCAGCAGCGCCATCTTGATGAATTCCGCATCTTTGTAGCCGTTGCAGATGATGAGTCCGCCCAATTGATTTTGGAGCGCGAGACCGGCGAAGAGTTCCGGCTTGCTGCCGACTTCGAGGCCGAAGTTGAACGGTTTGCCGGCATCCAAAATTTCTTCCACGACTTCGCGAAGCTGGTTCACTTTGATCGGGAACACGCCGCGATATTTTCCCTGAAAATTAAATTCCGCGATGGAGCTTTGGAACGCCTTGTTGATGGCCTCAACACGGTGACGAAGAATATCCTGAAAGCGGATGAGCAATGGAAATTTCAGTCCGCGACCTTTGGCCTCCTCGATGACATCGGTGATGTCCACGCTCGCGCCCGCGTCCTGCAAGGGTTTGGCGACGACGTGCCCCGCGTCGTTAATATCAAAATATTTCGCGCCCCAACGGGTGATGTTGTAGAGGTTACGCGCGGAATCAATGTTCCACGGCGTGTCGTTATTCGGATTGCTCATCGATATTTTATTGAACGAGCGAACTATAAAAATTCCGGCGCAGAATGCAATCATCGCCTTGAAAAATTCGGTGAAGCTGCGGCATGCTGCACCGCTGAAAATTTCCCCGCCGCTAACTGGACACTTGCCTTGCAACGGCGTGATTTTGTAATACTATGAGTTCACACGTTGCCCACGTGGCGGAATTGGCAGACGCGCTAGATTCAGGTAAAATTTCTTGGCCTTTTCATGCGGAATTTCACGGATTCACCCCAAGCGTCAAACCCCTGTAAAATAAAGACAATTGGCATTTTTAGCCGTTGTAACTGGACACTCTGGCAATCTTGAAAAGTAGCACAAAAACTATCACAACCAAAAATTGAAGCTATTTCAGTGAACGAAAATTAAATTGGAATATATTAACCGCCAGCCATTCCCACCGCATTTCACCGTAGAGACATTCGGCTTTTGGAAGGCAAAAATCCCCGCGTATCGTTCCCAAAGCTCGTTAGCGGTCAATTACGACACATGGCAGGCCATATTTGCACCCTACCCGCGCACAATTCGCGCTCGTTTGCTTGGCAGTGACTTTTTGACTACGGACTTTGGAAAGCGCACCTTTGGAAAATTGGGCGCAAGCAGTTGGTGAACACCAAGACCGAATCCACCGGCCATCTTTTCCAAGTTCACAAGGCCGGGGTTTCGTTTGATGCCGAGTTCGTAAAGCTGGTAGAGCTTGTAACCGATACCGCACGCTTCGGCGGCTCGTTCCTGCGTCCAGCCGCGCTTCACACGCAGTTCCCGCAATCGCTTTTTGAATCGGTTTGAGGCGGTTTCTTGCACCGACACCAAATTGCCGATTCTGTTGCGCTCAAAGAACTGCCTAAAGGTAGTCTTTCCTTGCCCGCCCGTGCCAAATCTGAAATTCTGCGCTGAAATCTATGGCTGAAATCAAAGTTTTCTGCCTGCATTGCGGGCAACATATTCAGTCCGACGAGGGTTGTCGCAAAGCTGCCGAACGAGGTGACGCAACGGCGCAATATAATCTTGGCCGCAGCTATTACATTGGCGATGGCGTAAATAAAAGTATTACCGAGGCTGTAAAATGGTGCGAAAAAGCTGCCGAACAAGGCAATGCAGGCGCGCAATACTTTCTTGGTTCTTGTTATGTTCTCGGTGAAGGCGTTGTAGAAAATGACGCCGAGGCGGTGAAGTGGTTTCGCAAATCCGCCGAACAAGGTAACGCGCTGGCTAAAAGTCTGCTTGAAGCAATGCTAGGCAAAAGATGAGGCCGAGGCGGTAAAATAGATTCAAAGCCACAGGAAAATCAGCCAACCACAAATACAAAATGAAACACTTCATAATTAAAACCTCACGTCTTGCCGCACTGTTTGTTGGTATTGCTTCAACAAAGAAATTCTTACTGCTTTTGACGGTTTGCCTATCTGTTTTTGCAGTCAATGTTCAAGCCAATGAAGCAGATGATGCCGTGGCCATTGAACACCTCCAGAAACAGATTGATGCAGAAAATCAAGCCGCGCACGATAAAGCAGAGAAGAAATGGCAGGAAGAACACAGTTCATCTGGAGGAGACGGAGGATTGGGATGGGTGTGCCTTTTAGCGTTGCCCGCGATGATAATTTACGGGATTTGCAAAAAGTAATGAGCCGCACGCAGAGCAATGAAACAAAAATGCCAATATGCCACTGATACAATGCCCTGACTGTGGAAAAGAAATCTCCGATGCCGCTTCTGCTTGCCCATCTTGCGGATGCCCTTGCGAGACAAAACAAAAGAAATCACTTCTGTTCACTGGCATTAAGTGTCCGGCTTGCGGAAGCAGCAACCTGTCAGCAATTCCTTTTCCTTTGAACGCCTTCAAATCGTTCAAGTGTTGGAATTGTGGAAATAAATGGTAAATAGCCAATTAACCGCACCATGAATTTACAACACAAAGGCGGAGTAGCCATCATGCTCATATTGCTGGCTGGATGCGGAGTAAGTAACCAAGCGCATCAAACAGTTATTAGTCAATTGGCCGATGCGAAACACAGCCTTGATAAAATCAATTCCACGCTGGGCTTGGTTGCAAATTCTGACCGCGATTACGAATCCAACCTTGCATCGTTGCATACCCGGCTTAATGACCTGAAAGACAAAAACGCAGAATTGACAGGGCAGATTGCAAAGTTGAAAGCGCAAGAGGATTTTGTGTTTCAAAGTGCGGGGGGTAAAATTGACGCCAAAGACTTTCAGGGCGCATTAGAAGCCTACAAAGAGTTTATTGATAAGTATCCATCTAGCCATCGCATTGCTACTGCGACCAATCTAATAGCCAGACTAGAACAAACACTGAAAACGAATCGTCGCTAATAGCAATATGAAAGTTCAATCCCAAAAGATTATTTTAGTGCTGCTGGCTATTTGTGTGGCGACCCTGACAGGCTGCGGCGTGAGTCAAAGCAAACACCAAGAAGCCGTCAAGGAACTGGAAAAAATAAAATCTGTTCTTGTAGAGCAACAAATAACCTTACAAGAAATACAGAATGAGGAGAGAACCATTGAAGCCAAAGAATCGGAAATAAAAAAGCTGAAAGATTTAGAGAATTCAACTTTTGATGACGCAGAGGCTTGTTTTAAGGCGCATGATACTACAAATGCTTATAGAGCTTACATTGCCTTTGTTCGTGACTTCCCCGAATCTAGTAAAATCTCGCTGGCACAAGATAAGATAAGTAAGATTAAATGGGTGCTTGACGCACCAATCAGAGAGGCACAAGCCAAAGCAGTGGCTTTAGCGCAGACTGAAGACCTGAAGAAAACTGCGTTTGCGGCAGGCTACGAACAAGGCAAAGACGACAGACAGACAGGAGGAGATGACGCGTCTAAATCAGATGTTGTCCTTCGTGCCAACGCTATTTCCTCAATAAACTTTCTACCGAATAGTTTTCCCCGTCGGAATTATTATAAAGACTACCCAGTTCCCAGAGACGCATATATTGCTGGCTTTATTGCTGGCTACCGAGGTTCGGTTAGTTACGCCTCATTACATCCTCAAGAGGCGGCTGAATTACGTTCCCAAAATGAAGCTAATGCACGCATGGTCAATTCAACGGTAAGGACTGTAAAGGGCGATGGAAGCTCAAAAGGAGACGCTTATGCCGCAGCCCGTCAGAAGTTACCAGCAGGAGCGGAAGAAATTAACACGGTATATGATTGGTCTAGTTCTGGTTCAGATTGGAAAACTACCGGGACGCGGCACTATTATTGCAAAATCACATACCGAGCAAAATAATCAAATCCCAATCATCAAACCAATTCCCGATTCGACGGCCTACCCTGCCCCCTACCCCCAAACGCTTATTTCGACGAATTCAAAGTGTGTTTGAATCATCGGCAGAGGGCGTGACTGATTTCCAGCCGTTTTGAACATTTAGAAAACCCATGAAGTCAGCATCGCTGATTTTTCGTTTTCTGCCCGTCTGCGCTCGCTTGAAATCTTCCCATTCATACCGTCCCTGTGCGTCCACATAATCCTTCAAATCGGCCAATTTGCTCCGGTCATAGAAAATGACTTTCGGTTTCTTGGCGGCAGGGGTGGCTAGGGCGGCGGGGAAATGACATTCAAACTCACGCCGGACTTGATTGCTGGTCACTGGCAGGGCGTGGGCTTCAATCAGCCGCTTGTTGCGAACGCCATACCAGCTTGGCTTGCCCTTCGCCTTCGCAGTTTTGCCAACGGCTAAATGTCCCGCCAGATACCACAGGCCATTCGCTTTCGTCCGAATCGTCAACCGATTGCCGGTGTGGTTAAGACCGGGATTGAGTTTTTTCCATCGCTTCCAGACTTCCTGCCGCAGTTTTGCCGACAGTTTTTCCCGCATCTCGGTTGGCGTCCCATAAAAGAAAAAAACCACATGAAAATGAACCCGTTTATTGCCTTGATGCCCCATGATATAAACCGCGCCCATGTCATACGTCTTGCCCATCTCTACTTCCAACGAGTCAAACAGCTTTTCCAAAATCGGCTTGGCAACGGCAAAATCTTCAATCTGCTGCCCCAAGGACAGGGTTTGATGAAACCAGTAAGGCGTCGGCTTCACAGACAGCCATAGCTTGATGAATCTCTGGATGCTGGACTTGGAACAGACGGACAAATTCTTGCTCACCAGCGCACCATATAATAAACAGCCCGCACAGGCACGGAGAAAACACCACCATAAAAACCAATAGAATCAAAGCATCTCCGCGTTTTTTGAGGCTTCCAGACACCCGTATTTTTCGACACGGTGATAAATGACGAGGCGGTTTGAACCATTCGCGCCGGGATAAATATAAAATAGCCTTGCCCCCATACCCACGCTTAACAAAGCTGCTAAAAAAGCATAAATTCGGGTAGGTGGCCTCAATCGTATTGAAAACATTGCCTATGTCTGCGCTCCGTAAATAAAATTAAATAAAATTACCCGCACGGATGGATATATCCCCAAGGTAAATCGCAAGGGCAGAAAAACGTATCTGCAAGGGAGAAATGGGATGTCTCAAGGGCGTCTTGACCGTTAATAAACCAATTAAACAAAGTTA
>CAIXFY010000049.1 GCA_903918885.1 uncultured Verrucomicrobia subdivision 3 bacterium
CGAAACCGGTTTGATGACCACCATTCACGCGATGACCGCTACGCAGAAAACCGTGGACGGCCCGACCAAGAAAGATTGGCGCGGCGGCCGTGCGGCGAGCATCAACATCATTCCGAGCACCACCGGCGCGGCGAAAGCCGTCGGCGAAGTGCTGCCCGTCACCAAGGGCAAGCTCACCGGTATGGCCTTCCGCGTGCCGACCGCTGACGTTTCCGTGGTTGACCTCACTATCCGCACCACGAAGGACACGAGCATCGAAGAGATTGATGCCGCGCTGAAGAAGGCCAGCACCACCTATCTCAAAGGCATCCTCGGCGTGACCGACGAAGAACTCGTCTCCACTGATTTCATCCACGACAACCGCAGTTCCATCTATGACAGCCTCGCGACGCTGCAAAACAATCTGAAGGGCGAAAAACGCTTCTTCAAAGTCGTCAGCTGGTATGACAACGAATGGGGTTACAGCAACCGCGTGGTTGACCTCGTGAACTACATCACGGCCAAGGGAATTTAATTCTCTGCTAGAAATTCAAAACGGCGAACTGGAAACAGTTCGCCGTTTTTATTTGTTTCAATGTTAAGACGCTCACTTCGGCGTTTGCACCGTCGGCTGGATGACCTTCTTGTGTTCCAGCTTTTCCAGTTTGGGCGTGATGACCACCTGACAGTAACCCGCGTCAGTATTCGCGTCGTAATAGCCCTGATGATAATCCTCGGCCTTGTAGAATTTCGTCAGCGGCACGATTTCCGTCACGATGGGACTGTGAAAATCCGCCTGCGCCGCCAGCTTCGCCTTTTCCGCGGTGAGCTTTTGCTTCTCGTCGGAATACAAGATGATGGACCGATACTGCGTGCCGCTGTCCGCGCCCTGGCGGTTCAGCGTCGTCGGGTCGTGCGCCTGCCAGAAAACTTCCAGCAGCTTCGCGTAGGAAATCTTCGCCGGATCAAACGCGATTTGCGTCACCTCCGCGTGGCCGGTGTCACCCTCGCAAACCTGATGATAAGTCGGATTCGCGACATGCCCGCCCGAGTAGCCGCTCGTCACGGAAATGACGCCCGGCAGCCGTTCGTAAACGGCTTCCATGCACCAGAAGCAGCCGCCGCCAAGGGTGGCGAGTTCAATTTTGTTGGTATTCATAACATTGGTGGATTGCGCGACGGCGGCGAGGTTCAACGCGGCGGCGAGCAAAGTTCCGAAAAATATTTTCATTGTTGCAGTCTTTGACCGCGCAACTTCGTCCAAATTCAAACAAATGCCAGCGAAATTTTACGGCAGCACGATGGCCGTCAAATCGCGGTTCTTGAACCGCACCATGTCCAAGCCGCGAACGCGAAATCGCGTTCCGCTCATGTCGGAAAAATTCGTCAGTTCGCTCGTCGGTAGCACAAGGATGAACGGCGGTGCGTTCGTCAGAAAATTCTTCGCCAGCTTCGCGTCGCCGAGCACGACCAGGTTGGTGCTAACCCCACGGAATTTCCAGACGAGGCTCGGCTCGGCGTAGCCGAAGCAGCCGGTCTTGGTCTCCGGTCGCACTTGCGCGCCCACTGCGCGCCAAAGATTTTCCGTCAGCAGAAAACTTTTGAAAATCGGAAACGCCACCAGCGTCAGCGCCAGAATGAAAATCGCCATCGCGGCAAACCGTTTGCCGAACCACGCGAAGGAATTTTGTTCGCGGCCGAGTTGCAGCGCCAGCCACAGCGCGAGGCACGGAAACGCCGGCATCGTGTAATGCGGCAGCTTCGTCCGCACCAGCGAAAACGCCGCGAACACCAGCGCCGCCTGCATCAGCAGATACCAGCCAAGATCATCGCGCCCGCGTTCCGGCCACCACCGGCGCAGCGCGCCCGGCACGCGCGGCGACCACGGGAAAAAACTGACGAAGAACGTCAGAAAATACAACGGCAGCGTAGCGAAGAAGCCGATCCATCCCGCCAGCCCGTGGCCGTCGTTCACGCCGGTGGAGCGATGCAGCACGTGTTCGCCCATGCCGACGGCGAAGTATTGGCCGCGCGTTTGCAGCATCGCCGGCACGCCCCAGCATGCCGCCAGCGACACAGTGACGACGAGACCGACGATTGTTTCCGCCAGCGGCAGGTGAAAGGAATTTGTCCGCAGCGCACGTCCCAAAATAATTCCTCCGAGCGGCAGCCACGCCACGGGGCCTTTCGCCAGAAAACCCAGCGCCAGCGTGACGTAAAAAATCCACCACCAAGATTTCCGGCGCGGCTGATCCGGTCGCGTGAGTTCCCAGCCGCTCCACGCGGCGAGCGTGAAGAAGAAAACCATCGCCATGTCCGCCGTCGCCACGCGGCCGATGATGGCGACGTGCAGTCCCGCCACGAACGTCGCGCCGGCCATGAAGGCCGTTTTCGCGTCCGCAAATTTTCTGCCCCAGCGCACGAGGAGCAAGGCGGTGGCGGCGGTGAACAGCGCGGACGGCAGCCGCGCGGCGAACGGATTTTCACCGAACGCGCGGTAGCTGGCGCTTTGGCACCAGTAAATCAAAACCGGTTTGTCGAAGCGCCACGCGCCGTTGAACCACGGCACGACGTAATCGCCGCGCTGGAGCATCTCGCGCGAGGCCTCGGCGAAGCGCGTCTCGTCGCGGTCGGTGAGCGGGAGAATCCAGTTGCCGGCGAGCAGTAGCACGAGGCTCAACAGCAAAATGGCGCGATGGGGACGCGCGGCGAATTTTTCCAGCCAGTCGGTCATCGCGCCGAGTCTAGCGATTTGGATTTTGCTTTGCCAGCGCAACGCATAGAATCGCCGCATGGTCGCACCGCGCAAAATCCGATGGAGCACGCTGCTCCGGCTGCTGGCTTGCGGCGCGGCGCTCGCCCTCGCGTGGTGGCTCGACAACCGCGTGGACGCCGCGCTGGACGCGACGAACCGGCCGGCGCTGAAAAACTTTGCGTGGTGGTGTTCCAAAATCGGCGAAGGCTGGGTCGTCGGCGCGGCCGGAATTTTTCTGGCGCTCGTTTTCTTCATTGCCAAGCGTCCGTCGGTTGCGGCCAAAATTTTCTTCGTGGCGCTCACCTCCGAACTCACCGGGCTGGCCGCGACGATTCTGCGCGTGCTGTTTGGCCGGACGCGGCCGAGCAACCACGACGTGCCGCAGGGATTTTACGGCGTCTGGCACGACGGCCATTGGATCATCGGCAAGTTCGCGTTCAGCTCGTTTCCGTCCGGTCACGCGGCCTCGGCGGTCGGGCTGGCGGCGGCGGCGTGGCTGGTGCATCGCGGCTGGGGCGCGGTGGCGGCGGTTTACGCGCTGGCCGTCATGTGGTCGCGCATCGCGCTGCAATGCCATCATCTCTCCGACGTCGTGGCGTCCGCGCTGCTGGCGATTCCGCTGGCGCTGCTGCTGAAAAAAGTCCTGCTGACTTCCGTAGAATTCCAATTCGGCAACCTGCACCGCGCTTGGCGGAAGAAATAAACAACTTTTTGCGGCAAGATTCGGCCACCGATTCACGCCGATGAAACGCGGATTTTGAACCGCGAACCACGCCAACCACGCGAACGGATTTTCTTGGCTTTACGGAATCACCGCCCGATAGAAACGCTGGCTGGAATTCGTCGCCGCCGGGTCGCAGAAGGTGATTGAAGAATTCGTCCCCACAAAATTTGTCAGCGTAGCCCAGCTTGTCAGGTTCGTTGAAACTTGGATGTGTCCGTTTAAGCCGGTGGACAATTGCAGGTTGAAGACCAGCCCGTTGGTTTTCATCGGCTGCGCGTTGGTGAAGACCAGTTGCAGTGCGAAGGTGTTGCTCGATACAAAACTGACGCTGTTGGTGAGCGAGAAATTCCCGCCCAAATCCAGCGCGTAGGCTTTTAGCGAATTAGTGCCAATCACGAGCGTCAACAAGGGCGTTGTCCAATTGGTGAAGCTATTGGTCGTCGCGGCAAGGCTCCAAGTGCCGTTATTCAACTGATACCAAATATTGGTGACACGCCAGTTATCGCTCGCCGTGCCAAGCCCTGTCGCCAAGGCATTGGTCATCTTCTGATTGGCGGTGGGCAAAGTGATGGTGAGCGTTGGCTTGGTCACATCCAAAAAGTTCGCCTGCAAGGTCAGGTTGGATTGCATCATGAAAGGCAGGTTGGTGCCAGTCACGGTCACGCCGCTAATCCAGTTCGTCGAAACTTGCCAGTTGGTGAACACAAAGCCGCTGGCCGGAGCCGAGGTGATGCTGTAATTCCGGCCAATCTCCAACCACGCATTGCTGTAATTCGGCGAAACGGTTCCCTTGCCAGTGATGCTGACTTGCAGTTGATTGGTCACGACATATTGAAAATTCACGCTGTTGGTCACTGAAACATTGCCGGTGGAATCGGTGGCATAAGCGGCAAAGGCATTTGTCCCCGGCGTCAGGGTTAGAGGCGCTGACCAATTGGTTGTGCCAGTCGCGTTGCCCCAACTTCCGCCATTTAGCTGATACTGCACACCAGCCACCTGCCAGTTGTCTGTTGCCGTTCCTTTGACCGTGAATACGGCGTTACTCAACCGCTGCCCAGCCACCAAGTTCGTGATGCTGAAAGTCGGCTTGTTCGTATCAATAAAATTGGCGGTGAATGTGAGGTTGGAAGCCATCGTGAAATTCAAAGCTGCCGTGTTGGTTATCAGGCTACCCGTCCAGTTGGTGAATCTAAATCCGGCTGCCGGGGCGGAGGTGATGCTGTAATTGCGGCCAATTTCCAGCCACGCATTGCTGTAGTTTGGTGAAATCGTCCCCAAGCCAGTCACAGATATTTGCAATTGATTGGTCACGACATATTGGAAGCTCACGCTGTTGGTTGCTGAAACATTGCCAGTGGTATCGGTGGCATAAGCGGCAAAGGCATTTGTCCCCGGCATCAAGGTCACAGGTGCTGACCAATTGGCTGTGCCGGTCGCGTTACTCCAGCTTCCCCCGTTCAACCGATACTGCACACCCGCAACCTGCAAGTTGTCCGTTGCAGTTCCCTTCACAGTAAACACGGCGTTGCTCACGCGCTGGCCAGCCACCAAGTTCGTGATGCTGAAAGTCGGTTTGTTGGTATCAATGAAGTTGGCCGTGAAAGTTAGGTTTGAAGCCATTACAAATTGAACCGTGGCGTTGTTTGTCACCACGCTACCCGTCCAATTAACAAAGGCAAAGCCAGAGCTAGGTGTTGCCGTCATGCTGTAGGTTTTACCGACTTCTAATAACTGACCATTGTAGTTTGGCGAAATTGAACCATTGCCATTGGTCTGCACGCTTGCCACTGCGGCAATAACATAAACCATATTCTGGCTGGCGATGGCGGATGAGTTGCCGCTCGAATCGACTGAATAGGCTTGAATGACATTGGTTCCAGTTGTTGATAGAGAAATGTTTCCCGCCCAATTGGTCCAGCCGTTTGAAGTCGTCGCTAAATTCCAACCTTGTCCAAAAATCTGGTAATATACTGCTGAAACTTGGATGTCATCACTAGCTGTCCCTGTGACGGTAAAAACGGAATTGCTCCATCTTTGTCCACCCGTCGGAGAAACAATTGTGATGGTTGGCGGAGTGGTGTCTAGCTGCGTGAAATTGCCTACTTGATACCCGCCCGATGATGCTTGAGTCGCAGCAAAGCCTCCATGTAGCGCATCTGAAAAGCCAAAATAGGCTACAAACGATCCAACTAGACTGCTGCTGAACTGTAATTTACCGGTGCTTCGATTTGCTAATGAGTATGAATAAGTCCCTGAATCTCCAGTCGAAGTCGTGTATGTATTTCCAGATGACGCCGTGGTAATCGTGTATGAACCACTTGAATAAAATGGATACAGACCATTCACAATCGAACAAGCAAAGGTTTTTCCGGAGACTGAACTAGGCGCATTATACGATGCAAAACTGAATTGCCCCGATTGATACGCGCTAGGATACGCATTAACAACCGTATTAAAAGTGCCTGAATTTGCTGTGGAAAAAGTCAAATAAAGGGCACCCGGACCGCCCAAAGAATCATTAACGGCGACTGTAGCTGCAGAAGAGCTTGTTGGCGTATAGGAATATGTGCCAGTGCTGCTGTCAACATTGTAGATTCCGATTAGTTGATAACTATTCCCACTGTTGGCAGGGAGGAAAATGGAATACCCGTAGCCTGCTAATGGATATGTCCCTGTAATAATTCCAGCCAAGCAACCGTCCCCGGCTATTGAACTTGGGGCTTGTGCAAACGCTGAATTGAATTGTGCAAGCACACCGAGTAACCCGCTTATGATAATTCCAATTTTTATTTTCATACCTCAATTAACCCTAAAAACAATGGCGCGGACTTAACGCACCCTGACTCAGGCACCGCGAAGCGCCTTTCCCAGAAGCACGCCAAGCCGCGCCGAGTGGCGGCTTGGTTCTGGGAGGCATTGGAAATTCGCGGTTTCGAGTCAGCCCCGTAGCCAAAAGCTACAAAATATGTTTTGTTTGTTTTATCTGTCGGCAAGGATTCAACGCCCTTAACCCAAATTTGACAAGGTTTATTTCGTTGCGCGGCTGGCAAAGATTTTACTTCATTTTGCACCGAAACAAAAAGAGCGGCCTTCGTTTCCGAAGGCCGCTTTGCGTTTTATTTAATTTGCCCGCCGTGGCTCACGGCCTAGCCGTTGACGAGGACGCGGAGGACGGGGCCGAAGGCGAGCGTGGCCTTGTCGGCGTCCCACCAGCAGGCGCGGTAGTCCCGCCATTCGGCCTGACCGGCGGTTTTCACGGGGCGGTTGTCCACATAGGGGCTGCCGGTATCGGTGGCGAGAAAGCTGAAGGCGCTTTCCCCCTGCCGCTGGCTTTCCAGCCAGATGCCGTCGTGTTCGTAGAGGTTGAAGTCCAGTTCCACGCTGTTCTGCGCCACCGGGCCGGCGGTGAGGATGGGCGGATCGGCGTGGGTGACGGCTCCGGCGCCGATGATGCCGAGGTTCTGGCCGATGGTGTCGGTGTAGCCTTCGGCGCTTTTCCACCGGGCGATTTCGGCAAAGAGCCAGTTGAGCATTCCGAAATACGGGGTGCTCGCCGGGGGCGTGAGCACGGCGGGCAACGGCGGCGCGGTATCGGTGGTGGCGTCGCTGGTGCCGGTGGCGAGGTTGTTGCGCCAGGCGGTGGCGGCGGGGGCGTCCTGCCGGCGGGCGGGCAGATAGACCTGCCAGCCCCAGATGAGCCAGTCGAGGGTGAGGGTGAGCTTGGCCTGCCGAGCGGGGCTGATGTCCAGCGCGGTGTAGTAGGCGGGAACCTTGGACTTGATGTTGGTGAACCAGAGGGCTTGGTCGCCTTCGCGGTTCGGGTAGTATGGTTGATTTGGCATATATGCTTTTTTCTTTCTGGAGGGGCGTGGTTACATGGTTTTCAGGTGTCCCTCCGGCCCTGAAAAGCGTTGAAAGCGGGAAAAACGGTGTTTTGGAGCGAAAACGGGGGAAACGCGGCTTTTCCCCGGTTTTCCAAGGTAAATGGGAGGTTATTTGTCGCAAATAACCTTGAATCCGGGGCGAAAAACCCCGTGTCCGCCGCAAAAACCCCGGAGTCTGGGGCGGATAACCTTGGGTCTGGGTCAGCCAACCGCGAACGGCGGGCGAATAACCTTGGGTCAACGGCGGATAACCCGGAGTGCGGCGAAAACAACCTTGGCGGCGGGACAAAAAACCTATTGCGCGGGACGGACAACCTTGAGTCCGCGCGGGAGAACCCGGAGTCGTTTTTGGCGGTGCATGAAATCCGATTCACGCACCCACTCTACGGAAGGGGGTAGGACATTGGCTGTCCTACCCTCAAAATGCTAAAAATAATTTTCGGCGGGCTTTTGCCGCTTGCGCGGCGGGCTTGCGCGGGGCGGGTAACGGACTTATGCTGGCTGCGTCGTGAAAACACCGTTTGTCAACGTCGAGGAAAAGATTGACCGCTTTGTCGGGCGCACCGGCGTGGCGGACAGCCTGCGGGCGGGAATGCAATTGCAGGCCACGGCGGCGCAGTTGCATAAAAGTTTCGGCCATCGCTGGTGGCCCAAGGGCGTTTACCGTTTCAAAACCCACGAGGAGGCTGACGCATGGATGATCAAAATGCTGGCGCAGAGCGGTCTGCCGAAAACCTGATCAGCCGTCCGCCCACCGAGGAGGATTTGGTCGCGCTTTGCCGCGAGCTGAACCAGCGCGGCGCAAAATACGTCGTGGTCGGCGGTCTCGCCATCATCGCCGCCGGTCTGCCCCGCGTGACCACCGATGTGGATTTGATGGTGGCTGCCGATTCTGAAAATGAGGCGAAAGTTTTTTCCGCGCTTTCAACTTTGCCGGACAATGCCGTGCGCGAACTGCAACCCGGCGAACTTCAGCAATACAACGTCATCCGCGTGGGCGACGAGATTCTGGTGGACTTGATGGTTTCCGCCGGTGGCATCAATTATTCCGAAGCCGCAAAAAACGTGGTGGTGCGGGAACTCGGCGGTGTGCCGATCCCCTTCGCCTCGCCGCGTCTGCTCTGGCGCATGAAGGCCGTGACGCATCGCGAGAAGGATGCGGGCGATTTGGTATTTCTCCGCCACTGGTTCGCCGAGCGCGGCGAGCAACCACCCCAAGTCTGACTTTAATTCAAGTTCCAAACAACCGGTCGCCGGCGTCGCCGAGGCCGGGCAGGATGTAACCGACCTTGTTCAACTGACGGTCAATCGCGGCGGTGAAGATGGGCAGAGTCTTGTGAGATTTTCGCACGCGAGCGATGCCTTCGGGCGCGGCGACGAGGCTGACGAGGCGGATGCTTTTCGCGCCCTGTTCGCGCAGAAAATCAATCGCCGCCACGGCGCTGCCGCCGGTGGCGAGCATCGGGTCAATCAGGATGACTTCGCAGCGCGTGAGATTTTTTGGCAGACTTTTCTGATAAAAATGCGCGGCCAAGGTTTTTTCATCGCGTTTCAATCCGAGAAAGCCGACGCGGGCGTGCGGAATCATTTCCAGAATGCCGTCGAGCATGCCTAGTCCGGCGCGGAGGATGGGAACGAGGACGATTTCCTTTTCGAGTTGCGCGCCGGTTGTCTTTTCCATCGGCGTGCGGACGAAATTTTTTTTCACTGCGAACGAACGCGTGGCTTCATAAGTCATCAAGGCCGCGATTTCATTGAGCAACCGGCGAAATTCCTGCGGCTGTGTCCGCGCGTCGCGCAACCGGGTGAGGTTGTGCTGCACGAGCGGGTGGTTGATGACGGTGAGGTTTTTCACGGCTCAAGGTTGATAGAGGAAATACATCAGGCCGGCTTGCAGCTTCGGCGCTTCGACGCCGAGGTTGAGCTTGATGTCGTGCGACTGGCCGCTCTGGCCGAACATCGAAAGAAAACTCGAAAGGTCGTAGCGCTCGCGGTATTCGACGAGATTGGCGGAATCCAGATGGGCGATTTCCATGGCACGATCCACGGCGTCGTCGAAATCGCCGAGCTCGTCCACGAGGCCGAGGTTGAGCGCCTGTGTGCCGGAAAGCACGCGGCCGTCCGCGAAATCCTCCCAGTTATCGGCGAGCGCCTTGCCGGATTTTTTGTTCAAGTCGTGCGCCGCGCCGCGACCGTCGGCGACGACTTCCTTGAATTTTCCGTAAGTCTCATCAATCAAACCCTGCACCATCGCGCGTTCCTCGGCGGGAATTTCATTCGTGCTGCGGTCGGGGCTGAGCATGTCCTTGAACTTGCCGCTCTTGTAGGTCATCGGCGCGACGCCGATCTTGTCCATCAGCCCGCGATAATTGTAGCCGTGCATGATGACGCCGATGCTGCCGGTGATGGTCAGGTCGTTGGCGACAATCCAGCGACAGCCGGACGAAATATAATAACCACCGCTCGCCGCGAGACTGCCCATCGAGCAAATCACCGGCTTGCCCTTGCAGGCGACTTTGCCGTGGCCGTCCGTGTCGTCGGTCTGGAACGCGCGGATGGCCCGGTAGATTTCGTCGGACGCGAGGACTTCGCCGCCGGGCGAATCCATTTTCAGCAGCACGGCCTTCACATGCTTGTCGTCCGCCGCGCGGTCGAGTTGCGCTTGAACGAGGTCAACGAGGTTGTTGCCGTCGCCGTCGAACTCGTGGCTGGTAATGATGCCGTCAATGCTGATGACGGCGATTTTGTTTTGCGACTTGTTGTTTTCCAAAACGAACTCATCCAGCTTCGGCCCGGCCTCGCGCGCGGAGCCGAACGCCTCGGTGTGCAAACCGTTGCGGAACGACAGCGCATTGCCGACAAGTTGCGCGAGATTGCCGAACAGGCTGAACGCCAGCACGACCATCAAAATAATCGCGGCGACCATCCAGCCGCGGCTCTTGCGCGGCGGCGCGGGCGGCGTGATGACGGGCGGGGCGGAAAGCGGCGGCGGCGCGCCGGCGGGAGAATTGAAATTGTTTTCCATCGTGCGCGCAAACTAGCGCAAAGCCGGCGGGGCGGCAAATGCAATTCCGTTAAGTTGAAAAAATGTCCTGTGTTTGCAGCGCGTTTTAGGCATCATGCGTCCATGTCTCCGTTGACGAACGCCAAAATCCGCGAGCTGAAAGCGCGCGGCCAGTTGCTCAAGCCCGCGCTTAAGGTCGGGCACGACGGCCTGTCCGCGCAGTTCATCGCCGCGCTGGACGAAACGCTCAAGCATCACGATCTGGTGAAGGTGAAATTTTCCGACCTCAAAGATCAGAAGAAAACGCTCGCGCCGCAGCTCGCCGAAAAAACCGGCAGCGAACTCATCATGCGCGTCGGTAACGTGGCGGTGCTGTATCGCGCCAAGCCCGTGCCGGAAGCGGCGGCGGAATAAATCGCCAACGGATTTTTGCCAAGCCGCCGTTCGTGAACTATTGTCCCCGCGTGAACGAAAACCAAGCCTGGGAATTCAAGCTGCTCTACGACGGCCAATGTCCGATGTGCCGGCGCGAGGCGATGTGGTTGCAGCGCCGCAGCAAAGACGGACGACTGGCTTTCGAGGATATTTCCTCGCCGGGATTTGACGCGACCCGCTTTGGTCTCACGCAGGAAGTTTTGATGGGCGTGATGCACGGCGCTTTTCCCGACGGCCGCATCGTCACCAAAGTTGAGGCATTTCGTCAGGCGTATCAGCTGGTGGGATTGGGCTGGTTGCTCGCGCCGACGCGCTGGCCGGGGCTGAAACAACTTTCCAACTGGGGATACGAATGGTTCGCGCGCAATCGCGTGGCCATTGGGAAATTATTTGGCGGTCACGATTGTCCGGATGGCCGCTGCGAATTGAAAAAGCCTTAAATCCTTCAGTGTCCGCCGCCGGTGACGGGCAAAGTCGCCGCGCCGGTTTTCTGAAAGTTCACCACCAGTAAGGTCAGCAACGACGCGATGCCCATGCTGGCGCCGCCGAGGACAAGGGCGTTCATCGGTTCGCTGTGGAGAAAAGTTTTCAAGATGAAACCGAGCAGGCTGGAAGCGGCGATTTGCGGGATGACGATGAACAGGTTGAACATGCCCATCATCACGCCGACTTTTTCCCGGGGCAGCGACGGCGCGAGCATGGCGTAGGGCATGGAGAGAATGCTCGACCACGCGATGCCGATGGCGGTCATGGCGAAGAGCAGGTGATGCTTGTCGCCCGCGAGCGGAACGGACGCAAGGCCGAGCGCGCCGATGGCGAGGCAGAGGACGTGCATGATTTTCGGGCCGGTGTATTTCGTGCCCCACAGCAGCACGAAGGAAAAAACGAAGCACACGAGGTTGTAGGCCGCGAAACAAAAGCCCGACCACGCGCCGGCGGCTTCCATTTCCGGCGAGCCGGGCAGGGCGTGAAAAACGTTTTTCGCGACGGCGGGTGAAAAATAGACCCACATCGCGAACATGCCGATCCACGTGAAAAATTGCACGAGGCCGAGTTCCCACATCCGTCGGGGCAGGTGGAACACGAGCGCAAAAATATCACCGAGACCGAGCGTCCAATCAAATTTCCGCGCGCGGATTTCAGCCAGTTCCGCATCCGACGGTGGATATTCCTTGGTGGAGAAAACCGTCCACAGCACCGCGCCCATGAACGCCGCCGCGCCGATGTAAAACGAGAGCCGCACGGATTGAGGGATGCCCGTGCCTTCCGATTTCACGCCGAACCAGTTCGTCATCATCCACGGCAGCGCGGAGGCGACCGTTCCGCCGAGGCCGATGAAAAGCGATTGGATCGCGAAGCCCTGCGAATTTTGTTCTTCCGGCAAATTGTCGGCGACGAGCGCGCGGAACGGCTGCATGGAGGCGTTGATGGTTCCGTCCAAAACCCAGAGCAAGCCGGCCGCCATCCAGACGGAAGGGCAATTGGGCATCAGCACGAGCGCGAGCGACGCCAGCACCGCGCCGGCGAGGATAAACGGTCGCCGGCGTCCGAGGCGCGTCCAGCAGCGGTCGCTGGACTGACCGATGAGTGGTTGGATGATGACGCCGGTGACGGGCGCGGCGAGCCAGAGGATGGCGAGCGAATCGGCATTCGCGCCGAGGTAACTGTAAATGGAACTCATGTTGGCCATCTGCAGACCCCAGCCAAACTGGATGCCGAGGAAGCCGAAGCTCATGTTCCAAATCTGCCAGAAGTTCAAGCGCGGTTTTTGCATGACGGTTTTAGGTTTGGATTTTTTCTGATTGGGGAATTATTTTTTCGCTACCGCGTCAATGGTGCGGTGGTAGATGCGCCATTGAAAACCGTCCAGATAAACGGATGGCAGCGGGCCGTCATCGGGATCATCGTGGCCGGAAATTTTTAGCGGGCTGAAGCCGTTCGCGTTGACGCCCTCAATCTTGGCAACGAGCGGGCGGTTGGAAAAATTGATGACGACGAGAAATTCGTCTTTGTCGTCGGCCCGGGTGAAGGTGACGAGGCGGGTTTCATCGGAATTATGGAGCCAGTTCACATCGCTCGTGCGGAACGCGGCATATTGTTTGCGCAGTTGAATAAGGTCGTGATAAATGTTGCGGAGCGGAACGCGTTCCTTGGGATTCCAGAAAATGGTTAGCTTGTCAAACAGCGCGGGGTCGCCGGATTCGGTGGCGTCGCCGACCTCCATGCCGTTGTAAATCAGCGGCACGCCATCCAGCGTGAACATGAGCGCGGACGTGGCGAGCGCACCGTTGAGGCCGTAGCGCGCGACGGCGCGGGCTTCGTCGTGGTCGTCGGAAATGCGCATGTGCAGCGCGCCCTTGGGAAATTGCCGGCGGCTGTCTTCCCACGATTCACGAATTTTGGAAGCGGGTGCGCTGTGGATCAAAACCTGATTCATCGTCGCCAGCAGCGGCCAGGAGTAATCCATGTCAAAAGCGTGGAGGAGAAATTCTGGTTTCTTGGTCTCCTCGGCGAGCATCATGATATCGGGCTTCACTTGGGTCAGCGCGTCCCGCACTTGTTCCCAAAAATCGGTGGGAACCATGCCGGCGACGTCGCAACGGAAACCATCCACATCGCATTCCTTGATCCAAAATTTCAACATGGCGATCATGTATTCCCGGAGCGCTGGGTTGGCGTAATTGAGGCCGGCGACGTCGGTCCAACTCGGCACGGGGGGAATGACATTTCCCGCCGCGTCCTGCTTGTAAAAATTTTTATTCGTCATCATCACGCTGTCCCACGCGGTGTGGTTGGCGACTAGATCCATAATGACTTTGATGCCGCGTTGATGCGCGCCGGCGACGAGCGCCTTGAAATCGGCAAGCGTGCCGTAGTTCGGATCAACGGCGTAATAATCTTTGATTGAATACGGACTACCGAATTCGCCCTTCCGAAATTTCTCGCCGATGGGGTGGATGGGCATCGTCCAGATGATGGTGACGCCGAGTTTTTGCAATTCGTCGAGGCGGGCGGTGACGGCGACGAGATTGCCGGCGGCGGAGAAGTCGCGCGGGAAAATTTGGTAAATCGTGGCGCGGCGAAGCCAGTCGGGCGACGGGCGGGCGGTTTGGCCGGCGTAATTTTCATCGGCGCGACCGCTGGCGGAAATGAGAAATAAGGCGGCGAAGAATGCAGCCAGAGATTTGGTGGCGTGGTGATGATTCATTGTTATTTTAATACCCTTTTATTCCTGAAGACGGCAACCGCACGAAGATGCGGCGTGATTAAATTATCAGGCCAGAAAATCAGCGGATTAATTTTGTGGTGTGTGTTGGGCAAGCCAGGATAAATCTGGGCTGGACGTGACGGACACGGCACCCAGATGGCCGTCGGTGTCGGGATGCACTGGTATGATGGTATGTCCATCAAGCCACTTGTGCATTTCCGTATGTCCGTCTGCAAACGCGATACCGCAAGCACCGCCGTGGTTGTTGCCGGGCAACTCGGAATAAGCACCCGTCCCTGCCAACGTGTTGTTCATGCTGGTCTGATCACTTGCGATGAAAATAAACAAGGCTCCATCGTCTATGGAAGAGGGATGCTCGTCCATTAGCAGCCAAGAATCCGTTGGCGACGGCGTGTGAAAACCGGAGGCTTTTTTTACGATGGTTGGCAGTGAGAAACTTTTCGCGCCGTCACCGATGGAGCCGTTCATGGCACAACTGCGGACGCGGTATTCCCAGCCAGCGCCTTTTTGTGCCGAGCTTAAATAATTATCAGCCGGACAATGAAACACTTTTGCATTCAGACCGATATAGTCTCCGAGCTGCGCGTATTTGGAATTGTTAAGAAAAAGGAGATTAGTGTTTGCCGAGCCAAGGACGACGGACCAGTCTAATTTCTTGTTTTTGTCGGAATACGCCCAACTCTTATCCCCGGTGCCGTTACTAATGTCATTATTGGCGGCGAGAGAATCATTATTGTCGTTGGCATACATGTGCCAAGCCAGTGTCAATTGCCGATAGTTGCTCATGCAACTGATGGCTTGGGCTTTTCTCTTGGCGGCGGCTAGCGCGGGCAGGAGCATGGCTGTGAGAATGGCGATAATCGCGATGACCACCAGAAGTTCAATCAGCGTGAATCCGCTCCGTTCCAGATTTTGATTGGCCTGATTAGTTTTCATTTCCCTTGGGTCGGTTCAGTTATACCGCGATTTATTTGATTGAGTGGATGTTTTTCGTTCACCGGTAATTTTGCAACCGGAAAAAGCGTGTGCCGTTGGTGGCTGGCCAGTTGGTCTGGCTGGCGCCATCGGTATTGAGGACGTCCACCCAATTGGTGCTCATCAGATTGGTGTTGCTTTGGAGGCGCACACCGGAAATGCCCACCCAACTAATCGGCAGCTTGCCGTTCGCAATCTTGGTGGCAGCTAAGTTCCCAAACAGAGGCTCGACGCCCGCAGCGGCGTTGGTGGCTTGGACGCCAAAGGTGTCCAAGGGGAAATTATAAGTGCCATTGGCGCGGATGTAGCGATGATGGTCGTTGCCACCGGGAGCCTCGTTATCCACGTTGGTATTGGCGACAGATGAATTATGATAAATTCCGTATTTATAATACACATTGATGGAATGTCCGGCTGGAACCGTGAAAGTGCCGGTATACACCTGACTGCCCGGCGGGTTATTCTGGAGAATATAACCTGAAAAATCCTGATCAATCGTAGAGTCATGCCAGAAATCAGGCAGTGACGGACTGCTGTTCCACGCCGGATCGGCGAAATCACCGTTGATGAAGAGTAAGTCATTTGCTGGGTCAAACGGATAGCCGTAAATATCCACCGCATTGGTCATGTTGACCGTAAAAGTGAGCGTGGTGCCGGACGGTGTGAAATCAATCGGTTTGTCGTCATTCCAATAAACCAAAGCATTCGTCATGGCGCTGGCGAGAATGAACTGCCGGTCGCTCCGGGTTTCGTAAAACGAACTCCCGTTGTTGGTGTTCAAAACAAACTTAAAGTATTCGCCAGTGCCCGGCGGGTCGGTGACGATGTAAGTGCCGCTATAGATATTTGAACTCGCAGAGTTAGGGTTGTTCGTCAGCACAAAGCCGTTGGGAGTCGGCGTCCAAGCGTTGGTCTGGAAAGTGCCAGCCGCAACCACGGTGTCGCCAGCGGTTGGGGAGAATACGTGCGTCAGCAGCGGCAGGGTCATGTCCACTTGAAAAGTGACACGATTGGTATAGGGACTCCAGTTGTTGAAATATGCGAGCGTGAATGTGCCGGAGTTGGTGGGCGTGTAGAAAGTGCGATTGTTCAGGAATTCATAGTTCAAATTGGTCAGACTGGAGACAATCACGAATTTATATTGCTGCCAACTACCCGGGTAATTGCCATCACGATATGTGCCGGAGTAAAGATTCGTATTCGCTCCGTTGGGATTGTTGGTCAGAATAAAACCCGAACTCCATTGGTTCGTCTGAAATGTGCCGAAGACCATGATCTGATTCGTCGCCGGATTAAACACGCCTCGGGTCAGAGCCGAAGTCATGTCAATTTGGAAAATTTCCGAATTAGTCGTGACGCTGGGGCGCGCCGCTACATCGTTGAAATAAACCAGCGGCAACGTCTGTGTGCCCGCCGCCGAATTGAACGGGCGGTTTTCGTTCGGCGGTCCAAATTCCCAAACATCATTATTGGCACTGACGCTGTGAAATTTGAATTTATACAATTCCGGAGTGCCGGGCGGATTAAAGTCCTGATTGGTTCCGACGTAAATATTGGTATTACCTACTGTCGGGAATAGTTGGAATCCAGACCACGGATTCAACTGAAAGCTGCCCGCTGCATATACCGTATCATTGCTGGATGGTTTGAAAGCGCCGCTGGCAATTTGTGCCGTCATGTCCACCGAGAAAACCAGCGGATAATTCGTCGCCGGTCCCGAGGCAAAGGCGTAAGTGGAATACTTCGTCTGTGAGAATGGCTGGTAGCCAACGCCAAACGGAGCGAGCACATTACCCGCAACTGCTTCAGCCGAACGATAGCCAAGATTGTTGATGTAGGTGCCGAAAATCTTGACGGATTTTTTTACGTTTTTGGCCAAACCGATGTTGGTAGCAACGAATGAAAAAGAATAGGGGCCGACATTCGTGGTGGGATTTAAATTTACCGAAGAGATGAAATTCAGGCTGCCATTTCCGCCACTAGCAAGCTTGAACAATCCGCCAAAATGATCGTTGTTCGGTGCAATCGTGATGGCATATGAGGGGGTGAAGCCATTGGAAAATGTCAGCGCACTGCGACCAAAACTAGACACACCAGAAATGGCTATGCGGCCACCATCCTGCTGATCATTGAAATTCGTTGTTGAAGAAAAACCGCTTGCGCCGGTGTCGATATAAATGACGAGCGTGTCATTCATGGCCCCACCCGCCACCAATCCGCCTAAAATATTTGTGCCGTCATCGGACAAAGCGAGCACGCCGTTTCCGACCGCGCCGCTAAAACTGCTGTCACCGTTGCCAATATAATTGTCAGCAAAAGTGTTCATGCCCAGCAGCATTGCGCCACCGGTGATGACGGCTGCCAACTTGGCCAATTTTTTTAGGATGTGCTTCATGAAATTGAATTTAGAGAATGTGAATTGCCAATGAATGATTTTGGATGTGTTGAACATAACATCGTTTCTTGGACATGCCATAGCATCTTTGTGCGGTAGAGCAAACCGACGGCCTCGCCGGTCGGAACAAACCACTCACTGCTGATTTTCGAGGACGAGTCTTCTTGCCGCACGATGCCGTCCAATTTAGCCGCGCAGAAATTTCACCACGGCCTCGGTGCGCGAGTGGACATGCAGTTTTTCGTAGACTGTCCGCACATAGCTGCGCACGGTATCAATGCTGATATGCATGCGGTCGGCAATTTCCTTGTAGGGGTAGCCATTGGCGAGCTGGTTGAGAAATTCCCGTTCGGCGGGCGTGAGTTTGGCCAGCGAGGCGGATTCCAGCGAGGGTTTGGAAAAAAATTGCACCACGCGCCGCGCGAGTTGCGGCGACATCGGTGAACCGCCTTCGTGCACGTCGCGGATGGCTTCCAGCAGACGCGCGGACGCCGTGCGCTTGAGCAAATAGCCGCTCGCACCGGCGCGCAACGAGTTGAAGAGCGAATCGCTGTCTTCGTAAACGGTCAGCATCAAAAACTGCATCGTCGGCTGCGCGCCCTTGAGCTGGCGGACGCATTCGTAGCCTTTCATGCCCGGCAGGTTGATGTCCATGAGCACCAGATCGGGCATCAATTTTGGCAGTTCCTTCAGCGCCGATTCGGCATCGGAAAATTCGCCGGTGAGCTTCAAGCCGCTGGCACGCCTGACCAGCGCGGAAATCGCGCTGCGAATGCCTTCGTCATCGTCCACGATGGCGACTTTGATTTGCATGATTTTATCAGCCATGGCACTCAATCCAAAAACACCCGCCGTCAAGCCGGCAGATTAACCTTCAGTTCCATGCGAGTCCCTTTGCCAGGTTCGCTGGTCAATGACACGGAGCCACTGATGGCGGCGGCGCGGCGCTGGATATTGCCCAAGCCGTTGTTCGGGTTTTCGCCCGCTTTGCTTTTGGAATCAAAGCCTTTGCCGTCATCGGCGACGACCAGTTTGAGCTGCTGACCTTCAACTTTGACCTCGACTTGAACCTGCGTGCTGCCGGCGTGTTTGAATACATTGGTCAACGCCTCTTTTGCGATGAGATAAATGTTGTGCCGTAAATCTGGCGGCAACACGCGGGCCGGCAGGTCGTGCGGTAAATCGAGCCGGCAGCGGGTCTGGCTTTCTTCAAAAAGTTCACTGGCGAAATGCGCGATGTAATCCACGAGGCTTTGGAGAGTGTCACTGCCGGAACGCACAGCCCAGACAATTTCGTCGAGTGAGCGGATGGTTTGGCTGGCGGCTTCGGAAAGTTTTTCCGCGTGTGCGCCAACCAACGTTGGATTGGTCTTGTCCTCCTTCAATAAACCGCTCAACAGCGCGATGCGCGAGAGCGAGGAGCCAAGGTCATCGTGCAAATCCTCCGCGATCCGCGCACGTTCCTGCTCCAGCGCGCGCTGCTGCTCGGCGTGTTGCAGACGCAAACGGTATTTGCGTTTTTCAATGCCCATCACAATCGCTCCGGCTAGAATTAAAATCACCGTCCCGACCGCGTAAAGAAACCACCAGCGCTGCCAGAATTGGTGCACGATAAAATCGTCAAATGAAGTTGCAATGGCCATGTCACTGAACACCCAGCCGTCGCCGTCGCCATGATGGCGGAGGCGGATTTGATTGAATTTGGCGTTGGCGCGGAAATGGGTAGTGAGCGTCAGCGCTTGGTTATCCTCAGTCGCGCCGACGGCGAGATTCGGGTTAATCCAAGCGGTGACCATGTCGGTTCCGCCAGGAATAAATTGAACTTTAAAAACAATCGTTTTCACGACGCCCCGGCGCGGGAGTTCGTAGGCCAGAAAAGTTCCTGGCACATACGTTTCCGGCGTGGAGGAATGCAGGTCAATGTCGCCAAAAACCTTGTTATTTTCGCCGGTATTTTCCGTGTTGAACGCGCTGTAAGCCCAAGCTTTGAACGAATTGCCGACGCTCAAGCGTTCCGTGTCATTTTCATACAGCATGAACGCGGCAAAATATTCCTCCTTGCTCACATCGGTCAGCGGATCCACCTGAAACTTGAAATACAATACGCCGCCTTCTTTGGGGCCGCGTTTTACCGCGCCGTTGAGGATGTCTGTGCCCGCGCCATTTTCGTGGGCGGTGATCGGGCCGGGGAGGCTCCACAAAATTGACGCATGGGCGGGCGCTAAACTAAAAGCCGTCCAAATAATCAGTGAGGAAACGGCGAGGATGGGACGCATATGAATGGTTATAACTTCTTGGTTGAATTATGGCAACAGTTTCACGCGGTAAAAACGCTGTGGCAAACCTGCTGGCGTGTCGGTGAAATTCAAAATAGTCTGCGGCGGCGCGGCGAAATTGGTGCCGGAAAAATTGGTCCACGGTCCCGTCAGGTTGCTGGCGTAATACACCTGATAATTCCGCCCCGGCATCACCCCAAAATTCAAGACGCGGTTCGTGTTCGATGAGCTGGTGGAAAGGATTTTGAAACCGCGCGCCGGGTCGAGCAAATCCAGCGTGCCGTTGCCGGCCGAATCGCGCAACGCGGTGATGGGCAGCACAAAAAATTCATTCGGCTCAATGTTGTTGTTGGTCGTCACAGCGGCGGGACATTGGGCGGCAAGAAATCCGCCGTTGGTCGTGGTGTAGGCGGTCGCGCAAAGGTAAAGATTGGTCGGCATGGTGCCGAACGCGGCCACGAGGTCGAGCGTGCCTTCCAGCGCGCCGGAATTCACCGAGGCCTTGGCGCACGGCCAGTTGGTGGCCATCCCGTTCGCATACCAGCTCACATAACTGTTCAAACTTTCGCTCGCGAGGAAAGGCTTGTTGGTGCTCACACTGATTAATCCGGTTTTGCTCCACGCCACCGCCGGCGCGGCGGTGGCGGACGGTAGCAACGTGTCGCTGACGAAAATGAAATGGTCATTCGGGCCGTTTGTTCCCGGCGACCACGTCGCAACGTAAAGCGTCGTCCCGCGCACCGCGCCGTAAAGCACCATGCCGCTGCTGGCGAGTAAATAGCCGGTCGAATCCGGTGAGCCGTCCAGCGCGAAGGATGGAAGATTGGTGATTGAGGCTAGTGTGTTGGTGCAGACCGTCGCGCTCGCGGCGGAAGTGCCGACGCTGTTGGACGCGATGACGGAGTAGCAGTGCGATGAGTTCACCGCGAGACCGATGTCGGAATAATTTGCCAAGCTTGTCGTGGAGATGACGGCGCTGTCCCGTGTCACGAAATAGGCGGTTGCGTTGCCAATGGCGATCCAGTTCAGATTAATTTGGTTAGTGCTGATCGCGGAAGCGGAAAGTCCCGTCGGGATGCCGGGCGGCTGCGGAATGCCGTTGGTGGCAACGGCAAAATGCCAGTCGGTGCTGCTGTTGTTGTCCCACGTGCCCGTGCCGTTGTTGAACACACAATCAAGTTGCGCCGCATTCGCTGGAATGTTGGTTGTGAACTGCCACACGCCCAAACCCGCGTTATAAGTCATCGCTAAATCGGGCGAAACAAGAGTGCCCCAATTGTTCAAGCCGAGGTGCAGATAAATTGTCGCGGCGGAGGAAATCGGCCCGCCCGCCGGCGAATAGGAAATCGTCACGGCATTTCCCTGCACCAGCGGCGTCGGCGCGACGCACGCGCGGCCGTTGCAAAGCGTCGGATTGTTCGTCAGGGTCGTCGCGCATTGCGCGGCGGTGGGCGCGGAAGAACCGACGTTGTTCGTCGCTGTGATCGTGTAACAGTGATTGCTGTTCGCGGTGAGCGTGGTGTCGGAATAATTGGTGTTTACCGTAGTCACCAGCGGCGAACTTTCGCGCGTGACGAGATAGCCAATCGCACCGGACGAAGCCGACCAAGACAAATTAATTTGATTTGTGCTGACGGCGGTGGCGGTCAGCGTGGCGGGCGTGGCCGGTGTTTGAATGGTGACGCATTGCGCGGTGTTAGTCGGGGAGTTGCCGATGTTGTTCGTCGCGACGACAGAGTAACAGTAAGTTGAGTTCAGCGACAAACCGGTGTCGGAATAACTTGTGATGTTGTTCGACGCCACCGGCACACCGCCGCGCAAAATGATGTAGCCCGTAGCACCCGATGAAGGCGTCCACGACAAATTAATTTGGCTCGCGTTGGCCACGGCCACGCTCACGCTCGCCGGTGCGCCGGGTGGCTGCGGCACGCTGTTGGAGGTAACGGTGAAATTCCAGTTCGCACCGCCGTTGTTGTCCCACGCGCCGGCGCCGTTGTTAAACGTGCAGTTCAGCATGGTCGCGTTATTGCTAATGTTGATGGTGCATTGCCACCAGTTCGCCGCGGCGTTGAAAGTCATCGCCGTGTCGGGCGCGGCGATGATGGAATAATTATTGAACCCGAGGTGGAGATAAATTTGATTGGCCGAGGACAGCCCGCGTCCGGCGGCGACGTATTGAACCGTGACGGGATTTCCCGCGACGGGATTGGTCGGCGTGATGCTCACCGGGCCGCTGACGCCGGTGTTGCCGCCGCCGCTGCCGGAACCAGCGCCGACATAGACGTGTTGAATCGGCGACTTGTAAGTGTTGCCCTTCGCGTCGGTGGCGCTGACGTAATAATCCACGAACGCGTTCGAGATGCCGGTGACTTTGGAGTAATAATAATCCGCCATGTATTGCGGCGAGTAACCGCTGGAATTGGCGGCCACGCGTTGGGTCATGTTGGTGGTCTGCCAGATACCGCCCGCGTAAACTTTATATTGATCGCTGGTCGGCGGATTTGCGCCGTCATTACGGAGAAACAGCGTGACATTGGTGACGCCGGAAACATCGTAGGCGTAAGTCCACACCCAAAAATCCGAATTTGGCGCGACGTAAGTCTTGTAGCCGTATTGCACGCCGAAGTTCGTGCCGCCGGGATTCCACGGATGCCGTTGCGGAATGAAAACCGTCGGCGGCGTGGTGTCGTTGGCGGTGTTCGATAAAATGGAATTCACGTTCCGCACCGCGTTCGACTGCGCGACGATGGCGCGGAGGCATTCGTCCGCGACGCAGCCGTAATAAACGAAGCCGCTGTCGAGCGAACCGAGATAATAATGCCAGCCGAGTTCCACCGCGTTCGGCGTGGTGGAAAAACTGCCGGGGTCGCGAATCTGGTCGATGTTCGGCTGGATGCCGGAAATCTGCTGCGCGGTTTTCACGCGGTTTTCCGTGGCGATGATGACGCGCCAGGTGTCGCCCTTATCGGTCGTTCCGATGCTGGGGTCAACGACGTTGCCGCCGCTCGTTGAATAGCTCGGCGGCCAGTTCCAGTTGATGAAACTCGGTGAGCCGAAATCGCTGTCGGCAAAAACCCAGCCGCCGTCTTCGACATGAACCACGTCGTTCGCGGCGGGCGTCCAGTCGGAAATAAATTGTTCGATGGTCGTTGGCTCGTAGCCTTTGCCCGCCGCTTGGCTTGCCATGTTGCCGACCCACTCGTTGTAATAAGAGCTGCCGCCGCTCCACGCGTTGTCGCCGTCGTGCGCGCAGAAAACGAGCGAGGGTTTCGATGGATCATTTTTCCCGGCGATGAAATCAATCAGGCCCAAATCCCAGGTGCTGTAGCTGTCTTTCCAGCCGAACACCTGATCGCTGGGCGCGAGAATGATTTTGCTTTCCGCGCCGGTGTTCGGATCGACATAGCGCGCGTAGTGGAGTTGAAAACCAAACGGTGCAGATTGAATCGGCGAGCAGCCACGGTCAATGGCCATGCGCCGGTAACTGCCCGCGCCCTGTGCTGGATTGATCTGGTCGGCGGCGTTCGGCAGGTCACACATTTCGCCGCCGCTGCCGGTGACGATGGGCATGTCCGGACAGGTGCGCGCGAGGTGCGTGTTGCCGATGACCGTCCACGCGATGCCGAGTTTGTTGAGCACGGGAATCATGTACTCGGAGAAACAGGTTTCGGTCGGAAAATAGCCGCGCGAGAGCGGCACGCCCGTGCCCCAGAAAATTTGCATCTGCCGCTGCTGGATGCGGAGTTCCATTTCGAGCGTCTCGTCGCTCACGAGCGGGGCGAGCGCGTGATGGTAGGTGAAATTGACGATGTCCATGCGCGGTTTGCCGCCGCTGGTCGTCCAAGTGCGCGCGGTGGCGTTGCCGTTGTTCCAGCCACTGCCGTAACCGAGTTGGCCCGCAGCGGCGAGACTCTGGACGTTTTCCATGAGCGCGCCGGACATGTTTAATTGGACGCCCGCGTTGGCGTAGCCGCGCAGGCCGTTGACGGTGGAGCTCGGGCCACCTTGATACGCCGCGATGCGGTCGCCAACGCTGAAGACGGTAGAGACGGAAGTGTCGGTGGGATGCGGGTTACCGAGTTGAATCGTGTCCCACGCATTTTGATAATGATCGGCGGAGTGGTTGGCGGGCGCGCGGTCAGGCCAGTAAATCGGCTGGTGCAAATGCCAGAGCCAGGTGGTGTGAACACTGGTGTTGGCGGCGATGACTCCGGCTGGCGTGAGGGCTGCAAACAAAACTACGGCGAGCGCGGTGCAGGGGGAGAATTTCATTTTGGGCGGTTGGATGAAATCACACTACTGTATTTCGCGGCATTGGCTACCGCACAAAGATGCTATGGTGATGCGAGCGGTTAGCGCGTAAGGTTTGCCACATTCCAATTTCGCGACTGAACCAAGTGTGGTTTGACAATGGCTGTCTGGTGTTGGAATTTTAGGCTGACCACCCAATTAAATCTAATCTGTGAAATCAATTTCTCTCCACATCTTTTTTCTCCTAGCGCTGGCCGCTGTCGTTCAAACTTCGCGCGGGGAGGCGATGTTGCAGTTGTTCAACGTGACGTGGAGCGACATCACAAAAAAGATGCCGGAGATTGCCGAGGCGGGTTATGACTCGATCTGGCTGCCGCCGCCGACCAAGGCGAGCAGTGTCTACTCCACTGGTTACGATGAGTATGATTCGTTCGATTTGGGCGACACTTCGCCGACGCGCTGGGGGACGAAGGCGCAGCTTCAGCAACTGGTGCAAACCGCGCACCGGTTCGGTGTCCGGATATATCTGGACAACATCATGAATCATCGTGGCTTTACCGTGCCCGGCTACAACAGCAGCGTGGCGACAAATTTTTATCCAGGTTTGGTTCCGCAGGATTTTCATTTGCAAACGGTAGGAATCTATTTTGCCAACTGGCCGAGCGTCGGTTCCGGCGGGTCGACCGATTGGAATGATTCCTGGAAGGTGCAGTATCAACCGCTGGCCGGCTTGATTGATTTGGCGAACGAGCCGGGTTCGGTCAACGGCAACTTCGGTTCCACCATGGCCAGCACCATTACCAAGCCCAGTTTCATCCGGCATCCGGGAAAAAATCAACTTTACATGGACACCAGCAAGCCGGTGATTGAAGGAAGTTTTTGGCGGCCATTCAATGGCACCAACGGCACGCCTGTGGTGGAAGACGTGAACAGCTATTTGATCCGGTCCATCCTGTGGGAATTGAACGAGACGAAATGCGACGGTTTTCGTCTTGATGCAGTGAAGCATGTTCCCGCCGGGTTTTTTGGCGACAGTTCGGCGACGTTCAATGGCTATTGCGGCGCGGTTCAGGCGATGTTTGATTACGTCCACGGCTATGGCACGAACGTTTTGGGCAATGGTTATTTGGAACCCAACGACAGCCGCGATAGTTGTTTTAATTCCGAAGAGGTGCGCAATGACGCTTTGATTTTTGGCGAGCATCTGGGAAACCAACCGCCCTACGGTGATTATATCGCAAAAGGAATGCGGCTGCTGAACGCACCGCTCCGCGATCAGATGAACAATGCGTTGAACGGCAGCGCGTCTTTGGTAGGCGCGGATGCGCCCGGCTATGTGCCTTACAGCGGCGCCATTGATCCGCGGCAGAGCGTGATGTTTGCCCAGAGCCACGATGCGTCTGGCAGTTACGCCGCGCACCGGGAGTTGCAGAATGCCTATTACTTCATGCATGAAGGAACGTCGGTGATTTATTCTGACGGTTACAACTGGTCGAGCCCGACCGTCAATAACGGTTCTACTAATTATTTCCCGTCCATTGCCTACGCCAACTATCTCGGCGAATACGGCGACAATCAAATGCCGGACATTTGCTATCTGCACAACCAGTTAGCCCGCGGTTATACAGTCTCGCGCTGGAACGAAAATAATTATGTGGCGTTTGAGCGCTACGATTATCGCGAAGGCACGGCGCTGTCCAATCAGGCGGTGGTCTTATTCGCGATGAATGACAACTACGGCAATCCCGGTGACGTGTATTTCGTGGACGGCTCCAATGACATCCTGCCTTCCAGCTACGCGGTTCCTTCCGGTGGTTTGCAGGGTTTGGTCGTAGATTTTCCGGTCGGGTCGGTGTTGCGCCAGCTTGCGACCTCGACGCCGGGTTACGACCGGACTTTCAAAACCGTCACCGTGCGCATCGCAACCAATGGCACGCCAGCCAACAGCAACTTCGTTTATGTTCGCAACCAAATCATCCCTGCGGGCGGCGGCGCGATTGAAATGATGATCCCCAGCGGCGGATGGGTGATGTATGGCTACCAATGGCCGGAGGCCAGTCGCGCGAATCCCTCAACCAACGCCATTGTTTTCAAGCAGAGCGGCAAAGAGGTTCCGCATATCACCATCAACCGCACCGATGGCGTGAATGGTGATGCGGGTTATAATCCGACTTACCCATTCAAGATGCGCGGCAGCGTGGATCAATACGGAAATACAATTGGCGGGGTTCACGTTTCTAATCTGACCTACGCGATTGATGTGCCGATTGTGACGAATGCTAATTTTGACATTCTTGTCCGCAATGATGCTTCGTCGGTGAACACACTGGTAAAATTGGATGGCGGCATTGATTTGAACAGCCAGATGGGTTTGGGTGTTACTAATCTGAACGGCAAAAGTTCGGATGGATTTGCGCCGACGAATTTTCTGGATTTGCGCGACAATAAACCGGGTTATGCGTCCGATGTTTTTCTTGGCTACGAGCAGACAGCATTTCAATTTCGCAACGGCCCGGAAAAATTTGCCGCCAAGAACACGTTGAGCAACGCGGTGGTTTCGCTGGGTGCGGAGACTTATTATTACACGGTCGGTAGCACGAATAATCTGATTGTTTCCGGCTCTGGTTATGGCCAGAGCATCAACAACGCGACATGTTATTTCAATTATCACGATCCCGCCGCTCCGAATACGGCGACCAACAATTCCACCGCCACCCAGCGTGTTCCGTTGAGTCCGACCAACAATCAGCCAACGGATATTTATGTGCAAATTGGCGACGCAGGGCAGGTCAATACTTGCTATATTTATTACACCACTGATGGAACCAATCCTGAAGGCGACTTTGGCAGCGGCAAGGGCACGACGCAAGTAACGCCGGCATTCTGGGTGGCTCGCGATAGCGGAGTGGTAACCAAAGAGTGGTGGAAGGGAACCATCCCAGCCCAAATTGACGGCACGCAAGTGCGCTACAAGGTGGGAATTTTCAACGGCGGCAGCTACGGTTTTTCCGTCGGCAATATTGCGAGTTGGCCGAGCATTCTACCCATCTCTGACGCGGAAGCTTCCGGTTCCAAGCTGTATGGCATGACTCAGGCGGCCATCACTAATTTCAATCCCACCACGGCGGTCATCTGGTTGCACAACGACTTGAACACAAATAACACTACCATTGGTTTGCAGTCTGGATTCCACATCGTCCGAGCTCGGGCGTTTCTGCCGCGCACGAACCAGTCGTCAGTATTCAACACATTTTTGCAGACGTTTTATTATGATGGTGCGCTGCCTACTGGCGTGATTGCTTACCCAATGACGGATGGGACGATGATCACCAACACCAGTTACACGGTGGTGGTTCGAGCGGACAGCACGGTGACCGGAGTTGATTATAATTTTCAGGACAGCCTGAATACCAATACAGCATTTTATACGGCTACGAATGTTTTGCCCAATTCCACGATTGATGCCCAGTATCCGAACTACCCACAGGAATTTCGGTTTATATACACCAACGTTCCATTCAGCGGCACGGGCATCATTACCGTTCGCCTGAAAGAATTCGCGACGAGCGTTTACACCAACCGTTTCACCACCTTGGTGCGCACGGTGAATACCATCGCGCCGCCGCAGGTGATTCAGATTTCCAGTCCGTCCACCGATGGCGCAGTGCTTACCAATTCACAGAACTCCACCTATTTGGTGCAAGCCTGTTTTACTTCAACTCTAACCCCGGGCGGCACAAATTTTAATGTGCTTATCAACGGCGTGCTTCAGCCGCAGGTGAATTATTTTTTCCAGAACAAAGGTGCCAACAATGCCTTTTGTCCCGGCTTTCGAACCCTGCAATACAATTGGAGCAACCCCTCGATTGGCACTAATGTAATTCAGGTCATTTATACCAATACCGCTTTGACGCAGGTTGGCGTGCCGATCAGTGACACACGCATAATCATGGTCGCGCCGCCGCTGAAAATCTCTGGCTTGTCCGGTTCGGGGGTGGGCAACAAGCAGGTGGTTTGGGACAGCGCTTTGGGCGCACTCTACAAGGTGCTGGCGACGACGAATCTGAGCCAGCCGTTTCAAGACATCAGCGGTCCGGTATCCGGCGCCGGCGGCTCGACGTTTTTCTTCGATACGGACACAAATACACCGCAACAGAAATTTTACGAAATCCAGATGCTGTAGTAATTAGCCGATCCAAATTCTTTCATGAAAAAAACCTCCCCGTTTGCGCTTACGGCCAACGTCGTAGTCATTGCCGCCCTGATGATTTTATGCGGTCATGCCGATGGCTCCGGTCTGGCAAACTGTTGGCACATTCCGGATAGCACCAGCGAACCCAGTTTGTCCGGCATAAATATGCGTAGCCCCGAATTTGCCATCGGGACGAGCACCGTTGTCACTTTTTACACTGGGATTTATAAGTGGAATGGCAGCATCACCAATTGCAACCAAACCGGCGGCACACTTTACTACAAGACCACCTCGCAAGGTTCGTGGAGCAGCACCAACCTCATTTTTTATTCCAACACCACGGCCAACCAATATTGGCAGGCATCATTGAACGGCTATTTGTTCAACTTCAACGACACGGTGCAGTATTTTTTCCTGCTCACCCTTGACGGAACCGGCACGCAAGGTTGGACAAACACCTGGCTCTACGGCAACAACGCTGCCAGTTCCACCACCGGTTCCTCCAACACCGCCGCTGCCAGTCCGTTCACGTTTCAAGTTACCAACACAGCCGTCGGCACGCCGGTGCTCACTGTCAACGGCGTCAACGCCGACTACACCACGACGCATGTGTTCGTCAACGAAGTCAGCAACGACGCCGTGCCGTTGACGATGGTGTTCACGCCCAACGGTGGCAGCGTCACCAACGTGGAAATTTTCTCCAACCTCAACCGTCGCGACCGCGCCGCGCTCGATGCGAACAGCGACGGCATTGACGACGGCATCATCGCGCCGGATGGCAACCTGCTGGTCGCGGGGGACGACAGCAATTATTACAAGGCTTACGCGATGACGAACAATGGCGGCGGAAATTATTCGCTCACGCTCAATGCGACGAAGACCGGCGCGTATCGCATCACCGCGCGTTACAAGGTCGTCGGCAATAATAATTGGTTTTGGTATAACAGTGCCAATGGCGGCAGCCGCCGTGACCACGCCGTCGTTGTAACGCCCGCGCGCGCGCGCGACATTTCGATGTATGAGATTAACGCCATGAACATCGGCGCACAGGGAACAAACTTCAGCGATCGCAGCACGTTCACTGATTTATATAACGGCCCTGGATCGCGTCCCTACGATGCAACCAACAACCGGTTTAACCTCACCTATGTGACGAACATTGGTGTCAACTGGCTGTGGTTCCAGCCGATTCATCCCATTGGGATTCTTAACCGGGGAACCAATCCGGCGACGGGGCAGCCTTACGATGTGGGCAGTCCGTATTCGATCAAAAACTTTTTCCAAATCAATCCGCTGCTCGGCAAGGCCAACACGCGCGATTCGGCGATGGGCGAATTTACCAACTTTGTGATCGCTGCCCACGCTTCCGGCGTGAACGTGATGTTGGACGAGCCGTTCAACCACACGTCTTGGGATTGCGAGCTGGACAATCTGGGCACGAATTATTTTACAGCGTCCTCGCCTACGCCGGTGAATCCGACCGACAGCATCATGAGCCACGAAGCGCGCTTCTACTCGCGCGTCAATGAATACGATCAGCGCGCTTTCAGTGCCGGCAGCGTGGCGCAGGCGCCCGACCGCAATGATTTTGGCAAATGGTCGGATGTGTCCGACATTTTCTTTGGCCGTTACGCTGCGCTGGTGGCCAACACCAGCCAGACAGCCAATTACACGAACGAGGGCGATTGGTTTGACTATTCGATAAACCAGACCAACGGCGTGGAATCCGGTGTTGACGATTCCAATTCTTTTGGCAGCGGGCACGGCCATTTCGACAAAACCACGCAGAATGTGTGGCGCTATTTTTCGGACTGCGTTCTCTATTGGCTCGACAAAACCGGCTGTCCGCAGGGCACGCCAGCCAGCCAGACCGCTGGCAAGGGCATTGACGGTGTGCGCGCCGATTTCGGTCAGGGTCTACCGCCGCAGTGCTGGGAATACATCATTAACAAAACTCGCAGCCGCAAATGGGATTTTGTGTTCATGGCCGAGTCGCTCGACGGCAATCAAGTGGGCTACCGTTCCAACCGTCACTTCGACATTCTGAACGAGAATCTGATTTTTGCCATCGAGACCAATCTACCATCGCGTCCGTTTGTCTACACCAGTGACTATCGCAATGCGTTTGAGGCTCGTCGAAGCGCCTACGGTCAGGGGCTTGTATTGTTGAACCATGTTTCTCACGATGAGCCTAGTTACACCATTCCGTTTGAAGCGCTCATACGGCACGCGGTGCTCGGCACCATTGACGGCGCGCCGATGATTTTCTACGGCGAAGAACTGGGTGTCTCTGCCAATTATGGATTCAACAATTATGAATTGAATTTTGGAAAAAGCATTCCGCAGTTCAAAACCTACAATTCCATGCAGCCGATTTTCACCAACCGGAGCAATGGCGCGGATTTTCTAAAGCCGGTCTATTCGGCCGTCAACCAGGCGCGCGCCGCTAGTCCCGCGCTGCGCAATTCCAACCGCTATTTTCTGGATCAAACCAACGGGGTCGCGCAGGGTTACGTCTATTCGGTCGCCAAATATGTTGCGGCCAACGCCGCTCCGAATTTGAGTGACGTGGTTTTCGCCTTCGCCAACCTTGACCGCAACAATTACCAGTCGGGCTGGTTTAATATCAACATTACACAGAACGGCACGAACCTTTTCGGCATCAAGCCCGGTCGTGTCTACAACGTCAAAAACATTTCCGCTTACACGGCTTGGGATTCCAGCCGTCGCAACGTCTGGCTGTGGCCGACGAACACCGGTGGTGGCTATTACGGCAGCAACATTCTTTCCGGCGGCATTTATGTAGGCCTCAACGCCGTGCCCAGCACCGATTCCGGCTGGACCAACGCGCCGTTCGAGGCGCAGTATCTGAAAATTTACGACGTGACGCCGCCGCCGTCGGCCGGCGTGCCGGGTATTGGCTCCACCAATAATTACATCCTCGGCACAAACGTCACCTTCTCCTGGCCAGCGGTCGTGGACAATGAGGGTGGGATTTTCGGCTACCACGTTCGCATCGGCACCACGCCGGGCGGCTCCGATGTTTTCAATGGCACCAACTCCGGCTTGTCGCTCACCGTTTCGGGTTCTTTGGGCGCGCATCTTTACGCGACGGTGACGGCCATCAACAACGCCGGCATCGAAGGTCAGACCAGCGCCAGCAGCAGTTCGGTCGCGTTGGTGAATCCGCCGGTGGCCAGCATGCCTGCCAAAAATTCCCTGAACTGGTCGAGCATCTCCGGTCTGGTCTATCAGGTTTGGTCCACGACCAATCTGGCCATTCCCTTTACGAATTACAGCGGAACGTTCACGGCGAGTTCCTCGACGCTTACCTACACCAATAGCCCGACCAACTCCGCGCGGTATTACAAGATTCAATTGATTCCTTGAAGCTCGCAAAAAATAAAAGCCTCGGAAATTTCCGGGGCTTTTTTGTTTAACAAATTAATAAAATCACCGGCCAGCGTCGGTGATGAGTTGTTGGATTCGCGCGTTGAAATCCTTCGCCCGGTTCAATTTTTCCAAATCAAGGTGCATCCGGTAGCGCCAGTAAAAACTGGGGTTCGCCGGCACGTTGATGCGCTCCGCCTCCACGTCTACGCGGCGTAGGTGGCCGTCAATGCCCAGCCAGTCCTGCAACTGAAAAATGCTCCACATCGCCGGCGACGCCAAATGCTGCCGCACCACGGCCTCGACGATTTCTGGTGTGGCCTCACGCGGTGCCGCGCCGTGGCCGCCAAGTTCGTCGTTGAAAAATTTCTGTGTCAGTTCCGCGTCCTCCGTCCACCAGCCGCGAATCGTGCTCATGTCGTGCGTCGAGGGTGTGACCACGCTCAAATGCGGCGCATCCGCCGGGCGCGAAAACGCCACGCCCATCGCCTTGGGCATGCGCTGGATTTCCAGGCTCAAAAAGCCGAGGTCGCGCATCACTTCCGGCACGCACGCGGGAACCATGCCGAGGTCTTCGCCGCAGATGAGCATGTCCGTGACGCGCTTGAGCGTGGGTAGCTTCTGCATCGCTTCGCGCATCCAGAAATCGTCCTGCCGCCGGAAAAAATAATCCACATAAAGATCCTTCAGCTTCGCCTGCTGGTCGGGCGCGAGGTTTTTGAACGACGCCGTCTGCTCGATGCCGAAGCGGAAATGGAATTTGCCGTCCACGTCGAACAAAATGACGTTGCTGATCAAATCGAACAGGCCGGTTTTCAGTTTTGCGTTGCGTTCGCTGGGTTTGAGTTTTGCAAAATTATTTTCCACTTGTCGTTGCGTGGCGAATTCCGGTTTCAGCGCGTAATGGCCGTGACCGGTCGGCTGTAAAAACTTTTTCCGCACGAAATTCGCGTCGCTGCCGAAAGTCTCGTGCAGCACCGCGTCGCTGATGAACGGTTTCGTCAGCCGGTCATAGTCCATGTGAATCCCGCGCCCCGCGAATTCGCCTGGCTCGACGGCGATGGCTGGCACGAAGTAGCCGAGGATGCCCTCGACCGCGTGTGCCGGGCTGCTCCAGATACGGAAGAAGCCGAGAATGTGATCAATGCGGAAAGCGTCGAAATAATTTCCCATCTGTGCGAACCGCCGTTTCCACCACGCAAAGCCGTCCGCCGCCATGCGCGGCCAGTTGTAAGTCGGGAAGCCCCAGTTCTGCCCCTTTGCCGCGAACGGATCTGGCGGTGCACCGGCTTGCATGTCCATGTGGTAAAGTTCCGGCGACTGCCATGCATCCGCGCCGTGCCGATACACGCCGATGGCGATGTCTCCTTTCACGACCAGTCCGCATTTGCGCGCGTGTGCCGTGGCGTTGCGAAGTTGCAAATGCAGGTGATACTGGAGAAAATAATGGAACGCGATGTCGTCGTTGTTCTGCGCCAGCGCGGCGATTTTTTTGGCCTCAAAATTCTGGTGCTCTGGCCATCGACTAAAATTAACGGTGCCGAACTTATCGCGTAAAAAACAGAATGCGGCGTAAGGCACGAGCCAATGTTCGTTTTCGGCGAAGAATGTTTTGTATTCCTTCGCGCGGAAGGTTGTGATTTTTTGCGACGGAAAGATTTTTTTCAGAAAACCCAACTTTGCCTTCATCACGGCCTCATAATCCACGGCGTCGAGCGCGTTGAGGTGCTGGCGTTCGGGTTCCAGCTTTTTGAGCAGCGGCTTGTTTTTGGGATTCGCGACGGCGGCGAGGTTGAGATACTGCGGATGTAATGCGAACGCGGAAATCGCGGCGTAGGGATAGGAATCTTTCCAGGTCTTGGTCGCAACCGTGTCGTTGATGGGCAAAAGTTGGATAAGTTTCAGCCCAACTTTTTTGCCCCAGTCGGCGAGTGGTTTCAAATCGGCAAACTCGCCGACGCCAAAACTTTTCTGGCTGCGCAGGCTGAAAACCGGAACGGCTACGCCCGCGCCGTGCCAAGTGTCCGCCGGGAGCACGGCAAAACCATCGTCAATCAGCACATGCTGGTGGCGCGTCGGCGGCGCGGTGAGTAATCGATTCTCGCCGCCCTCAAAGCGGACGAAGGAGCTTTTTTCTAAATCAAACACGCCGTATTTGTAGGCGATGGGAACCGGTTGGCCGTGGAGATTGAGCTGCGCCGAGAAAAAATCTTCATCCGGCTTGCGGGCGAGCAAAATGGGCGCGGTGGTCTGCCAGTTTCCCAGCGACGCGCTTTCGCCGATAAGGCACAAGGTTTGACCTTTGGCGAGTAGCGGCGCTTTGACGCGGAAGGTGTGAGTTGGATTTTGCGGCGCGTTGGTTTTGGCTTTGGGCAGATTTTCTGCGAGGAGAATTTTTTTAAACGGCCGGGTGTAAAAGGCGTTGGCAAAAAAACCGGCGTGGTTCCAGGAATCAACGACGAGCAATTCGGGAGAATTGAAGCCGGCGGGCACGAGGCAACGGTTTTTGCCCCAGTCGGTGGTCTGCGAGCCGTCGGCGTTGCGGAGAATGTAGGAATAATTCAGCGGTTGGTCAGCGACCAACGTGGTCAGCGGAATTGTCACCTGCCAGAATTCCGAATCCAGATATTTCATTGCGACCGGGTGGTCGGGCAGGGGATGGCCACCAGTGAGCCAGAGCGATTGGCCGGGCTGGGTGCTGAAACGGAGCCGGAACGTGATGTTCATGCAATTATTTTACCAGTCTAAACTGCTAGCTGGAAACCCGCACGAAGATGCGACGCACCAGACCGGACGTAAAATCATCCAGGAGGGAATTCAAAATGGCGGTCAATCTCCCAAACATGTTCCCACGCGACGAGCAGTTTTTACCCAAGAATGGTCAATGGGAACCATCTTGCGTTTCCCGGCGACCTTCTCCAGCGGAACCGGTTCTGTGCCGTCGCCGCGCGCGGCAACCATCACGCCGTAATGCTCCTCGTTGATGAGGTCCGCGCACGCGCTGCCCAACCGCGTGGCCAGCACGCGATCAGCGGCGCAGGGCGTTCCGCCGCGTTGGACGTAGCCGAGAATCGTCACGCGTGATTCGAGATGCGTGAGTTCTTCCAGTTGCTTGGCGAGGCGCATCGTGTTGCCCGCGTGCCGGACGTCGAGTGCCGCGAGTTCATTCTTTGCTTCCTTCTTGTCGTGCAGATTTTTCGCACGCTCCAATTTCTTTTCGGCGGCCAACAATGCCCGCGCGTCGTCCCGGCTCATCGCGCCCTCGGCTACGGCCACGATGCTGAAGTTCGTTCCATTCCGGCTGCGGCGCTTGATGGCCCCAGAGATTTTTTCCACGTCGTAGGGAATTTCGGGAATCAAAATCACGTCCGCCCCGCCCGCGATGCCCGCGCCCAGCGTCAGCCAGCCCGCGCGATGCCCCATGATTTCCGCAACGATGATGCGGTGATGACTGTGCGCCGTGCTGTGCAATCGGTCGAGCGTGTCAGTAGCGATGTCCAGCGCGGTGGCAAAGCCAAACGTCGAGTCCGTCATCGCCACATCGTTGTCAATCGTCTTGGGCAGCGTGATGACGTTCAATCCGGCCTGATGCAGGCGCAACGCGTTTTTCTGCGTGCCGCCGCCGCCGAGACAGACGATACAATCGAGTCCCCACTTCTTGTAATTTTCCTTGATGACTTCGGTCATGTCGCGTGTGCGGCCGTCTATGACCATGCGATGCGGCTTGTCGCGACTCGTGCCGAGAATCGTGCCGCCGACCGTGAGAATGCCCGCGAGCGTGTGCTTGTCGAGCTTGAGCCGACGATTTTCCACCAGCCCGCGGAAGCCGTCGCGGAAACCAATAATCTCCATGCCGTAGTAGCCGAGCGCCGTTTTGCCGACGCCGCGAATGGCTGCATTGAGGCCGGGGCTGTCGCCGCCAGCGGTGAGGATGCCGATGCGTTTGATTTTTTTGCCCATGCCGGGAATTATTTGAAACTGCCCACGAAAATTGTCGAGCAGAACTTTAAAAAATCTTTCGGCACGAACTACGCCTTGTGCTGCATCTCGGCGTGGACTTTGACCACGGCCTTGAGCAGCGCGTCCCAATCGGCTTCCGTCGTCTCCCAGCCGGCGCTCATCCGCACCGCGCGGTGGGCTTGTGCGGATTTGTAACCCATCGCCGACAAAACGTGCGACGGTTCCTCTTTGCCCGTCGTGCAGGCGGAGCCGGTGCTGACGGCGAAGCCCGCCTTGTCGAGCCGGATGACCCATTGCAGCTTGCGGTCGCCGTCCGGCATCAACGCGGAAACGGTATTCCACAAGCGCGACTGGTTCTGGCCGATAACCGTCGCGCCGGGCAGCGCGCGGAGAAACTGCGCCTCGAAATTGTCGCGCCAGACTTTGCGGAGCAGATGTTCGCTGCGGAGGATTTGTTTCTCACGCACTTCCAGCGCCGCCATCATCGCGGCGATGATGGCGAGATTTTCCGTTCCGGCGCGGCGTCCGCCTTCCTGCTTGCCGCCGTGCAGCAACGGAGTGATTTGGCTGCGGTGCGGAATTTTCAAAAAGCCCACGCCGCGCGGCCCGCCAAACTTGTGCGCCGCGCCGCTGACAAAATCACATTCGCCCAAGCCGGTCATGGGCATCTTGCCGATGAATTGCACCGCGTCGGTGAAAAACGGCACCTTGTATTGATGGCAAATCGCGCGCGCCTCGCGCCACGGCTGGATGATACCGGTCTCGTTGTTTGCGGCCATCACCGTGACGAGCGCCGGACGGGAATCGGCCAGCTCCGTCGTCAGCCAGTCCATGTCAATCACGCCTTCGTGCGTGACGGGAATGAGTTTCGCCCGCTTGCCAAAATAATAATGCGCGGAATCAAACACGCACGGATGCTCGATGGCGGAAATCCACACCTCGCCCGTCGTGCCGAGCTTCTTGGCAAAATGGTGCATCACCATGTTGTTCGCCTCGGTCGCGCCGCTGGTCCAGATCAGGTCGAGGGGATGACAGCCGAGCATTTCCGCGAGCTTCTCGCGCGCGTCGGCAAGCGCGTTGGACGCCTTCGCGCCGAACTGGTGCATGGACGACGGGTTGCCGCCGAGCTTCTCGGTGACGTGCAACCACGATTCGCGCGCCTCGCGCATCACGGGCGCGGTGGCGTTATAATCGAAGTAAATCATCGGCCTGACAGGATACTTTTCGCGGCGGCGCTGGCGAGTTTTTTATGGGCGCTGGCAAAGGCGAGCGAATCAAACTCTGCCGGCGCGAGCCATCGGCCGTTCGCGTTCGCCGGTCGTTTCGCCAACGAAACGGAAAACGCCTCCAGCGTGATGCGATAGCGCGTGATGGAATGCTTCACCGTGCGCAGCGGCTGAATCGCCTTCGGTTTCGCGCCGAAATTTTTTTGGAATTCAGTTGTTGCCGTGGCGAGGGAATCGGAAGCAGACGCGTTCCCCCTCAACCGGCCTCCGGCCACCTTCTCCCCCGCTGGGGGAGAAGGACGGGATGAGGGGGCATCGGTGATTTCCACATTCGGAAATTCCCAGAGATGCGCATTCACCACGCCCGCCGGTCTTTGCTGAACCAAAAACTTGCCGTCGCACTCGATGGCGAACGCGATGAAATGCCGCGCCGTCGCTGTCTCGCGTTTGCCGAGGTTCGGCAAATCCTCCACGCGGTTTTCTTTGAATGCAACGCACAGTTTCTTCACGGGACAAATCAAACACTGCGCATTGCGCGGCGTGCAGACCAGCGCGCCGAGTTCCATCAGCGACTGGTTGAGATGAGAGCAGCACAGTTTTGAATTTTTAATTTTTAATTTTGAATTCAACACCAACTCTTCCGCCAGTTGCCACAGTCGCGCGTTGGTTTGTTTTTCCTTCGGATTTTCAGCGATGCCGAAGAGGCGCGTCAGGACGCGGATGACATTGCCGTCGAGAATCGGCGTGGGCTGGTTGAAGGCGATGCTGCAAATCGCGCCGGCGGTGTAGCGGCCGATGCCCGGCAGCGCTAAAACCTCATCAAACTTTTCGGGAAACTTACCGCCGTGTTTTTCCACAATAACTTGCGCGGCCTTTTGCAAATTGCGGACGCGCGTGTAGTAGCCGAGTCCTTCCCAAAGCTTATGGATTTTTTCCGAA